>NZ_JBDZYG010000003.1:0-377414 GCF_040329455.1 Ruegeria sp. SCP11 | reverse complement strand
GATATCGGTGTGCACGTCATCCGCCGCCACAACCAGGATCGCGCGGTCGGCGCCCATAGCCAGCGCGGTCCGCAGCGTCTCCTGCGCCTGCTTGACGCCGATCGAAACGGCGACAACCTCGTCCGCTTTGCCAGCTTCTTTCAGGCGGATCGCCTCTTCCACCGCAATCTCGTCGAACGGGTTCATCGACATTTTGACATTGGCGAGATCGACACCGCTACCGTCCGCTTTCACGCGAACCTTCACGTTGTAGTCAATCACGCGTTTGACAGGCACGAGTAGTTTCAAGTCTCTGTTTCCTCTATCTGTATTGGTGAATTGCGCTGTTTCACCCATCGTCACGGACATCCAATCCTAAAAAAAGCGCCCGTGACGACGGGAGAGATCGAACCCCTATGCCAATGCGGCAGGCACGTAAGTCGGGTCGTGCCGGTACTGCGCCGCGAGCTTCGCAATCAAGCGTTGAACACCTTCCTCACCTCTTTCCTTCATCAGGATTCCCGGAGTTTTGCGGAAGCGGAACGCCATCTCTGCACCTCTGTCGATGGCATCCAGTGACGTGCAACCTTCTTTCAACTGTTCGAGGACGGGAAGCAGGATGGCTCCGGTCAAACGGTCTGCAATTGATTTGGCAAGGTTTGCGTCGGGAGCTTCGGGTGCCTCTTCAAGCTTCCAGGCGGTGTTATCGGCGCCATTGGCGATCAATCCCTTTGCGGCGGCATAGAACGGGCCCAAAGGTTCAAGGTTTCGCACGGCATGGAGCGTCGTTGCCGTGCCGATAATGTTCATCACCGCAAACGGTCCGATGGCGACGCCGAAGGTATCCATTGCAACTTCGTCGATTTGGCCGCAAGTGCCAAAACCTTCGTCCAACAGGCGGACGGCCTCATTGGAATAGGGACAGAAAAAGCGGTTGAGGGCAAAACCATATTGATCTTTGCAAGGGATAGCATGTTTGCCGGTCCGGTTCAGAAAGCTTGCCGCAGTTGAAAGAACATCCTGCGATGTACTCGGGCCTTCGATGAGTTCAACTATCGGGTTGATCTCGGCCGGGCTGAAGTAGTGCATGCCGCAGAACCGGTCTTGGTGTTCAAGTGCGTCCGCAATGTCGGCAAGAAGCAGACAACTTGTGTTGCTGGCCAGGACCGCATTGCGCTGGACGACACCTTCAAGCTCGGCAAAAATCATCTTTTTCAGATCGAGTTTTTCAAATACGGCCTCGATCACAAGGTCACAGTTGTGCAGCGCGCCAACATTCTCCACGCATGTCAGGCGGGCCGACGTCCGTTTGGCGTCGCCGGATGTCATCCGGCCCTTCTCGACTTGCCGGGTCAAATAGGTATCGAGTCGCCCTTTCGCATTTCCAAGCACCTTAGAATCCTTGTCGCAAAGCACGACGTTGAAACCGTGCGAAACGCAGTTGATCATGATTCCGGAGCCCATGGTGCCCGCGCCAATAATTCCGATGAGGTGAATATCTTCGCGCATCAAGTCAGGTTCTCCACAACAAGAGCAATGCCCTGACCGCCGCCGATACACATGATGGCGGCGCCGTGCTTTGCTCCGGTCCGTTTGAGTTCATAGAGCAGCTTGGTCGCAATAATGGCACCACTTGCACCGATCGGGTGACCGATGGCCACGGCACCGCCGTTGGGATTGACCTTCGCCGGGTCCAGCCCGAGTTGAGCAGTCACTGCGCAGGCTTGTGCGGCGAAGGCTTCATTGGATTCGACAACGTCAAGATCGTCTACGGACAGCCCGACGCGCTTGAGTGCCGCCTGCATGGCCGGCACCGGGCCGATCCCCATGTAGGCCGGATCCACGCCGGCATGGCCGTAGGACAGGACCCGCGCCATCGGAGTCAGAGCTCGTGACGCGGCCGCCTCGGCCGTCATCAGCACCAGCGATGCGGCGCCGTCGTTCAAACCCGAAGCGTTACCCGCCGTGACCTTGCCGTCTTTCTTGAACACGGTGCGCAGCTTGGCCATGTTTTCGATACTCGCATCAGCGCGCACGTGTTCGTCGGTCTTGAATATCACGTCGCCCTTGCGGCTCCGGATTGTGATGGGAACGATCTGCTCTTCAAATCGACCCTCTTCGATTGCCGCACTGGCGCGACGGTGGCTTTCAACCGCGAAAGCGTCCTGTTCTTCACGGCTGATGCCATACTTCTCGGCCACGTTTTCGGCGGTAATGCCCATATGGCCATGGCCAAACGGATCGTGCAGGGCAGCCGTCATCATATCAATGGCCTGCGTGTCGCCCATTTTCTGACCCCAACGCGCGGATGGGATCATATAGCCCGCGCGGCTCATGCTCTCGGTCCCGCCGGCAAGCACGATCTCGGCATCGCCCATTCCCAATGCGTGGATACCCGATACGATAGCTTGCAGTCCCGAACCGCATAGCCTGTTCACTGTCAGGGCCGGCGCGCTATTGGCCACCCCGGCTTCCAACGCCACCGTGCGCGAGACGTACATGTCCCGCGCCTCAGAATGGATCACGTTGCCATAGAAGGCCTGTTGAACATCGCTGGCCTCAATGCCGGCCCGTTCAATCGCCGCCTTTGCCGTCTCGGCACCAATCTCGGTCGGCGTGAACCCTTTCAGCGAGCCGCCAAAGCCACCAACCGCCGTACGGGCAGCGGATACGATTACGATGTCCTTCATGGGTGTTCTCCTTCGTCCTATTCGGTACGTTTTTCTGTTGGTGAGTGATGCGGCCATCGCCGTTCAGGCGTTATTTTGTCAGCACATAGCTTCCGGGTGCTTCTTCGATAATCTCGAGCGCACCCTCTCCAGGTCTTCTTGCGGCCACGCGCTCGCTCTTGTCCTTTGATTCCACCCACTCGGCCCATTCAGGCCACCAGGAACCTTCCGTATGAGTGGCATTGGCGAGCCATTCTTCCGGCGAGCCGGAGCAATCATCGTTGAGCCAATATCCATACTTGGACCGCCCGGTTGGCGGATTGATGACACCCGCGATATGACCGGAACCGCCAAGAACGAACTTCACTTCTCCGCCCAACAGCTGGGCAGTTGGGTATACCGAGCACCAGGGCGCTATGTGATCTTCCTTGGTCGCAAGTACAAAACAGGGTGTTTCGATTTTCGAAATATCGATGCCGACCCCATCCATCGAAAGGAAGCCGGGTTTCCGCAGTCCGTTCTGCAAATAAATCTTCTCAAGATACCAAAGCAGCATGGCAGCAGGCAGGCGGGTCGAGTCGGAGTTCCAGAACAGCAGATCAAACGCCGGGGGTTTCTTGCCCATCAGGTAATTCATCACATGGAAAGACCACACCAGATCATTCTCGCGGATCATCGAGAACATTTCCTGCAAGTGGTGGTTTTCCAGGTAACCGGTGCCTTTCATGTGTTCGCGTAACGCGTCCAGTCGATCATGATCCACGAAAACACCGATCTCGCCGACATCCGTGAAATCCACCATCGTGGCCAGGGTGGTCGCCGAGCCGATCCTGTGAGCCTCGCCCTTTGCCGCCAGGTAAGCCAGAGTCGCAGTGACAAGGATGCCTCCGATACAGAAACCGAGGATGTTGGCGCTGTCTTCACCTGTCGCCTCTTGGATCACGTCAAGCGCGGCGATCGGACCAAGCCTCATGTAGTCCTCAAAGCTCTTGTCGGCATGCTCCGCATCTGGATTGACCCAAGAAATGATGAATACCGTATGACCGCGCTCGAGCATGTAACGCACGAGGCTGTTCTCAGGTCGCATGTCGAGGATGTAGAATTTATTGATCCATGCCGGAACATACAGGAAAGGGCGTTTGTGCTGCGTCGGGGTTAAAGGGTCATATTGGATGAGCTGCATGAGCTCATTCTCGTAAACGACTTTGCCGGGGGTTGTTGCTAGGTCTTTTCCGACGACAAACGCACGTTCGTTGTTGGTTGCAATATCGAGCCGCCCGTCTCCTCGCTCCAGATCGTCAAGAAGGTTAGCAAATCCGTCAAGAAGGCTTTGGCCATCCGTTTCCAAGAAGCGGTTACGCGCCGCCGGATTGAACGCAAGATAATTGCTTGGGGACAGGGCGCTTAGAAGCTGTCGGGTATAAAACTCGGCGCGCATGTGGTCTTTCGAACCTTGCGGAAGCGACGCCAGAAGCTCGGACACAGCATCTTCCAATGCGAGTTGCGCATCCTTCGCGAGTTTTGCCAACGGATCGCTGGACCATTTCGGGTCGTTGAATCTTCGGTCTTTTGGTTTTTCTTCTGTCGGCAACCAGGCCTTGCTCCAAATCGACCAGGATTTGAAAAAGAGGTTTCTTTGGTATGCCAAGAGATCCGCAGGCTGTTTCAGTAGCTCGCTATAAGTGTTCAGAAACGCCTTCGAAACGGTGCCCAGATCGGATACGGAAAACTCTTGACCTGTCGCTTTTGACAGAGCTTTGGCCTGCGCGGTCGTACCAACTTTGATCGATCTTTCCAGGAGTGAGGAAAATTGCACGAGCCTATTCGCATAGTCCATAAAGTCACGCATCGACACGCTCCTCACTGGGAAATGCCATGAGTAAGCTGGACGCTGCCAGCGCCGGTTTTTCACTGCCTCTCAATTCCATCGTATTGTCGAGTTGCAGAAAGACTGCACCTTTCTTTCGGTGCTCTAATTTGGCCAATTTCACGCGAATTCTAATTTCCGCATCGACAGTGACAGGGCTGATAAACCGAACACGCTCGAGCCCGTAATTCACAATCGACGAGATATCGCTTGGCCAACTGTGCGAGTCGCGTTGAAGGCGTGTCAGAAGCGACAACAATAAAAAACCGTGCGCGACCGTGCCGCCATACGGACTTTCGGCCTTGGCCCGTTCGGGATCGGTGTGGATCCATTGTTCGTCATTCGTGCATCGCCCGAATTCGTCGATCAAATCTTGATCGACGACCACCCAGTTTGAGACCGCGATCTCTGTACCTATCAGCTCCTGAAGGTCACTCATGGTGCGAGCTGAACTAGATCGTATCAGTGACATATTGTACCCTCCGCCGGTTTGGCGCTTGAGATTGGATATGGCGAGTCAGCGCTTTCAAAGCAGGTCAAAGCCAGTCTGTATTGAACTCGGTGATAACGTTGGCAGTTTCGGACAGCCCGCCGACAAGCGTTCTTGCCAGCGGCTTAAAGCCTGCGGAAATTGGCGAGGCAGGCTGTGTACGTCAGAGCTAGTTTGCAGGATGTGCCCAGGGCTCAAAAACACCTTCGATCAACCGTTTCAAACGGTTCATTTCATGTGTCGCTGACTTTGGACAATAACAGCGCAACGCCCTGCCCCACTCCGACGCACATCGTGCATAGGGCAAACCGGCCCTGGACCCGCGCCAGTTGGCGCGCAGCCGTAAGGACTAGGCGCGCACCGGACATTCCCAGAGGATGCCCCATGGCAATGGCGCCGCCGTTCGGGTTGACCCGCTCCGAGTCTTCGGCAATGCCAAGCTCTCGCAGCACTGCAATGCCCTGGCTGGCAAAGGCTTCGTTCAACTCGATGACGTCAATCTCGTCGATCGAAACTCCGGTACGATCCAGCAGTTTTCGCACCGCCGGAACCGGGCCAATGCCCATCAGGCTCGGTGACACCCCGGCAGAGGCGGCCCCAACGATCTTGGCGATAGGCTTTAATCCGTGACGCGCGCATCCCTGTGAACTTGCCAGCAACAGCGCAGCGGCCCCGTCATTTACACCTGACGCATTGCCCGCGGTCACGGTTTTGCCCGGCCCGTTGATGGCCCGCAAGCGAGCAAGGCTTTCAAGCTCGGTATTCGGGCGCGGGTGTTCGTCGGTGTCAAAGATTACCGGATCGGCCTTGCGGCGCGGGATTGTCACCGGCAGGATTTCCTCGGCAAATACACCGGCATCATGCGCCCTTTTCCATCGCGCCTGACTGCGCAGCGCAAAGGCGTCCTGATCGGCCCGATTAACCCCATATTTCTCGGCCACATTGTCGGCCGTCTGTGGCATGGATTCGGTACCATACGCCGCTTCGAGCGCAGGGTTTTCAAACCTCCAGCCAATCGTCGTGTCGTAGATCTTTGTCTGGCGCGAGAACGCAGTTTCCGGCTTCGGCATTACAAACGGAGCCCGGCTCATGCTCTCGACACCACCGGCAATGGCAACATCGTTGCCATTTGCCTGAATGTTCGTGGCCGCGACCGCCACCGCGTCAAGGCCAGAGGCACAAAGTCTGTTGACCGTGATTGCTGGAACGGTTTCGGGAACGCCCGCCAACAGCCCCGCCATGCGTGCAACATTGCGACTGTCTTCCCCGGCTTGGTTGGTGTTGCCAAAGACAACTTCGTCCAAACCCGCCGGATCAAGGCCCGGATTGCGTTCCAAAAGCGCCTTGATAGATAAGGCCGCCAAGTCATCGGCACGGATACCTGAAAGCGATCCACCGTAACGCCCTATCGGCGTCCGCAGGCCATCTACTACGAATGCGTGCATGTCTTTTCCTTTCAAAACCCGGGCAGATATGGACCCGGCACCCAAGCAGGGTTAGTTCATCATTGCAGGGAGCCAGGTTATAATCCCGGGGAAGGCTATCAATCCGATGATGGTCAGTACGTCGGCCACGAAGAACAGCCCGACCCCACGGAACACATCTGACAGAGCAATGTCGGGGCGTACGCCGCTAACGACAAAGCAGTTGATCCCTATTGGTGGTGTGATCAGGCATACCTCGGCCATTTTCACGACAATGATGCCGAACCAGATACTTGCCTGAGTAGCGCTCATGCCGAATGCGCTGTCGGCGGCTGTTACATCCATACCCCCATTCAGGGCCATGACCGCAGGGTAGACGACCGGAAGCGTCAGCAAGAGCAATCCGATTGCGTCCATGAACATGCCCAGCACGACATAGCCCAACAGTATCGCAACCAAGACCAGGTAAGGATCGGCTTCCCACGACAGAATCCAGACTGAAACCGTTTCAGGCAAGCCAGAGAACCCAAGGAAGCGGCCAAAGATAAGAACGCCCCAGATCAGCGAGAATATCATGACCACCAGCCGCGACGTTTCCATCAACGCCGCTTTGAGTGTTTTCCAACGCATGCCGTTGATCCAGGCCATGACCAGCACGACAAACGCCCCCAGTGCCCCAGCTTCTGTCGGCGCCGCCCAGCCTGTATAGATAGCACTTACGATAATCGCGATCACGGCGGCAATCGGCAGGACACCCGGCAGCGACCGAATACGCTCATTCCAGGAATACCCGCGTACGGCAGGGCCGGCATCGGGGTTGAACTTTGCCCACAAGATTATGATTGCCGCATAGACTGCCGCCGAAAAGATGCCTGGCAGGAAACCGGCCAAAAGCAACGCCCCGACGGATTCTTCGACGATAATGGCGTAGATCACCAGAATCGCCGAAGGTGGGATCAGCGAAGCCAGCGTCCCCCCTGCAGCAACAACACCCGCAGCAAGTTTTCGGTCATATCCCGCTTTCAGCATCTCGGGGATCGCGACCCGGGAAAACACCGCCGTCGTGGCTGTCGAGGCACCGGACACGGCGGCAAACCCCGCCGTGGCGAAAACCGTGGCCACCGCAAGCCCGCCGGGCACCCACCCGATCCAGACCTTGGACGCCTCGAACAACTGCTTGGTCATACCGGCATGGAACGCCAAAAACCCGATCAGAATGAACATGGGAATCAGGCCCAGAACAAATGACACTGATTTTGAGTGTGGGATCGCCCCGATATTGCCGACAGCACCGTGCCAGCCGATCAGTTCGACCATGCCGATAATGCCCACAATGCCGGCGGCAAACACAACGCGCGTGCCAATTATGACCAGACCCAGCAGTATTCCCATGCAAATGATTGCGACCAACGCCGGATCGCTGTAGCCGATCCCGAAAAAACCCGCAGGCGCGCCGCTAAACAAAGCTTCAATATTCATTTACCCGCCTCATCTCCGAAGGTTTCCGCAATCTCGTCCTGCGCGACTTCCGCAGCAGAGCGGACGATTGGCACAGCCACTGGTTCTGCGTTCGGCCAGATCGCCAACCGCAAGAAGCCGATAAACTCCAACGCAAGGCGTACGAACCAGACCGAAAAGGCAAACGGAACCAATAGCTTGGATGGCCAGGTCGGAATGCCATAATCATAGGTGGTGTCACCGGTCTTCCAGGCGCTCAGGAAAAAGTCCCAGCTATAACGCACCAGGATGACCATCACGATCATTCCGACCAGAGTCGCCAAGGCCTCGACCAACCACCGGCTGCGCCCTCTCAGCGAACCGACCAAAATTTCCATCCTGATATGCGCATCATGGCGTTGGGCATACGCCGCACCAAGGAATGCGAATACCGCGATGGCTTGTTCCGAAACCTCAAGGAATCCGGGCACGGGATACCCGGCCAGCCGAGCAAAAATCTGACCTGTGGTCGCGAGCATGACTGCAAAAATAGTCAGCGCGGCAACGACATTCAGAAAGTCTTCGAGGTGTGAATAGGCGTGGCTGCACTTGAGCAAAACACCATCACCTTGAGGGACGTTGTGGTTCAATAGTCTTCCTCCAGTCAACTAGGGCCGGGGTCGAACACAGCGGCAGGCAATAAAGCGGATCGCAACTGCCGTGTG
The DNA here is from genome assembly GCF_040329455.1 of Ruegeria sp. SCP11. Classification (NCBI taxonomy): domain Bacteria; kingdom Pseudomonadati; phylum Pseudomonadota; class Alphaproteobacteria; order Rhodobacterales; family Roseobacteraceae; genus Ruegeria; species Ruegeria sp. SCP11. The sequence goes on along the minus strand of NZ_JBDZYG010000003.1, from coordinate 368,823 downwards.
TACGTCACTACATGCTGGTGCCGCAGCCATTGTGCGGCACCGGCCTATTACGGCCTCATCAGTTTTCGGCTGCTGCGGCCAGGATTTGGTCCAACACACTTTGCGCGTCGAAAGTGCCTTTGTTGTCCGCGACCCACTTGTCCCAGATCGGCTGGCCTACGGTCGCACGGAATTCCGCAAGATCCGCTTCGCTGTATTCAATCTCGGTGAGCTCCTCACGGAAGACCGGCAGGTACTTTTCGTCCGCGGCGGTGTAGACGCCACGATATACGTCCGCGACCTCGTCCTTTAGGCTATCCAAAAGGTCCTTGTACTGCTGCGGCAGCGCCTCATAGGCTGTTTTGTTCAGAATGATTGGGCAGTCAGCGGTGCCGGGGGTCAGGTTCGAGGTGAACCAGTCGGCCACTTCGTGCAACTTGTAGGCCGCATGGGCATAGCTGAACGGGAACGCCACGGCGTCCACGGTCTTGCGTTGCAGTGCGGTGTAAACTTCGGTTGCGGGCATCGCCTGACGCACTGCGCCAAGTTCTTCCATGGCAATACCGATTCCACCACCTGCGCGAACGCGCAGACCCTTCCAGTCTTCAAGGGTCTGGGGCGTACGACCGCGGCCCAGGAATTCGTTTTGCGGTACATGGGTCGAGCCGTAGATGATCGCATTCCACTCTGCCATCTCAGCAACAGAGTCCGGATGCGCGTACAAAGCTTCGCGCGCTCTGGCTGCAGAATCGAAATCCGTCAGCGGCAGGAACGGCAGGCTCATCACCATCAATGTCGGGGTTTTGCCGGGGTGATAGAAATTGCAGACCAGGGCACCCTCAATCGAGTTCACCTTCATGCTGTCGAGGTTTTCCTTGGTTTTGGAAAGCTGCTCGCCGTAGAAAATTTTCAGCTGAAACTTGCCCCCTGTTTCTTCAGCCAGGCGCTCAGACAGCTTTTCGACGCCCCGAGTCAAGGAGCGCGACTTACCCCAGACCGAAAATTTCCAGAACACTGCAGGCCCATCAACATTTGCGGCCTGGACCGGAGCAGAAACAGCCCCAAGACCCAGGGCGAGCACCGACGCACACAAGGCGGACTTGATTACTTTGTTCATTAGGTCTTCTCCCTAAACGGCAGCCGCAATCTGGTTCGCGGCGCAAAGATTTTTCCTCCGTGCCTCATCGAGGCCCATCTGCTTTCGATTCCATGATCGTATATTCAGACGCAGTTCTATTATCAGAACATATTTCGCCTGTCTACCGCTGTGTTCAAATATATATTCAGGCGAGGGTCAGTTCTGTAGTGCGGCGTATTGGCAAGAAAGTTCTGCGGCAGAATCCAGAATGAGGCAAATTGCACTCGCGACGAACTGCGAAGGTCATTTCCCTTTATTAATATACTTAAACACAAAATTCAGGGCTCTCAGCGGACCTCGTTAATGGCGGTCGCGCGCCCGTTTCGCCAAAAAAAACCCACAGCCGAGGCAACACGCAATTGTAGGCCAGAATTGGCAAACACAATTACGGCTGGACGCACAAGTGAAATTCGGTTAAACGAACTTTCATACGTTTATTCGAACAATGAAAGACGAGAATCATTCAACCGCACTTTTTCGGAAAACGAAGAGGAACAAGCGGTTCAGAGGACCCGGCCACCACACACCGGTTGCGTGAACTCCGGCCCCAACAGTTGCGAAAGGAATCATCATGAACGTTCAGAACCCTAAAGAGGTCGTGAGCCACGATCCGCTGACGAAATGGATCGCGCCGGACTGCAATGGAGCGAACTTCTACGATATCGACAAAAGCCTGCAGGATCTGACCCGAATCTACCTGGAGGACGATCTGCGCGAACACATGACGCCGCATTTCCAGCGCCTAGGTGAAATTACCGGCACCAAAATCGACGACTGGGCCCGCACCGCAGACAAGCACACCCCTATCCTGCATCACCGCAGCCCGCGCGGCGACTGGCAGGACAGCATCGAATTTCATCCGGCCTATCGGGAAATGGAAAACGTTGCACTGGGCGAGTTCGGCTTTGCCCGGATGATTCACCGCCCCGGCGTACTTGACTGGCACGATAAGATCCCGCACACGGCAAAGCTCGTCTTCCAGTACATCTTCGGCCAGGCCGAATTTGGCCAGCTCTGCCCGATCTCGGCCACCGAAACCACCGCCACCATGATCGATCTCTACGGCGATCAGGAACTGAAGGACAAATATCTCGACCGCCTGGTCACGCAGGACATGAGCAACATCCTGAAAGGCGCTCAGTTCATGACCGAACGCACGGGCGGGTCCGATGTCTCGAACATCGAGCTGGAAGCCCGCTGGGAAGACGGCGCCTGGCGCCTCTACGGGGAAAAGTGGTTCTGCTCCTGTGCAGACGGTGATCTCGCTATGTTGCTGGCCCGTCCTCAGGGTGCGCCCAAGGGCAACAAGGGCCTCGCCCTTTTCGTCATGCCGCGCCATCTCGACGATGGGTCACGCAACAAGTATCGAATCGCCCGCCTCAAGGACAAACTGGGCAGCCGGTCGATGGCCTCTGGCGAAATCGAGTTCCGCGGTGCTCTGGCCTACGCTCTGGGCCCGACCGGCGCACATGAAAACCGCGGCCTTAAGATGATGATGACACAGGTTGCCCTGTCCCGTCTTTCGCATGGCGCACGCGCCGCTGCGATGATGCGCCGTTGCCTGAACGAAGCCATGGTAACGGCACGCAACCGCTCGGCCTTCCAGGAAAAGATCTACTACAAACCGCTTTTGCGCCGTCAGCTGATGAAACTGATGCTGCCGACCGAGCAGGCGCTGTCGATGACCCTGTATCTGGGCAACCAGCTCGACAAGGCCGAAGCTGGCGACCAGCACGCCGAACGGGTAGCCCGCATCCTGACCGCGGCCCACAAGTACCGCACTGCCCGCGACAACATCCAGGTCGCGACCGGCGCCATGGAAGTGCGCGGTGGCAACGGCTACATTGAGGACTGGGTGAACGCCAAACTCGTCCGCGACGCCCATCTCGGCGTCCTGTGGGAAGGCACCTCGAACATCAATTCGCTTGATGTCACGACGCGGGCAGTGGCCAAAGTCGGGGCCCACAAGGACTTGGAAGAAGAGCTGATGGCGCGCCTCGACCAGGCCGACGATCTGCCAGGCCAGTTCAAGGGGCGTCTGCGCAACACGGTTCAGCTCAGCGTTGCGCTCGCTGACGAGGTTGGAAAGAAAAACATCCAGACACTGGCACGCAAGGCGTCCAGCGCCATCTACCACTCGACGACAGCCACCCTGATGGCAACCGAGGGGGCCAAGCTGGGTGCCGCCGGCGGCGACGCCCGCCGCCTGCTTCTGGCGCGTATGGTGCTGGATCATCGCCTATCCAGCCAAGACCCGTTGGCGATCGGCAATATCAAAAACGAAAAGGATGTCACCGACCTTCTCTTGGCGGATGAACCTGTATCGCTCGACAAGGCGCTCGAAGTCTTCATGGGCTGAGGCGAACTGACCTTCCACACAAAATTGAGAGAAAACGCATGGACTTTACCCTTACAGAAGAACAACGGGCCCTTCAGGACACGGTGCGCCGTTTTGCACAGACCGAGCTGCCCGATATCGCCCGCCAGATCGAGGAAACCGACGAATCCCCCAGTCTTGACGTAATGCATCGCTTTGCCGAGCTGGGCCTGCTGGGCGTCAACCTGCCAGAAGAATATGGCGGTGGCGGGATGAGCCATTTCGAAGCTGTTTTGGTTCTGGAAGAGGTCGCCAAAATCTCGGTTGGCGTCGCCTTCCCAATCTTCGAATCCTGCTTTGGCCCGGCCCTGGCCATTGCCCACCACGCCCCGGAAGAGATGCGCGAGCGCGTATTGCCCAAAGTATGTTCCGGCGACCTGATCGTCGCGGTTTCGATGTCCGAACCCAATGCCGGATCGGCGCTGACCGACCTCACCACCAAAGCCCGTGTCGACGGAGGCAAGGTCGTGATCAACGGTCAAAAACGTTGGTCCTCGGGCGCGGGCCACTCGGGTGCTTACGTGGTCTATTGCAGAATGTCGGACGAACCCGGCGCCAAAGGTATCGGCGCGGTTCTGGTTGAAAAAGGGACCGAGGGTTTCTCTTTCGGCAAGCGCGAACGGCATATGGGTTTCCGGGGTGTATATTCGGCCGACATGTTCTTTGACGATGTCGTCGTTCCCAAGGAAAACATCATCGTGCCCGCGGGCGGCTTCAAAAAACTCATGGAAGCCTTCGACCTTGAACGCTGCGGCAATACCACGATGAGCATCGCCGTGGCGCAATCGGCCTTCGACTATGTCCTCAACTACGTGCAAGAGCGCAACCAGTTCGGCAAAGAGATCATCGAATTCCAGGCCGTACAAATGCAGATCGCCGAGATGAAGATGAAACTCGATGCGGCCCGGCTCCTGCTCTATCGCTCGGTGATCAATGCCGAAAGCGGCCTGCCCAAGGTCGGCGAAAGCTCGATTGCGAAGTGCTTTGCCAACGAAATGACCCGCGAAGTAACGGGCAAGGCGATGCAGCTTATGGGCGGCTATGGCTACTCGCGCGAGTACCCGATTGAACAAAAGCTGCGGGATTCCTGGGGCTGGGGCATCGCAGGAGGCTCAATCGACATCCAAAAAACCAACATTGCTGCGGCGCTTGTCGGACGACGCTTCAATCAGAGGGCCAAGTAAGGTCCCGCCAAAACCACCACTCACGAACTGGCTACCGCTGTGCGGTAGCTCCTTTTTTCAGCCGGGAAACGAAAAGCGCAGGTAAGGAATAAGACATGGCGTTCAGCTACGACACCTTGATGAACTGGCCCTTCACGACGGTAGAGCAGTCCTATTCGGTCAAAGATTCCATCATCTACGCGCTTGGGGTTGGCCTGGGTCAGGATCCGACGGACATGGGCCAATTGCCATTTGTGTTTGAGGAAACCGATTTCACGCCTGTGCCCACCATGGCCGCAGTATTGGCAACGCCCGGGTTCTGGGTGCGCGATCCGGGAACTGGAGTCGACTGGAAAAAAGTGCTGCACGGTGAACAGGGTATCGTCATTCATAAACCCCTGCCTGCGGCAGCCACGATTACGGCAACCACGCGCGTCGTGGATGTAATCGACAAAGGCGCGGACAAGGGTGCCCTTATCTTCGTCGAGCGCGACCTCATCAACAAAGATACCGGCGATATGCACGCCACGCTGTCCAGCACCATTTTCGCGCGCGGCAATGGCGGCTTTGGTGGCCCTTCGGGAGCGCAACCGCCGCTCGCCCGCGCGCCATCACGCGCACCTGACAAGGTCTGGGATTTCACCACGATACCGCAACTTGCTCTGCTCTACCGTTTGTCAGGCGATCCCAACCCGCTGCATGCCGATCCGACCGTCGCCGCCGTGGCAGGGTTCCCGGCTCCGATCCTGCACGGTTTGTGTTCCCTTGGGGTTGCCGGACATGCGGTGCTTCGCTCCTATTGCGACTATGACGTCAACCGGTTCAAATCACTGAAGCTGCGGTTCTCGGCGCCGGTTTTTCCCGGCGAAACCCTCAGAACCGAAATGTGGAAAGATGAAAACACCGTGTCATTCCGCACCCTCGCGGTCGAGCGCGACGTGGTCGTACTAAACAATGGCGTTGTCGAAATCTCAGGATAAGCGGGCCTGACAGCAGGCCCGGCAAAATCAGCCGCTTGCTGACCCTTTGTATCCCAACGTCTTGGAAATGTTGGCCCCGACCTGCACCACGGCATCGATGAACCGCTGCGTTTCCTTTTGCGCACGTGTCACCGGAACCCCGACGACGACGGACGCAACCAGTTCGTCGTCGGCGTTGTAAACCGGACAGGCAAATCCGGCAGCATCGGCGTAATAAGTCCCGACTGTCATCGCGAAGCCTTGGGACCGGATGATGTCGAGCGCCCGCTCCAGATCTTCCCGTTTCACCAACGTGGTATCGGTCAGTTCTTCCATCTGTGTGGCGTCGAAGTATTTATCGCGCTCCTGATCACTCATATGCGCCAGAAACACCTGTCCCGCGGCCGAACAATAAAGAGCACGCCGCGTCGCAATGGGCACTGAAAGCCGAACCGATTTGTCCGGCTCTACGGTATCGACGTACGAGATGTACTGTTTATCCTGATCCAGCTGAGCAAGCAGAACGGTTTCACCCGTCATTTTCATACCCTGTTCGAGGTAAGGTCGCGAAATCTGCCGGATGCTGCGGCCCGCCAGAATAACCGATGCCAATGCGTAAGCTTCTGATCCCAGGGTATAGAGCGTGCCGCGCCGAGTCAGAAAATTCTGATCCGCAAGAGCATTGAGCGTGGATGAAAGCGAACTCTTGGGAACTTCCAGATCTGCCGCGATATTGGACAGCGTCATGCCATCAGAAGAATTCGCCAGCAGGCGTAGAAGCGCAAAGGCTCTGGGCAGAACCATCGGCCCTTCCGTTCGCTTTGTCTTTTCTTCCAATGTTCCCTCCGTCCCGTTTACAGTACTTTTTTCCGATATGCAAAATATTATCGTTTCGCATCAGGTTGTCAACGGAAGTTCCAAGCCAACAATTCAGCCCACCGGCCAGTTTGGGCTTAAATGGACTGAGCTCTCAGAGTGATTCCGCGTCAACAGTGACCGTTGCTCCGCTACAGCAGTTTTTGGAAAGGCGCAAACGCCTGTTCGCCAAGGCTGCCCTTGCGAACCCATTTTGTCGGCGAGGTTGCCGCGCAATAAGGGTCAGACAGATCGGGGCACCCAAGCATCCGCTCGCCGACATAGGATGTAGTTGAGTGCGCCGACACCAGAGCGATACGAGCCTCGGCGCTTTATGCTCACTGATGCGATACACCATGAGGCGATCAGGGCCGGAAATATCGATATGGATGGCCTTTACTGCCGTCATAGCCCGGCCTTTGGCGACCTTTCTGATCATGATCGCGGCACCGCTCACACTCAGATTTGCCCGTCGCAGTCCGACGGCGTCGCCCCCCAACCAATCCGACTCGGCCTCGGCCCGGTGAAAGTCGTGGGGATACGGCATCGCCGTCACCGACCAGCCAATAATGTTCACCAAATCGAGACCAGACAGCCTGAACCCCGTAGCGTATCGAGTTGAGCTAATCGTTGATGAAGCGCCCGATCTCCTCTTGGCCTGTCTTTTTACCACGCCGGGACCACCGCGTTTCGTGCGGCGGGCAGCGGACAATCCAAAAATTCGGTTTCTTCATACGGCTCTTTGCATTTGCGTATTTAGGAACGTTATTCTATTAATCGTACGGCATGAGGTTGGGTGAATCTTTTTCGCCAAAACTAAACCGCCGCTCGACCCAATTTTTGACGCTCGCAAATGAAAACCAATTGGCGCCTTCAACGACAGCACGCTGTAAGCCCGCGCTTAAAAGCAGGGACTGCAGCTGGCGAAAATCCCGTGCGGCTGATGTCGTTCACGCTCCCTTCTGGCGTCCAGTCGATGAAGATCTGTTTCCGCCACCCGATCAGCTTGCTTTCAGTGGTGCGGCAATGATCGGCCCCTCATCCAGGAAAACGGTCAGCCTGCTGCTGTTGGCACTCATAAGTGCCTACGCGATTGCACAGGAACTCGGTGCAAGCGCCAGCCTGGCGCGTTGGGTTCTGGTGGCACAGATTGCCTGGGTCGCCTTGGAGTTTCGCAACCTCGCCGGCATCTCGAAACTCACCTTTGCGGTGATTGCTTCGATGAGCCTCGTCTTCTATTTCCACGGCGGTATATCGGAAGAACTGCTTTGGAAGGCCATTGAGCGCAGCGCGTTCTTTACCTTATTTCTTCTGTCCTTGGATACCCTGCGAACGGCGGCGAATTCCTCACGGCTAGTGCAGAAAACCGGACATCTGATCGTCAATCAGCCACCCGGGCGCCGATATGCCATGCTGTCCCTTGGCGGGCACCTTTTTGCAGTTCTGCTGAACGTCGGTTCGATCAATCTGCTGGGTACGATGGTTGCGCGCAGCGTTCGGAAACCCAAGCAAGGATATGACGCGGTAGTCCAAGCCATCCGCCTGAAGCGCATGACGCTTGCGCTGGTCAGGGCGTTCGCCGCCTTTACCATGTGGGCACCCTCTTCTGTCACGGTATTTGCCGTGATCACAGCCATTCCCGATTTCGATTGGGTCGAGTTTGCGCCCATGGGCGCAAGCATCGCTGCCGTCGTCCTGTGTTTTGGCTGGCTCCTCGACCGGTTGACTTACCCGAAAAGTAAACTGAGCAATCTCCAAGAAACACAAGGCGATCTTCTGAGGAGTTTTACGAGTCTTGTTCTGCTCATCTCGACGTTGCTTGCCACCACGCTGCTTTTTGGCAGTGTCGCTGACACGGGTCTCATTGGCAGTCTGCTTATATGTATCCCGTTCTTCAGCACGATCTGGATGATGGTTCAGTTCAAACGCAAGGGCCCAAAACGAGCGGCACTCCTCGGCATCCGCCGGGTGGTTCGGCAGGTAATTCCGGGTTTTCTTTCTCTTCGCTCCGAAGTGGTCATTCTGTCATCAGCAGGGTTTATCGCGGTTGTGCTGCCCCACCAGATCGACACCGAGGCCCTCGGGCAGATGATAGCAAGCCAGAATCTGTCCGAGGCTTGGTTGCTGGTCATGATGATGTGGATCGTTTTTCTGACAGCGCCGATTGGTCTAAATCCAATGATCTCGACCCTGGTTTGTCTGGAAATCCTTATTCAGCTGCCGAATTTCACCTTCACCCCCTATGCACTCTCGATGGGGGCCGTGGTGGCCTGGGGTCTGGCGACCGGTATGAGTCCGTTTGGCGCTACGATCCGCCTCTCTGGCAGAACCGTGTCCCACGCGCCAAGCCGGATCGGTCTGGCCTGGAATGGGCCGTTCTCTATCATTGTCTTGGTGGCCGCCTCAGCGGTGCAACTCATCCTCAACTGAGCCATTTCGCGCGGGAATAATGCTCCGCCTGGAACTGCTGTAAAACAACGTGGCAGCGCCGTCAGCGCTGATAGAAAACGCGGTGTTTGCTGCTGTCACGGGATTGTTCTTTCACGCCAAAGCGGGCCAGACCGGAAGTCGGAGGGTTTACTCCGGTGTTGAATCCCAAAGCGCCCCACCTTATCCCTGATACAGAGTTAAGGCAGGACGCAGCGTTTTAAGGATTCACGACCCGGCACAGCCGAAATTGCCACCTATTATAGCGGTTAATAGGCGGAACCAACTTGCAAAAAGCGGTTACGAGAGCTTGTCGCCCCCGGTCACCCTCGCCTCCAGCATGGCCGTGATCTCTTCTTGAGAGTAGCCCGCCTCTGCTAGAACCTCTTCACTATGCTGCCCATGTAGGGGCTGCAAGCGACGGATCGAATTTGGGGACTTCGAAAACCTGACCGGAGGATCGGTCATTCTGATCCTGCCCTCGGTCGGATGGTCCGCAAATTTCCAGAAATCCGTAGCGTTGAGTTGTTCGTTGTTCAAAAGGTCTTCCTTAGTATTGACCCGTTGATTGGCGACAGAAGCTTCGTTCAGGTCCCTTTCCCACTCTTCCGTCGTTCTGGTCGCGATAATCTCTTCCAGAACTCCGTAGATTTCCGCCGAATGCTTCGTGCGACTCGCCAAGCTTGCAAACAGAGGATTGTCCCGCAAGTCTTCCCGCCCGGCGATCCGGAATACTGAATCCCAATTCTGATCTGAATACGGCAGCACCGCGAGGTAGCCATCCTTGGTCTGATAGGGTTTGCGCTTGGAATTCAGAATACGCGCATAGCCCATTTCGCCGCTTGCGGGTTCGAACGCCGCGCCCCCGGCGTGTTCAACCATGACATAATCGACGAGGCTTTCGAACATTGGCACCTCGATCACCTGCCCTTCGCCTGTACGTTGCTTGTGCAAGAGCCCGGCCAAAGCGCCGGAGACGATATGGAATGCTGCGGCTTTGTCTGCTGCAATTGTTGGCAGATACCGTGGGTGCCCACCTTCCGACACAATGGTTTGCAAATCTGCCAGACCCGATGCGGCCTGAATGATGTCATCATATGCGGGCTGGTTTTCCTGCGGCGCACCGCTGCGATAACCATAGGTTTTGACGTATACGAGGTGGGGATAGGCCTTCATGAACTTCTCGTCATCCAGCCCCAGCTTGGCAGCAACGGACGGCCGCATGTTGTGAACGAACACGTCGGCCGTTCCCACCAGCTTGAACAAGGCATCACGCCCTTCCTGCTGGCGTAGGTCAAGGATGATCGACCGCTTGTTGCGGTTCGTCATCATGAAAAAAGATGCCATCTTTGGATTCTTTTTCTCACCCGTGTGCCGGGTCGTATCACCCTGATGAGTTTCAACCTTAATGACATCTGCGCCCATGTCCCCCAGCATCTGGGTGGCCCAGGGACCCAATACTACGGTTGTCAGATCAACGACCCGGATTCCGTCTAATGCGCCGGCCATAGCCTTGCTCCTCATACGTCTGTTTGTTCAACTGGGGGGGGGTGATCAGCATTTACACGCCAATCGTGTAACCACCATTTACTGAAAGATGTTGCCCTGTGATGTAGCTGGCCCCTTCTGAAAGCAGGAAACAGACCGGCTGGCTCACTTCTTCAGGTGTCGAAAACCGCTTCATCACCACCTGATTTAAAACCCCATCGCGGAATTTGTCGGAGCGGATAACTTCGGTCATTGGCGTTTCGACCACACCAAACAGCACCGAATTGATACGAATACCCAGCGGAGACCATTCACGCGCCGCGCTCATGGTCAGCCCCATGACGCCCGACTTGGCCGCTCCATAGTTGATCTGACCAATTGTGCCGCGGCGCCCGGCATCTGAGCTGATATTGACGATAGAGGCGGGGGACGTATCTCCGGACTCGATCCTTTCGATCATGTGCTGCCCAACCGCCTGCAAGCAGTAGAACGCACCAGACAAGTTGACATCGATCACCGATTGCCACGTTTCCTGCGGCATGTTCTTGGCCATCGCGGCACGCACGATGCCCGCATTGTTGACAAGACCATGTACCGCGCCATGCGCCTGCACGACTTCTCGTACCATGTTCTGGACGAAGTCATAGTCCGTCACGGATCCGACATGTGCCTCCGCACGCTCACCCAGATCGTCAACCAGCTGGTCAAGCTGATCTTTTTTCATGTCGTTAAGGATCACATGTGCCCCAAGCCCGTGCGCCAACCGCGCCACCGCTTCGCCGATTCCCTGGGCCGCACCAGTGATAATGATTTTGCGTTCAGTAAGATCCATCGGATTTGGCACGTGATGACTCCGTATCAAGTTTGTTCGCTTATTCGTTCTTTGTTCGTATTTACGTCTTTTCCTGTGTGTTTGTCCAGCCCAAATAGTGTTCACCCTTTGAACACGGGACGCCGAGCATAGGCCGGAATTGCCAACTTGTTGCCTTGACAGTGAAGTTGTAGCGCTACGACATGACCCAATCGACTGACCTACCACGTCTAAAAGGCGTGCGTTTCCCGCGAACAATCATTGCTTATGCAGTTTGAGTCTTTCACCGCTGTGCCCTGGGCACTGCGGATTTTGAGGACCCTCTTTCTGCAGCCGGATCACCTAATGCAACAGTGCCCTCAAGGCACACTTAGAACAGGCTATCGTGCGGGTTCGTGCGTATCGAGCGCGTGGTTAGAGTAAGCCAAAACCAGCATGGAAAAGATGCCGGCCACCCAAAACACAGCCGCAAAAGATGAGGTCACCGCCAATATTGTGCTGCACACAGCCATACCGAGAGTGCCCCCTATCAATTGGCTCGACAACACAATCCCGCCGGCCTGACCCTGCATGTGCGGGGCAACAGACGTCGTCACAGCGCGCTGAGACGGAACAAACATGAGCGAGACGGCCGTGCCAAATGATGCAAAGCCGATAAATATGGCGGCCGTGATCTGGAACATCATGCCCGCCGCCGTCAGACTAAGGCCGCTAGTGATTAACAACAAACCCAATAAAGCAGGCCAACGGGTTCCACGCTCATCTGACAATTTGCCAGCAACCGGAGCAGCAAGTGTGGTTGGCAAAACAGCAGGGAGCAAGGCTATCCCGGCCCATAGTGGCCCCCAGCCTTCAACCGTTTGGAGGTACATTGATCCAAATACGAAGGTTGCGATCTTGGCATATTGGGCCGTTCCGACAATCAGGTTAGAAGCGGTGAATGTCGAATTTCGAAAAAGAGCGACCGCAACCAAAGGATCATCGCGCTGCTTTTCTACCAACACGAATACGACAAGTGCGGAAATCCCAAAGACTAGAGTGGCAATAACGTAGCCTCGTTGCCATCCGACTTCTGGCCCCTGCATAATGCCATAGACCGACAGCGAAAGTCCGCAGAGCAACAGCACTAAACCGATCAGATCAAAGCGCTCTTTGATCCGTCTCGGTGGATCGCGCCAAAGTCTCCAGACGACGTAACCGACGCAAATGACGACAATTGGATTAATCCAGAAAATCCATCGCCACGATAAACCGGCAGTAAGCACCCCACCAACCAATGGACCGGCCGCCAGAAAACATGTGCCAATCGCGCCGTAGATGCCTAAAGCCTTGCCGCGCCCTTTTTCCTCAAAAGACAGGGCTATAAGCGTCAGGGAAAGCGGGAAGATTGCAGCGGCTCCGATGCCCTGAACACCGCGAGCCAACAGCAAGGTTAATCCATTTGGTGCGAAACCTGCAAAGATCGACGCCGCTCCGAAGATCGTGAGACCTGCCGTCAGAAGAACCCGTATTCCGACTATGTCGCCTATGCGTCCTGCCGCACCCGCCAGGCAGGCCAACGTCAACAAATATATATTGACCACCCAATGGGATGAGATTTCTGAAAGCCCCAACTCCCTGCGAATTGACGGAAGTGCAACACCAACCGCAGTCTCGTCCAACAATATGACTCCGAGGATTGCCCCCATCGCGCCCAGAAGCCACCAGCGATCATTGTTGTCAGTGTTCAAAGTACATCGCTCCCTTAAACAAGTTTGCACCACACATCGTGCGTTTCAAAGCAGTTAAAAAACGTGACCGGTCATTTCCGCCGCGCTCAAACGTCTGAAATCCGGATACGTCGAAAACTTTTCTGAATTGACGAACTCGAGGCCTCCGACATTTGTCTTCAGGGTTCTGTTGCGTACAAACGGCTCTCGTACGATATCCCCATATTTGCTAAATCATTGTTTTGTAGGGCTGTTGCAGTACACTTAACGCGCGCCTTCGGCTGTCAGCGGACGTTACAAGGTCGTCACTGGCAACCCGAAAGCTGTGCAAAACGGTGACCTTGCAATCAGAACGAGTTATGACCGCCAAGGCAAGATCGGGACTGTTGTTCAGGGCAGGTCGGTGGCCTTGCAGGTAACAACCTTACCCCGTGAGCAGCCCTCCGCGACAGTGGAAAAGATCCGGTTTTTTTGATCCGCCATCGGCACAAGGAAATTCTATCGCGACAGGAATATAGATGGTGAAATAGTCGAAGGTAGTATGTCTGGGCAAGGTGGCCCCCTGCGTCAGCGAGAAGGTCACCCGGACTCACAGAGGTCGATGAGAAAATCTCGATTGGGGTGAATTCCAGGTTTATTTTGCCAGAAACTTGCTTCGCTCTGGCGCCTACGCCGGTTCTTTCCGCATGTACTCGGCAAAGAGTTTCGAAAATTGCTGTGTCGCGCTCGACCTATACTGCGTTGGCGGAAAAACGGAGTAGATCCCCCCGGATGGAAGCGCCCAATCAGGGAGAAGTTGGATCAGGGATTTATCCGCCAGTTCTTTCCGAACATAGAAATCTGGAAGGATTGAGATACCCGCCCCATCAAGCGTCATCGCTTTGATTGCTGGCGTTACGTCTGCCGACATGGCCCGCGTCATTTCTACATCTATCTTATCGCCAGAATGCCCTGAGAAACGCCAGCGGAGTGGAGTTGATAATGCCTGGTGCTCGATAAAAGGAATATTCGCCAAGCCATTCGGCGTTTTAGGTTCGCCAAACTCTTCGACCACCCTCTCAGAGGCTACGACAATCTGCCTGAATTCCCCCAGTTTGCGCGCGATGTTTGCGGAATCGGTTAACCAGCCGACACGATACGCGATGTCGAACCGCGCCTCGACCGGATCAATTCGCACATCACTCAGGGTCAGCTCAATGGTGACTGCGGGGTACATTCTGCGAAACTCCGCCGCGACCGGAGCGACGTAATCAGCGCCCAAATCAAGTGGTGCGGTGATGCGCAATGTCCCGGAAGGTTCGGTGCTGCCGCGTCGCACCATCGCATAGGCTTCTTCTGCCTGTGCAACGGACGCCTGCGCCGCCGCGTAAAATGTTTGGCCGGTTTCCGTCAGGTTCAAATGGCGGGAATTTCTAACAATCAGAGTCGCCCCAAGCTCTTCTTCAAGAAGCTGCAATTGTTTACTGACAACTGCCTTGCTGACACGCATGCGATCTGCCGCCGCCGTAATGGTTCCAGTCTCTGCTATCGCCACAAAGTATTCTAAACGGTTCAGGTTTGACTTGGCCATTTACTGTCATCTTTTCACTGACGCTATGTCCATATAATGCGTATTTAGTTGACGACGTCGACTCCCTATTTGTCACGCACAAGGCAACCGCAACGGCCATTTAAGGTTGCCCCCTGACAAAGGAGATGACGATGAAAGCAATCCTGACAGCCACAACGGCTGTAATGATCTCGACCGCTGCAATTGCTGCCGATCTTAAGATCACCCATTTCACCCCAGGTGAAGGCAGCCTGTTTCCGGTGTCTTCAAACCTTATCGAAGGGCCGAATGAAGTGCTGTTGATCGACGCCCAGTTTGAAAAGGACGATGCCGAACAATTGGTCAGCATGATCAAAGCCACCGGCAAACCGCTCACGACTGTTTTCATCAGCCACAAAGACCCCGATTTCTATTTCGGGCTGGATACAATCCGCGCGGCCTATCCCGATATTAAAATCGTCGCCACACCAGAAACCGTGAAGGGGATCGAGAAGACGATTCAACTCAAGTATGATTTCTGGGGACCGATCCTCGATGAAAATGCGCCTACCGAATTAATCATCCCAGACGTTCTAGAAGGCGACAGTCTGACCATAGACGGGGAAACCCTTCAGGTTGTCGGACTGGAAGGCCACGATCCTGCCCACACCTTCCTCTGGGCTCCCACCGAAAAAACCGTTCTGGGCGGTGTGGTTCTGTATGAAAACGTTCACGTCTGGCTTGCGGATAATCAAACACCCGAAAGCCGCAACAACTGGCGCGCGGCGTTGGACCAGATCATCGCACTCAACCCTGAGCGGATCATTCCCGGGCACGTCATCGGCGAAAGCGCTGAGGATGAAAGCATCGTTGATTTTACCAGAGAATATGTCGCTGCGTTTGAAGCTGCGTCGGAGAGGGCGGAAAACTCTACCGCGTTGGTCGCGGCGATGCAGGAAGCGTATCCAGACTTCGAAAACGTGGGCGACCTTGAGCTTAGTGCCCAAGTCATCAAGGGCGAACGTTCCTGGCCTTAAGGACAAAAAAGTTAAGGAAGCGAACCAGTCTGGCTGTGCAATGCCAAAATACAGAATGCCGGTTCTTTCGAATCGGCACTCTGCCTTAGAACTGCAAGGTTTTCGCCACCCAATCCCGATTGGCTGGTGAAGCCACTGTAGGCTGTCGCTGTGGAGCCGGACAATCTACGATATTTCATGAGGGGCTAGATTTTCTCACCCTCCGCTGTCATGAGCCGGGACCTTTCTCCGCTAAACCAGGTAAGCGCTTTTGAAGCAACTGCTCGGTTCCCAAGTTTCAAATTGGCGACCGAAGAACTTTCTTTCACTCAGGCGGCAATTTCTCATCAGATCCGCGCGCTAGAAAAAACGTTAGGAATACATCTGTTGGTGCGATCAACCCGAGGCGTCTCACTTACCGAAGCGGCGCAGGCGTTGGACGCAGTAGACAGTGTGTTTCGGCGGTTCAATTCTTCTGAAATGGCTGGCACACTGCGGATTTCAGTGGTTCCGCGGTACGTAAACCGCGAATTTTTCTCGGCATTGAACAGCTTCCATTCGATGCATCCTGATCTGACGTTAGAACTTTCATTCTCATACGAAACGGACGAATTACAAAGTTCCGGTTTTCATGCCTCCGTCCGGTACGGGTTTGGAGATTGGCCAGGTCTTTCAAAACAAGAGCTTCATGCTGATAGAGTTGCCCTTACGCGCTCTCCCAACCTTGTCGCCGGGAGACATCTTCTCCTTTTCATACAGGAAATCGCCGAAATGGATTTGGCATTCGGCCGCGGAAATGAGGCAACTGAAGCAACTGGCTTGCAGAGGCTGGTTGAATCCTCGACTGCTTTAGCGTTCAAGACGTATTGTGCGAGGCGGTAATTAGTTGGTTTGTCCCGCCTACAAATGCCCATGCCGTTCCGAACGGATGTCGAAGCAAGTACCCAAAACCAGTAGCCCGATCAGCAGTTTGGACAATGCTGCCAGTCCCCTGCACTCCTTCAATTGGCGAGCAAGTACCCGGCTTTACCGGCCTACGTTGATGGACTTGCAGTCGCGCAAAATGTAAGATGACATCACAGAACCGTGACCGGAGGAAACCGGTGGTATGACGGAAAATAAAGTTCAAAGAAGGCTTTCTACTATCCTTGCGGCTGACGCGGTTGGATACAGCCGCCTCATGGATGTGGACGAAGAAGCAACCTTGCAAACGCTTAAAGCCCATCGCGAGGTCATTGACGATTTGGTCACCAGCCATAACGGGCGTGTGTTCGGATCTGCTGGCGACAGCGTGATAGCCGAGTTCCCAAGCCCGGTGGAAGCGGTGCGATGCGCGATTGAAATCCAGCGAAACCTCGAGAAGAGTAATGCCGGCCTCCAGGAAGACCGCGTTATGTGTTTTCGTATTGGCATCAATCTGGGCGACGTAATGGTCGAGGGTGATGATCTGTTTGGCGACGCTGTAAACGTCGCCTCCCGGCTCGAGACGTTGGCCGATGCCGGGAGCATCTGGATCAGCGGGGCGATCTACGATCAAGTTGTGGGCAAAATCACTCAAGCGCTGGAGTTTATGGGTGAGAAAACTCTTAAAAATATTGAAGGTCAGGTGCGCGCCTACCGTGTGTCTATCGAAGAGGTGACGCGAGAGACATCCGTGCAAACTACATCAGCGCTTGAATTTGACCCTCCGGAACGGCCTTGCGTCGCGATTGTCCCATTCAAGTGTCTGGGTTCCGAACCCGACAAAGACTATCTCGCGGATGGCCTAAGGTTCGGTATCTCGGCGGCGCTGACACAGCTTTCCGGACTGTTTCTGGTCCATGCGCCAGCCTTAAATTCCTATCGTGGGAAAGACGTCTCTGCGCCAACAGTGGGCGCCGAATTCGGTGCCCGTTATATCCTAGAAGGTGCCGTTCAGCAGGCCGGCAATCGAGTTCGGGTCACAGTTCAACTCACTGATGTGGACATGGGGCAAACCATATACGCGCAACGCTATGATCACGTTCTTGATGACATCTTTCAGGTTCAGGATGACATCACGCGCGAGATCATCTCAGCGCTGAACATAGAACTGGCCACGAACGAACGGAATCGCATTTGGTTCGCGAAACTCAACAGCCCGGAAGCAGCGGAACACTACTACCGCGGTGCCAGCTACTTCTACGAACTGAATCCGGAGGACAATGCAACTGCTCGCGGATTGTTCGAAGAACTTTACCGTGTCCAGCCCGACTCTGTAGTGGGTCCTAGCTACGTTGCGGTCACACATTGGATGGACGGTTTCTTTAAGTGGACCGACTCTGCGGACACGTCCATGGAACTGGCGGCCACTTGGGCGCGGAAGGCCATGGAGTACGAGGACAACAACGGCATCGGCCATGCCGTCCTTGGACATCTTCTGCTTCTCGAGGGGAAGTATGATGAAGCGTTGTCATTGTGTACAGCCGGAGCAGTGCTTCGGTCGAGTTGCCCATTGGCGCATGCCCTGCTCGGCCTCGTGTCGAATTATTGCGGCGATGCAGAGTCAGCCGTCGAGAGCGCGAAAGAAGCCCTTCAACTTGAGAAAGTGTATCCGGTCTGGTTGATTGATATACTTGCGGTCGCCTACCGGGATTGCGGGAACGTCGCGCTTTCGATCCCGGCAGCGAAGGAGTCGTTGCGGCTTAATCCGAAGAACAATGATGCGCGCATCATTCTTTGCAGCGACTACGGGATTGCGTCGGCTCCTGACGAGGCGCGCCGTTTTGCAGATGAAGTCATTAAAAGTGATCCGACGTTTCGTCTGTCCGAATATGCCAGGACCCAGCCGTATAAGGATCAGGCTGCGCTCGACCGCCTGATGCATGTCCTACGCGAAGCTGGCCTGCCGGAATAAGCAGCACCCGTGGATTTTTAGGGGCTTTGTCACCTAGTTGCTATGACACGGAAGTTGTTGCGCTGCGATAGGATCAAAATGACTGGGCGGGGGAAGCACAACCAATCATGAGCCGCGCTGCGCAATTGAAGGTACAAGTTCAATAACTTGACGACACCCAATGTCAGCGACAGGCACCGGCACTCTTGTCAATCCGAGCCCGAAGTTTGCAACATATTCGTTGCTAGTTTTCGAACGCCGCGTCGAAACCCCAGATTTGCCGCAGATGGCCCAAGGTCGCTTCGCAGGCTTTTTTATCCAGCGGCACGCCATTGCGAACAGAATGATTCAGCCTGAGGTGGCGATCCCCCATCAAGTCCACGTCGACGATCTGGATATCGGGGTCGTGTTCCGAAACGTCGAAGCTACGCGCCAGTGTGTCACGCACTTGGTGATAGCCGCGTTCGTCATGAATCGCGTCGACTGTATAGAAGGGTTTTCCATCGTCATCTGTCAGCGAAAACATGCGGAACCGACGCATGACATTGGGGCTGAGGAACTGCTGAACGAAACTCTCATCACGATAGTTGGCCCAGGCGTCCTTTAAAATTTCGCGCCAAGCGCGACTGCCCGCTATGTCTGGAAACCATTCCCGGTCCTCCTCGTTCGGGTCGGTGCAGATGCGTTGGATATCCTGCATCATCGCGAACCCCAATGCATAAGGGTTGATCCCCATCGCGTTCGGGGCGTCAAAGTCTGGCTGCGTCAGAACATTGGTATGGCTGTGCAGTATCTCGAGCATAGCGCCATCCGTCAGCAAACCAGCGCGGTGCAGCTCGTTGGTGATGTAATAGTGAACGAAGCAAGCGCATCCTTCGTTCATCACTTTGGTCTGGCGCTGCGGGTAGAAATACTGTGCTATGTTGCGAACGATGCGCAAAACTTCACGTTGCCAGGACTTCAGAACCGGGCTGTGACGTTCGACGAAATAGAGCAGGTTTTCTTCCGGCAATCCCATTTCGCGCTTGCGTTTCCTTGCCTCTTCATCGGTTTTCGAAGACTGCGTTGGATGATCGAAAGCGTCCCACAGGTAATGTACCGCCCGTTCTTCTTCGATACGCCGCTCACGCTGCCGTGTTCTTTCATCTGCGAGCGATGAGTGGGGAGGACGCCTGTGCCGGAAAACGCTCGACGGCATGAGCGCGTGGGCCGCGTCGAGTAAATGCTCAACCTCGCGTTCTCCGTGCTGTTCTTCGCATTGGGCAATAAAACCGCGTGCATAGTCGAGGTAGTCGAGAATACCCTGCGCATCGCTCCATTGGCGAAACAGGTGATTGTTCTTGAAGAAGTGATTGTGCCCGAAGGCCGCGTGGGCAATCACAAGGACCTGAAGTGCCATCGTGTTGTCTTCGAGGCAGTACGAAATGCAGGGATCGGAGTTGATTACGATCTCATAGGCAAGACCGTTTGCGCCCTTGCGGTAGGCTTTCTCTTCGTGAACGAAACGCTTCCCAAAAGACCAGTGCCGATACATGAGTGGCATACCGGTCGATGAATAGGCGTCCAGCATTTGCTGATACGATATTATTTCGATTTGGTTTGGGTAGACGTCAAGTTCGAGTTCGTCGATCGCCACACGCTGGATCGCGTCATAGCTGCGTTGGATGGTATCGAAATCCCACTCGGCACTTTCAAACAGCGGTTGACTTGTTTCGGCCCTATCAGCCATTGGAAACTCCGTTCGTCTTGCGCGCAAACAACTCGTGCAGAACCGGGTAGATGTCACTGGCGCGCGCGATCCGTTTCATGGCGAAGTTTGGCCAAGCCTCTGCGACCTGCCGGTACGAGCGCCACAGTTCCATACCGTTATCTTCGCTGTTCATCAGATTGGCTTCGGTCTCGTCGACGATCTCCGTATAGGCGAAGTACTGGCAGCACTTCATCAGATCACTGTTCAGCAGGTCGGCGCACAGTTGCGAATCTCCGCTGAAGTTCTCACCGTCTGATGCTTGCGCAGCATAGATATTCCACAGTGAGGGCGGATAGCGCGCTTCGATTATCTTTTTCATCTCGTTGAGTGCGCTGCTCACGACAGTGCCGCCGGTTTGGCGAGAATGAAAGAAGGTGTCTTCATCGACTTCCGTCGCGACCTGGGTGTGACGGATGAATACAAGATCTATTTTATCGTAGCGTTGTTTGAGGAAAAGATGCAGCAGAACGAAGAACTGCTTGGCAAGATTCTTCTCCCGCTCTCCCATCGAGGCAGAAACATCCATCAGGCAGAACATCACCGCATTTGCCGCCGGCTCGGGGCGCATCTCGAAATACTTGTAACGCACATCCAACGGGTCAATGTAGGGAACGATCTGGCGCCGCCGTAGCATCTTGTCGAGCTCTTCGCGCAGCAGCTGCCTTTCCGCTTTTCTTGCTGCATCTGGTTTTTTCAGCGCTTCCAGTTCTTCAACCTGTTGTGTGAGAGCCTGTATCTCGGCGTCTGTCGGACGCCGCATTGCAAGACGTCGACCGAATGCATTGCGCATCGTTCGAGAAACGCTGAGGTTGGCGGGTGTCCCGGCGGCAGTATAGCCCATGCGATGAGGTTTGGAGACGGTAACCTCTTTCAGGCTGTGCTTGACCATGTCAGGCAGTTCGAGGTCTTCGAAGAACAGGGAAAGAAACTCATCCCGCGAAAGAACGAACATGAACTCGTCCTCGCCCTCCCCATCGGGAGCCCCCTCACGTCCACCCTGCCCGCCTTGGCCAGATGGAGGTTTCTTGAGCCGGTCACCCGCTTTGAACTTCTTGTTTCCGGTCAGAACCCGGTGTCTGGAACCGCCTTTGCTGTCATGCTGAAAATGCGGTTCTCCGATCCCTTCTGACGGTACCGAGATGTTTTCTTGTTGGCCGACATCGGCGATTTTCCGGCGCCGGACGCTTTCGTCAACCGCCTCTTTGACGGCAGAGCGAACCCGGCGCAGAAACCGCCTGCGGTTCCCAAGATTTTTATCCTTGGGGTTTAGCCTTCGGTCGATGAAATGGGCCATTTGAGCATAGACTCCTCATCCTGCCTTGTTGACCCGCATGTACCATTCAACCAATCGCCTGACCTGACGGCGCGTGTAGCCGCGGCCGATCATGCGATCAATGAACTCGTTATGCTTGGCTTCGGTTTCCTTGTCCCGCTTGGCACCAAAGCTGATAACCGGCAGCAAGTCCTGAATCTGACCGAACATGCGCTTTTCGATCACGCGTCTCAGCTTCTCATATTTGCGCCAGTCAGGATTGCGACCGCGATTGTTGGCCCGCGCGCGCAGCACGAATTTGACCACTTCGTTCCGGAAATCCTTGGGGTTGGAAATCCCGGCAGGTTTTTCAATCTTTTCAAGCTCTTGTTCCAGAACACCGCGATTGAGAATCTGGCCGGTATCCGGATCCTTGAAGTCCTGATCTTCAATCCAGGCATCAGCAAAGGCGATGTATCGGTCGAAAAGGTTCTGACCAAAGTCAGAATAGGATTCCAGATAGGCTTTTTGAATCTCGTTGCCGATAAATTCCGCGTATCGCGGCGACAGATCGTCTTTCATGAAAGACAGGTACCGGCTTTCAACCTCGTCGGGGAATTGTTCGCGTTTAACTGCCTGTTCAAGAACATAGAGCAGGTGAACCGGATCGGCGCCGACTTCCTCGGTGTCGTGATTGAAAGTCTCGGACAGCACCTTGAACGCAAAGCGGGTGGATGTGCCCGTCATACCTTCGTCCACTCCGGCCGCATCCCGATATTCCTGCACTGACCGCGCCTTGGGATCGGTATCTTTCAATGTTTCGCCGTCATAGACACGGAGCTTGGAAAACGTCGGCGAGTTTTCATGTTCTTTCAACCGTGTCAGAACGCTGAACTGGCTCAGAATGGACAGTGTTTCCGGCGCACAGGGGGATTCGCCCAGACTGCTTTCCTCAAGCAACTTCTCGTAAATACGGATTTCATCCGAGGCACGCAGGCAATAGGGAACTTTGACCAGACTGATCCGGTCCAGAAAGGCCTCGTTGTTCTTGTTGTTTTTGAATTGCTGCCATTCCGCTTCGTTCGAATGCGCAACGATGACACCCTGGAATGGGAAAGCACCGATGTTCTCTGTGCCTGCGTAGGACCCCTCCTGCGTGGCTGTCAGCAGGGGATGCAACACCTTGATCGGCGCCTTAAACATCTCCACGAATTCCATCAGCCCCTGCGTGGTGCGGTTCAGAGCACCGGAATAGGAATAAGCGTCCGGGTCGTTCTGGCTGAATTCCTCCAGCTTGCGTATGTCGAGCTTCCCGACAAGCGAAGAAATGTCCTGGTTGTTTTCATCGCCGGGTTCAGTCTTCGCAACGCAAATCTGGCGCAGTTTCGACGGATAGAGTTTGACAACCGAAAACTTCGAAATATCGCCGTCGAATTCCTGTAGGCGCTTGACAGCCCAAGGTGAAATTAATCCGTTCAAAAGCCGTTTGGGGATGTTGTACTTGTTCTCCAGCAGATCCCCCATCTGCGTACGATCGAATAGACCAAGTGGAGATTCAAAGATTGGGCTGATCTGGTCACCCGCCTTCAGCACATAGATCGGCTGCCGCTCCATCAGGTTTTTGAGGGTCTCGGCGAGCGTTGACTTGCCTCCGCCGACTGGCCCCAACAGATAGAGGATTTGCTTGCGCTCCTCGAGGCCCTGGCTGGCATGGCGGAAAAAGCCAACGATGCGTTCGATGGTTTCCTCGACGCCATATATGTCCTGGAAGGGTTTGTATCGCTTGATAGTCCGGTTAAGGAATATCCGACTGAGCCGAGCCTCTTGACTGGTGTCGACAAGCTCTGGTTCGTCAATTGCGGCAACCATCCGCTCGGCGGCGGTAGCCCGCAACGTCGGGTCTTCACGACATTCCAGCAAATAGTCCTGCAATGTCATTTCGATGAGCTTCGTCCGCCCATATTCTTCTGCAAACTGCTCGAAAATCTCCATCTTAAACGTTCCTCTAGGTTTCGTACTCCTTCGTCCCAGCGCGCTAAGTTCAACCTAGTCTACCACAAAACTGGACCGTAATTGTTTAATTTCTAATCACAATTTGTTTCCCGCCTGCCGCACTGTTGAAATTTATGTTCATTGAAGCCCTCCAAGCGCGCCACCGCGCGACCTTTTTTCCGTCGGGGCAATCGCATTCATAACCCCGAATGGGTGGTTGAGCCGAGGCTGCTGTTAGGCGGTTTTGTCACATAAATACAGAAGCGCAGATAGGAGATGCGCATCCATTTCTGGATTCTATCCTTAGCCTTATACTCATGCTCGATATTGAAGAGCGATTTGGGAAACTCCCGGCTGCAACTGTTTTTGATTATCAAGACTCATCAACCTGGCGCGAATTGGCGGAAGACTTATCTGATGCGTTCTGATGCCAGGCTTCCGTCACCCCGGCATACTCTCCAGCGTTGGCAAGACCAAATGCCTTGCGATATTTGGGAATAAGAAGCTCTTTTCCTTTGATCATTCGAGTGACCCAGTCACCGCAGGTTGCAAAGAGCCAGCTATTGCCGATGACCGGGCCAAGCGGCACCAAAATGGGAGCTTTTTTCCATGGCGAGTAGGGCTTCAGGCTCTCAACGGATGCACCACCCAACATTTTCTTAAGCGTTTTGATGAGCCAGGGATTTTGTCGGGTTGTCGCAACAATTGTCATGCTGTCACCGACATCGGCAATGTCCCCGGCAACGAAGACATTTGGATAGTCGGAGGGACGCAACCAATTGTCGGTTTTTACCCGGCCCGACGCCCCTAACCTTACGCCCGGCAAGTTCTGGACCAAGGACGTTTGGGGTCTTGAACCGGTCACGGGAAACACAAGGTCAGCCTCAATCACCCGGCCATCGGTCAAGGTCACAGACCCTTCGAAAGGCTGATCCATATAGCGCAGGTTCTGCGCTTTTTGGCCCGACACAACGGTAACGCCGAGGCGTTCGAGTTTAGCTTTCAACTGCGCCCCCAACTTGGCCGGATACTTTGGGAACAAGGCGTCATCGGACGAAATCAAGGTGATGATTTTTCCCGGCTGGGCCGAAGCAATCTCACCCGCGAGTTCTGTGCCCACGGCGCCTGCCCCGACGATAGCGACTGAGGACGCCTTTGCCAGTTGCGCGCTGACTTTCATACTGGTCTGCCGGAAATCGGCGATGCTGTCACCCGATGGTTTGAACGGAGCGGCATAGGACGATCCGGTCGCAATCACGATGAAGTCTGCTTGAAAGGAAGTGCCTGTATCTAACGTGACCTCTGACTGAGTGATAGAAGCGGCACAACCCCGAACGACTTTTCCTGCCTCCAGCAAGTTGTCGTAAGGTAGTATGATCTGGTCCAATAAGGCAGGTTCAACCAGAGAACGGATCGCCGCGTGCGGCTGCACGAAAGCTTCTCGCTGTTCAATCAGGGTGACATCCGCATAAGCGTCCAGTTTCTGGGCAACCTCGAACCCGACATAGCCCCCACCCACGATCACGATTTTCTTTTTGGTCATTGTATCCCACATTGCAGCCTGATGCTTTGAGCGCCAGTTAATTTTGCACGGGCGATCGAACAAGTACGGTCATTCAGGATACTGCAATGAAACTAGATAAACATGAGGAACACTGCCAGATTGAAACGCTGATCTCGGCCATTTCTGGACGCTGGAAGCTGCTGATCATCTATTGGCTGGTGCAGGGCAACTGTCGGTTCAATCAACTCCAACGCAACCTGGGGGCCATCACACATCGCACACTGGCGCGCCAACTCAGCGAACTGCAGGAGACAGGGCTTGTCTCTCGCAAGGACTTCCAGACCATACCGCCACATGTCGA
Organism: Ruegeria sp. SCP11; assembly: GCF_040329455.1. Taxonomy (NCBI): domain Bacteria; kingdom Pseudomonadati; phylum Pseudomonadota; class Alphaproteobacteria; order Rhodobacterales; family Roseobacteraceae; genus Ruegeria; species Ruegeria sp. SCP11. Next base: position 343,660 of record NZ_JBDZYG010000003.1, on the reverse strand, counting down.
GTACAGCCTCACACCTCTGGGCCAAAGTCTGATCCCACTGCTGCATGAAATGCACGAGTGGGCTGTGCAGAACGCTGACAAATTACCGAGCCCCAAGACCCCTCCGAGCTAGCTTGGTCAGTTAGTGTTGGCTCAATTGGCAAACAATATGCCGCGCCGGAGTCGACTCTGTAGGTGCTGGCGTTTTTGACCGCACTCTAGGTCTTTACAACAGGCCTGTTCCGCTCTATCGCGGGTTTACGCAGGGGAGTCCCACCTAAGGGACTGAGAGGCTGATAGGGTGAATACCCGGTGACGCGACCCTTTGAACCTGACCCAGTTGACACTGGCGTAGGAAGCTAAGGTCGCTTTGCTGCATTTGGCTCGTGCGATCTGAACATAAGGCGTATTCCGCCTTTGCCTCCTCTCCATGCTCATCTGGTGTTTTTTTGAGTCCAGTGCTTGAGGAGCGCCAAAATGAACGTACCAAATCCAAAGATTACCACCGGCGAACTGCCCGCTTCGCGCAAGATTTACGTTGCGGGTGAGGTCCATGCCGAAATCCGCGTGCCTATGCGCGAAATATCTACTCATCCCACAGCCGGCGAGGCACCGCTGCCGGTCTATGACAGCTCGGGTCCCTATACCGACCCGAATGTGGTGACCGATATCAAGAAGGGTCTGGCACCACTACGAGCCAAGTGGATTAAAGCGCGCGGTGATGTCGAAGCTTATGAAGGCCGCGCGATCACTGCCGCCGATAATGGTTTTGTTGAAGGGGACAGGCTGACCCCGGAATTTCCAGTCAAACCGAAACCGCTGCGTGGCAAGGATGGCGCGGCCCCAACTCAATTGGCATATGCACGCGCCGGGATCATTACTCCGGAAATGGAATTTGTAGCGATCCGCGAGAACCAGTTGCGTGAAACCTCGCCCTGTCATCGTGATGGCAACGATTTTGGTGCCAATATTCCCGACTACGTAACCCCGGAATTCGTAAGGTCAGAAATTGCCGCGGGACGCGCAATTCTTCCCAACAACATCAACCACCCTGAATCCGAGCCGATGATCATCGGGCGCAACTTCCTTGTGAAAATCAACGCCAATATGGGCACGTCTGCCGTGACGTCTTCGATGGAGGAGGAGGTCGACAAACTGGTCTGGGCGATCCGCTGGGGGGCGGACACGGTGATGGACCTTTCCACGGGTCGCAATATCCATAACACGCGCGAATGGATCATTCGAAACAGCCCGGTGCCAATTGGTACGGTTCCAATGTATCAGGCACTGGAGAAGGTGAACGGCATTGCCGAGAACCTCACCTGGGAGGTCTTCCGCGACACGCTGATCGAGCAAGCAGAACAGGGTGTGGACTATTTCACCATCCATGCGGGTGTGCGGCTGCATATGGTGCCAATGACGGTGAATCGCGTAACTGGGATCGTCTCGCGTGGCGGTTCAATCATGGCCAAATGGTGCCTCCATCATCACCAGGAAAGTTTTCTTTTCGAGCATTTCGAAGAGATCTGCGATATCTGCCGCCAATACGATGTGGCGTTCAGCCTTGGGGACGGATTGCGCCCGGGCTCGATTGCTGACGCCAATGACGAGGCGCAGTTTGCCGAGCTGGAAACACTGGGCGAGTTGACAAAGATCGCTTGGGCCAAAGATTGCCAGGTCATGATTGAGGGGCCGGGCCATGTAGCCATGCACAAGATCAAGGAGAATATGGACAAGCAACTGGAATGTTGCCACGAGGCACCGTTTTACACACTTGGGCCGCTCACCACCGATATCGCACCAGGATATGACCACATCACCAGCGGCATCGGTGCAGCCATGATCGGTTGGTTCGGCTGTGCAATGCTGTGCTATGTAACGCCTAAGGAACATCTTGGCCTACCTGACCGGGACGATGTGAAAACTGGAGTGATCACCTACAAGATCGCTGCCCACGCTGCGGATTTAGCCAAAGGCCTGCCCGGCGCACAACGTCGCGACGATGCTCTGTCGCGCGCACGGTTCGAATTCCGCTGGGAGGATCAATTCAACCTATCGCTCGATCCGGACACTGCGCGCGAGTTCCATGACCAGACGCTGCCGAAAGAGGCGCATAAAGTCGCCCATTTTTGTTCCATGTGCGGACCCAAATTCTGTTCCATGAGGATCAGTCACGACATTCGATCTGAAGCGCAGAAAGAAGGGATGGAAATCATGGCCGCGAAGTTCCGCAAAGGAGGGGACTTGTACATGCCTATTAAGGAAACGGGTGCCTAATCATGACTACCGAGGCCGGCCTTGCTGGCCTCGGTTCGGCTTTGGAGCTCGCACAACCCGAAACATGGGTATGAGTCTAAAAGCCAATCCGGAAATCCGAACTTGCTGCATCGCCCGCTCTCGCGGGAACTGCACTCTGAGCGATTGTTTCTAGAACTGGCGACTGAGCCACTCTTCAAACTCTTTGACATGCGTCTGGTTGGCGTCACGGCGTTCTTTTCGAACGAGAAAATGGGCTTGTCCGAGTTTCTTCGGCTCTCCAACAACACGAACTTTCTGACCGGACTGGATAGCCTGTCGGGCAAATCTTTCTATGACAACCGCACATCCCAGCCCGGCAGCAACCATTTCGATTGCGGCGGTTGAAGTATCAGTGATCAGACTTCCGGCTGAGCCTTCAAATTCCAACCCGTAGGCAGACAGGTACCGTGCCCAGTGATCGTCGAACCCCATGATGTGAATCGGCGATTGCCGCAACAGATCATCCGGCACATGTATCACTTGGTCGGACCCGATGCTGCTGATCGGAACAATCATCTCTGCCGACAGCAATTCCAAGTCTGGTCTTGCAGACTCCTGCGAGGCAAGGATGATGTCAACGTCTACAGGCTGTTGATCCGAGGGGCTTTTCCAGATCGACGTCAATATTTTGACGCCAGTGTCAGGATGCTTGTGAAAGAAATCATCAAGCCGGGCAGACAGCCACATGTTGAATGCCATGGAGGCGCGTACCGTGATGGTACGCGCTTGACGCGGCCCAAAGAGACCTGTGGTCGACATTTCCAATATGTCCAGCGCCTGGCGCACGGTCACCAGATAGGCCTTGCCTGCATCAGTCAAATGCAGGCTTTTGGGGCGACGTAGAAACAGCTTGGCATCCAGTTGCGCCTCAAGCGCTTTGATATGCTGGCTGACGGCGGTTTGGGTCAATCCAATTTCACGGCTGGCTGCGGTGAAGCTCAGCAGTCGCGCTGCCGCTTCAAAGCTGCGCAACCAGTTCAGATTCAGATTGTGACGCATCGAACTTCCATAAATTATTTGTGTTCATGAGCGGTTATTATTTCATTTTATTGGAGCAGCCCGCTCGCGGATAGTGTCTTAGACGATCCCTTTTCCAAACATCTGCGTTTAATCGCAGGGAGTTCTCGATGACGGACACACTTCTGGTGCAACACGATGTCGCCCTGGATTTCATTGATCTTGATCGCTATCCAATTGCAGATTTGGACAGCGGAGCTGGCGCGGAGTTTTTGACCGAATGTCAGCGCCTCATGGATGAGCAAGGCTGGTGCAATCTGGCTGGTTTTATTCACACTGAGGCGCTTGAACAGTTGAATGGCGAGGCCAACGATCTTTTGCCAACCGCCGAGGTCCTGCATGTAAAACGCAACATCTATCAGGGTGCTATCGATCCCTCACTGCCCGAAGACGACCCAAGACGGAAAGAGTTCACGCACATCGCGGTCCAGCTTGCGGATGACCAAATCCCAGCGGAAACCGAGCTTAAACAGCTTTACCATTCCGAGGTATTGACGGAATTTGTGCGCCGGGTTCAGAAAAAGGATCGCCTCTACCGTTGCGCTGATGAATTTCAGGCGCTCAATGTCGTCGCGCTGCACCCGGAAAGCTGGCACGCGTGGCATTACGACACGACGGAATGCACCGTGACGCTGTTGCTCCAAGCTGCTGAGAAAGGCGGTGAATTCACGTTTCTTCCGAATTCACGAGATGACGTTGGCGAAGATCGCGAGGCCGTAGATCGGCTGTTGGCTGGCGATATGTCTCAGGCGCAGACATTTTCCCGCGGCGCAGGAGCGTTCACCCTGTTCCGTGGCGGTTATTCGCTGCATGGGGTGACTAAGGTTGAAGGCACACTGCCGCGCATTTCTGCGATTATGACGTATGATGAACAACCAAACCGCGTCCTTGACGACGAGATCAACGTCCGAATTTACGGTGAACGTGTGAGAAAGATATTGGACAGCCGCAATGCCGCGGCGGCCGTGCAGGGGTAATTTATGATGGAAACGGCGTTGCTGGTGATTGATGTACAGATGGCGTTGGCGAACGAGGATGCCTCCGGAACGGAACGATCTTGCCCCGAGGCGGAGAGCAACATCGCGCTGCTTTTGGAAAAGTTTCGCAGCGCAGGGAATATAGTGGTGCATATCCATCACCAAGGGACAGACCCGGATGACCCGTTTCATCCTGATGCCGCTGGATCAGCGGTTCAGCCCGTTGCCGCCCCGGAGCCGGGTGAGCCCGTGGTCATCAAAACCGGTAGCAGCGGATTTGTGGGGACTACATTGCAAGATATATTGTGCAAAGCAGGCGTAGAACGCGTTATCATGTGTGGTGCGACCGCCAACCATTGCGTTGAATCGACAACCCGCAGCGCTGCGGACTTAGGATACCAGCCTATCTATGCCGCCGACGCGGTCTGGACATATGGCATAACCGGACCGGATGGCGTGTATCATAGCGCGGACCAGATACATTCGGTTTCGATGGCGACACTTGAAGGCGAAATAGCGTCGGTGAAGAAAACGCAGGACATTTTGAGGATGTAGAAATCAGCAGACGAGTGCTTTGTTTGGTTGTTTCGCAGATTTTTAGTTTAGATTGACGGGGCAGCCTGTTCAGGAATTTGCTTGGCGCAAATAGTTCTCGGACAGTCTCAGTATGGTCTCTTTGAAAGGCTGTCGCTTTCCCAAGGATATGGTTTGTACGACGTGTACTTTTACCTACGGCATACGGCGCCGTGTTGTGACTTGGAATACTGGTTAAGAATCCTGAGCCTAGAAACTTGTCGTAGGCTCTCACCGGCTGTGAGTAAGGTTTTCGAGCACTAGCCAGCTTTGCTGCACGGCACAATTTGTTAACGAAATATTACCACCCGCCGTGCGAAAGTGGATGGCTAGAGGGAAAATGCGAATAGGGATGAGTACAAGGCATGCGTGGTAGTACCAATAAGCCCATTCCCAAATTCCATCATTGGAAGTACTGCAAAGATAAGATGCCGCTGAATTAACCCCTCAAGAGCGCTGCTGATGCAGCAAAGCAACTCAGAAAGCGGCAGAAGAAATCTTAGAAGAGCCGTGTATGCTTAGCATTTTAGCATCACTTGCCAATGCAGGAATAACCCCGTCGGGGCGGGGTTAATCCGTGAAGAGTTTCGCTGGAGCCTAATGCATGCAGCAGAAAGTGCCGTGTTTTACATCTTTCATCATCATATCGAAGTCCTTACCACGCATCTCAACAAGAGTTTTATGGTCTCCGGCTTCGAACCAAATCCTGTCGAGTCCGGTGAGGCTGTTGTCCACTACGGTCGGCAGATTATAGGCGTCGCCCACAGGTGGTACCGCGCCAACGGCGCAATCATCAAACAGTTCGCGCATTTCGGACTCGGGGGCCAAGCCAAGACGGCGGTCCATCATCGATTGTAGCGCGGTGAGGTCGATCTGATGATTGCTGGGAAGAACCGCAAGGATCGGACCCTCCTCCATGTGTATTACGACGGATTTTGCAAGATGGTCACCAGGTACGTGTGCTGCTTCAGCGCATTCGCTTGCAGTGGCGGCATAGGGATGCGGGACAGTGTCAAAGGGAATCCCCTGGGCGTCCAAATGGTGCTTCAGGCGAGATGCAATAGTCATTGTGCCCTCCATATCGTAGAAGGCGCCCCGGACGCGAAGCGTGTCACGGTACGCACCCAAGGCGCATTTTGGTGTATGAGCTCATATTGTGCGCCCAATGGGCAGAACGGGCAAGGGGGGAGTGATAGGCCATCCTCAAACAGAGAACGGGCTAGAGCCTGTCGAAGCCTGAATCCAGAACAGCTTGCTTAGGGATTCTATCAAAATCCTTAATTTTGGGCTAGAAACAGGACCTCACATCAATCAAGGAATTTGCATCATTATTTTGAGAAGTTTTGTGATATTTGGTGCGGGTGGAGGGACTTGAACCCCCACGCCTTGCGGCGCCAGAACCTAAATCTGGTGCGTCTACCAATTTCGCCACACCCGCACTACCGGCGCTATGTGCCGGAATGACGCGGTCAATAACAAAGCCTGCGACGGAGTGCGAGAGGGAAAATAGCTTGCACCAAAGTTTATTGGCCTCTATCTCGCAACAATCCTGTTCAGGACAGTTGCCGCACCCGGCCCGCACAAGCGCGGGTTCATATCACGACCGAGGAATCATACAGAGGACATTTTCCTTAAAAAATTGAGACAACACGGATTTGGATTGTTCGCTTAATAATGAGCAGTGTGGATTTTCTGCTATTTAAAGCGCTGAGCCAATTGTTACCTAATAGAAAACAATTGAAATGTCATTCAGGTTAAACGCGCTTACGTTGAGTAATTCGATACGCGCGATAACATGCACGATGCAGAGCTCATAAACCAAAGCTCTTGCCCAATGAGCTTCCAGACTCACTTCCGGCAACATGCTCTGTGATATTTTCGTTTAATTGTATAGTTTTCGACGAAAACGCAACGAGAAAACCTCTTCACCCAATCACTTGATCCCCGACACGTACTCAAACTTGCGATGATGGGCGTAGTTCGTGAACACGCCCGTGGGTTGAAGTTCCACGAAGAGAGTGGATCATATTTGCGCCACATTTCAAACGCCAAAAAATCTTATTCGCGTCAAAATAACACCGCGTTGCCAGTAATTGATAAAGCGTGGGAGTTAACGAGTCTTTTTGCCCGCGGGTACAGTACCAGTTTTTTTGCTCAACTCGAACACAAGGGTCTTAGCCGTGACCGATACGATGAATGCCGCTGCTGCCGAGCAAGATGCCGTTGGTCTTGCACGCGAAAGTTTCCTTGGGGAATTGAAATCTCTGAACCGGAATCATCCGAACACGGGTTTTGGAGTTTCGCTGCGCACACACTCCGGAGGGCACTACCTTCTTGCCAACTCTCGTATGCCGCTGCCAAAGACCAAGTCCCAGGGTTTTCCGACAGGGCGTCGCCTGGCCATGCTGGAGAACAGTGAACAATTCAGCTCAATCGAAGTGCTGGCCGATTCTCATGCATATGAAGATATCTCACCTGATGCCGAAGCAGAAATTCTGGGCAATGCCCTGAACCTGATCGCCCGGATCGACATCCTGACCAGTTCCCCGGACTGTCAAGGCCACCACCAAATCGCCGCTACTGGAACCGGAGGTTAACCATGGCGCGTAACGACCATCTTCTGTCCGTAGGCAACGAGGCGCTGACTCCGATGACTTCGGCAATGGCTTCCCTGTCAACACAGATCGACCAGTTGACAGAGGTGGCCGACGCTCGGTCCTCAGCGCGGCTTGCGACGTTAAAGACCCGGATGGAAAACTTCACAGCGAGTGTCACGCTGGTTGGGCAGGTCAAGGCTGGCAAATCTTCGATCGTGAACATTCTGGCTGGGCGCCCTGCCCTGTTGCCTTCGGATGTGAACCCGTGGACCTCTGTGGTTACGACGCTCAACATCAACACCCGCACCGAGGGCGACAAGAAGGCCAGATTTACCTTCTTTGAGCAGGAAGAGTGGGACAACCTCATGGTCGGCGGCGGCCGTCTGGGCGAGTTGGCCAACCGGGCCGGCGCCGATGACGAGATGGAGGACATCCGTCGTCAGATCGGTGAGATGAAGACCAAATCCGAGGCCCGTCTGGGCCAACATTTCGACCTGATCCTGGGTCAAAGCCATCAGTACGACTATTTCGACGAAGAACTGATTCAGCGCTATGTCTGCCTGGGCGACGAAGACGACCCAGACATCAACCCCAAGACAGGGCGTTTTGCCGATGTGACCAAATCGGCGGAACTGTTCATGGACATTCCGCAGTACCCAATCTCTCTGAAGCTCTGCGACACGCCCGGTGTCAACGATACCTTCATGGTGCGCGAGCAGATCACTCTGCGCAGCCTGCGTGGGTCTGAGGTCTGTGTCGTTGTACTGGCCGCCAGCCAGGCGCTAACGACCATGGACATGGCGCTGATGCGGATCATCTCACAGTTCGAAAACCGTCAGATCATCCTATTCGTGAACCGGATCGACGAGCTTTCCGATCCAGTGAATCAGGTGCCGGAAATCCGCGACCGGATTCAAGACACACTGAAACAAAACAACATCGACACAAACACCAGTGTCGTGTTCGGTAGCGCGCTTTGGGCCGAGGCGGCTTTGACCGGCAACCCCGACATTATGAATGAGGAATCGCGCGAGGCCCTAAACACCTTTTATCTGGCTGCCGGGTTTGGTGATCAGGCTCCGTCACTTGACAAGATATGGGCTCTGTCCGGCCTGCCCGATCTTCTGCTGGCCATGAACGAACGTATCGCCGAAGGCGCGGGCACACGCCTGCTGGATCGCGTACGCCACCGGGCCCGCAACATCGCCAGCCAGATTCGCGCGACTGCGGTGGCCAAGAACCTGTCCGACGGTCAGGGCGTTGTGCGCGATCTGGATGGCGTGTCACCCGAGGAAGCCATCGTCAAGGTAACCGAAGAGTACGAAAAGAAAGCCGCCGCATTGACTACGTCCCTGCGAGACAAAGTGCTGGAACGTCTGAAATCGGCAGAAGACAATTTCGTCAAGCGGGCCACAGATTCTCTGATTGCGCACCTAGAAAAGAATGGCGAGCAAGGCACCTGGCAATATGACCCGGCGGGCCTTCGCACCCTGCAGAAAGCAGCCTATTTCAGCTTTGCGCGTTCGATGCGGAAAGAGGCTGGCGCTCTTTACAGTACGGCTGCATCTGACGTTGAAGCCTTGTATCAAAAACTGCTGGGCAACCATCTGGGAGAATTCAGCATTGAGGCACCAATCGTCCCCCGCGTTCCGCCGCCGCTTGGCATCGGGCGCACCATCGCTTTGGACCTGCAAAGTACATGGTGGCGCCGCTGGTGGCAACGTCGTAAAGGGTTCGAGGCTTATGCCGCCGACTACACACGCTTGATCGCCTCTGAGGCAAACTCGATCACCAAAGACATCGAGGAAAACCAGATCGCGGCGGTTCTTGAAAATGTCCGGGCCGGTTTGGCCGACTTCCTGCGCGAGCAGAAAGAAACCCTGCTGAATATTTCGGCTTCGGCCGAGCAGGACCCAAACCAAGCGGCTCTGATGGCAGGTGTGACGCCCAAGAAATCGCGCGACGATATTCTGGGCGACATCCTGAAAGATCTTAGTAACGAGGCAGCATAAGTAGCGATATGGCAAAAGATTCACAAACCCGCTTCGTCTCTCCTAAGGCATGGAACCGCATCGAGCAGTGGTCCCGGCGCAAACCAATCTTTGCGTTGATGGGAGAATTCAGCGCCGGAAAATCGACGCTGATGAACTTTTTGCTGCGCTCACACGCGCTACCGACGCAGGTAACCGCCACTCAACTGCCACCCGTCTGGTTCAGCTGGGGCAAGCAATCAGCTTATGTGCAGCGCCCCGATGGCAGACGCGAAAACATCTCCGTGGATCAGTTGGACACTGTTGGCGTCAACGACGCCCAGTTCGTTCGCATATACCTAGAATCAGACATTCTGGAAGCCGTGGATTTGATCGACACCCCCGGAATTTCCGACCCAAAGATTTCCAGTGATGTCTGGCGCCGGGCGGTTGGTCACGCCAATGGCGTTCTGTGGTGCACTCACGCTACACAAGCTTGGCGCGAGACCGAGCGGGCCACTTGGGTTTCGCTGCCGGAACGTCTGCAACACAACTCTCTGTTGCTGGTGACGCGTGCTGACGTGTTGGGTCCGAAAGACCGCCAGAAGGTATTGCGCCGCGTCAACCGCGAGGCGGGCCATCTGTTCAACCGTTCAATCCTGTTCTCGGCCCGTGACGCAATCACAGCGCGAGACAAAAGTGGTGATGCCGAGCTTTGGACTCGCAGTGGCGGCGGCAAAATGGTCGACAGTTTCCTCGAGATCACCGAACAGATCATGGACAATCGCGCCGATCTTCTGTCTCGCTATCAAATTGACAACAGCCTTTCCGAGGCTCCTCGAGTTCGTCCCATTCGCCCGAAAGGAAAAACGGCACAGGCCAATGAGCCGGCACCGTTGAAATTGGTGAACCCGGTCTCAGAGACAAATTCAGAAGACGAAGTCGTCACCAATTTCCCGGTTCGTCCCACCCGTGTTGAACGTCGTACGGAAGATACTGAGCGCGGCGAACGCATTGATGCCGCCGAAGCCGAACGCCTGCGCGCTGAGATGACAGTCGAAACTCCTGTCGCGGAAGCTTCTCAAGAGCCCAATCAAGAAGAGCTGCGCGCCTTCTTCCGCGACACACCCAACAACAGCCTGAACCTGTCAGAACATATTGAATCGTCGAGCGAAGAAGAGCCGTTCGATCTGTTGGACGACGATGAGCTGGAAGACGAGGACACTCTCCTGTCCGAGGAAGCATCGGCGGAAGACACGCCTATTTCGGCTCCGAACAACTTCATTTCTTCGCTGGAAGACAAGCTTGCAGAAACACCTGAGCAAGCACTCGTGTCGACGGAAGAGTCCGAAGAAACGCGTGCCAAGATGTCGGTGTCTTCGATTGCCGCGTTGTTGGCGGAACAGGCAAAAGGAACCGAAGACGAGTACGAACCGGAACCGGAATCCAGTGGCCTGGTGAATATGCAGGTTGTGCCTTTGTCCAACGGCAACACCTCGGAAGAGGCGGCATCGTCCAATGAGGGTGATGAGAAGCTGGAAGACTTACTCAACGTCCCAGCGGGCGCACCGCTCAGTGCGGCGTCCATGTGGCGCGAGATCACGGCGGATGAGAACCTGCCTGACAATGTTGAAGGTATGAAAAAAATCTTCAACGCATTCCTTGAGGAATTCGACCAAATCTCAGCCGAGCATTTCGCGCGACAGGCCAAGGGAGCGGAGCATCCGGTTCCAAATGGCTCCAAGAACGGTGGTGCGGAATACCATGTGTTGTGACCAGAAGCGCAGGTAAAAGGCGATGACGATCGAAGCCGCACTGAATACCGCAATGAAGACCATACCCGACTGCATCGCAGCCGGGTATGTAGATATGGAGACGGGGATGTTGCTGGGGACCAACACCTCGGAACCTGACAGTGCGGACGTTCTGGACAGTCTGGCCATTGCCGTGGCTAACCTGTTCCAAGGCCGAGGAATCAAGGCCTTCGAGGAATTGTTACGTACTGCCGGAGCCGAAGGGTCGGAAAACCCGGGTTTTGGGGAAATCGCGGTGTTTTCAAACGATCGGCTGAATATCTTTTTGCGGACAAGGGAATACCCCGATCACGTGGTTTGCTACATCTGTCGCAGCAGCGCCAATGTCGGTTTGGCGCTGACAAAATCAAATCTGAGCCTCAGGTCCGTCGCGGCCGCTGTTTAAACCGGATCAGAGGGGGTCACGGGATGATGGATACGGACATACTAGAAATGCTCGACGACATCGGGCGTTCGTCTGTGGCACGCCTGACTCCGGCAGTTAAGATCCCGGGAGAAACTGCGCAAATTCGGCGCGAAAAGGTGTTGCGCACAATACATGGCACCATTCTTCCGCGTCGCCTGGAATTTACCGCAGCCAATGGCGATTGCCTTGCTATCGAAGTCAACAGCTCTCGCGTGACCGATGTATTCCGCGTGCAGTCCGGAGTTGCCCCGGATTTTGAAACGGAATCTAGGGAAGATTTAGCCAGCAAACTGGCACAGTTGGTCAGTGACATCGCGTGCGCACCCGCCCCTTTGGAATTGATTTCCTTGCAACCGGATACAGCGCTCGAGGCGGACGATGTCGGTATTACCTACAGCGAGATTGAGGCGGCATGCGAGGGCATCGAATTGCCAGCCGATCCCATCATTTCCATTGTTACCAATGACTCGGAGCCACATGACACGACGGCTGTCGACGCCGCAACCGAACTAGGGGCCACCGACACTCCGGCCCAGCTTTTTTACGAAGGGTCCGAGCGGTTTGCCCAAGGCCGTGTTTTGGCAGATGGCGCAGGCGTTGAGGCGCTACGCGCCGATGGCAAGTGTCAAGCGGGTGAACCTCTGCACCCGGACGCAGACCTATTAGCCCGCTTCGCCCAAGACCTTGCGGGCTGGGATGCAGACGCGACCACCACGATGAGTCATCCGCAACTGATCGTAATGCGGCCATCGGGCGGCAAAGGGGCCGGGGTGGCCGTTCTCAACGATGGTGAAAGCTTTGCTATAGCCGTGCATGAGGCACGTAAACTGGGTGCGGTCGTCAATCTTTGGACCTCCTTGAAGAGGCCGGACGGATGACTACTCCCAGATTGTTCAATTTTTCGATGAATTCGATCCGTAATTACAAGTTACCAAGGTAAAGTTTATGAGTGAAAATAACCGTCGCGAGTTAATCCGTATTGCCGAAGACATGAACGGGACTTCCAATGAAGAAACCCGCCAATTTATTTCACGCATTGTCGGCGACCTGACCAATCTCAAACCCTCGATCGCCTTTGTCGGCCAGATCAAGGCAGGTAAATCCCGACTGATCAACGGCTTCACCGGTCAGGCCGAATACCTGCCGTCGGATGTGAATCCGTGGACAACGGTGATCACCGACATGCATTTCGGCCATCCGTCGGGACGAACCGCAGGGGCCGAATTCCACTTCTTCGATAACCGCCAATGGCAGGCGCTGATCGCCGAAGGCGAAGAACTGCGCAACATGTTCCCCGATGACGAGGACAGCTATAAACGCGAGATGATCGAAGAGCAGGTCGAGGCGATGAAGACCCGCGCAAAGCTGCGTCTGGGTGAAAGCTACAAGCATCTCCTCGGTCAACACCACGATCTTGAAGAACTGACTTCGGACGATCTTGCGCGCTATGTCTGTGCCGGCGACGACCCGACCGAAGAAAATGAACACGATCCCGGTTCGGATCGCGGCCTTTACAGTGACATCACCCGCAAGGCCGAAGTCTATTTCGACATCGGCCACTTCCCCTTTCCGCTGACGGTGACAGATACGCCGGGAGTTAACGACCCGCTTCTGATCCGCGAGGAAATTTCGCGCCAGTACCTCAAGGAATCCGATTTCTTTGTGGTGGTCCTGTCCGCACATCAGGCACTGTCGCGGGCTGATCTGAAATTGTTCCGCCTGATGCAGGCGCTTGAACTGGGTCAGATCGTGGTCTTCATCAACCGCGTAGATGAACTGGGCGGCGGCGCTGAAGACGCCGGCAAGGTTCGCGCGGATGTGATGGACGGGCTGGAAAAGGCGCTGGGGAATTCGAATATCGACGTTCTTATGGGCAGCGCGCAATGGGCGCATTATGCTCTGACCGGCGATGAAACCGGTATCGACCATGATGAAGTTTTGGCTTGGCTAAGGGCGCATCCCGAACAGATGAAACAATATCTGGACGGTGTGGAAGAGATCAAACAGGGCTCTGGCCCGATTAGTCGAGAAGGTGTTCTGCGGTTTGCCGCGATGATCGCCTCGGGTCTGCCCGATCTACGCCGACACGTAACCAGCGCCCTGACCGAAGGCCCTCGCAACGAACAATTGCGAATGGCGTGGCAGCATCTCAACAGCTTTGCGCAAGGTGAATTGGAGCGCAGCAAGGCCCATCTGCGCGTCATCGAGGATGACGATAGCCCAACCGCGGAAAGTGAAGGCGAAAACAATAAAACTCTGTCGGATCTGCGCGCACTCGTGACCCAGAAAACTTCTGAAATCGTCAACGACATGGATGACGTTCTGGCCAACCTGCGTGGTGTGATGGACGATACCGTGGCTGAATCCGTCTCGGCTGTGGTGCGCGGCCCGAACGGTGACTCGCCATTACTAGCCAAAGGTGGCGAGACCGAATTGAACTTCGGTCCTCTGCGCGACCGTATGCGCGAGCTTGTTCAGGGCGCCACTCAGGTCGTACGTCAACGCATGCTGAGCGAGTTGTACTCGATCGACATGCAAAGCAACGCCGCTCTGCGCGCCCTGCCCGGCTGGCAAGACCCGGCCGACAACAGGATGAACACCAGTGCCGTGCGGTGGTTCCGACCGGACACCACAGCCCTGACCCGCGGCATTACGGTCGAATTGCGTGTCACGTGGCTGTCACGCCTGATTTCGCGCAAGAGTGTGGTGGCGAGAGCCGAACGGATGATTGTGCAGGAATTCGAAATGATCGGCGACGATCTGGTGGACACCGCGCGCAGTGATCTTATGGAGCGTTTGAACACGGTTCTGGATCATTACCTGGCGCTGTTGGCCGGACATCTTGAGCATCGGGCCGGACGTGGCGAAACAAATGAAAGGGCTAAGGCGCAATTGGCCTTTGACCATGCGCAGCGCATCAGCGAAGAACTGGGTGCCATATTTGGTGCGGATGACGTTGACAAAATACTAGCAGAGGCTGCGGAATGATTGAATTTCCCGGAACGGAACAGGAAGTAAGACAACTCGAACGCTTCCTGACCGCGACCGAAAACCTGCCTGACGACACGGCACTGGACGAGATGCGCGAGCGCGCACTCGGCCACGCCGAGCGACTGTCAAACGCGGTTAATATCGGTTTCGCCGGGGAATTTGGGGCTGGTAAATCCAGCCTCGCCAACATGCTCGCAGGGGCAGATATCCTGCCCACAGGACCACAACATCTAAAACTGCCGCTGGTGATTGTGGCCTATTCGGATATTCCTGAAACCACAGTTGGCTGGTGGGGTAAGGAGCCCAAGGTTTACTCTGGTATCGCGCTGGAAAAGGCCGCCGCTGATGAGCCTGATTTCATTTCGGTCGGCCTCAACACCCCAGCCCTGCAGGAAATCTCTCTGTTTGATCTACCGGGTACAGGCGCTTTGGATGATACCTACAAGCAAACGCTCGACTTGTTGAAATTCGTCGACTGCGCCATCTGGTGCACCAACGGCACCAACGCTTGGCGCGAAACCGAACGCCACTTGTGGGCACAGGTTCCGCCAGAATTGCGCGCCAATAGTTTGCTGGCAGTCACGCATGCGGATTTACCTCCGGTGCGCGACGCGCTTGACCGAGTCCTGTCACGGCTCAACAAGGAAAAGGGTGACTATTTTCGGTCGGTGGTACCTATTGGAACGCCGGTCGCTGTTCGTGCCATGGCGCAAGAGCCTGAACCTGATTTCGCCCTGTGGGAAAACTGCGGCGGTCAGGAGTTGGCGGAACAGGTGTTGCAGATCGCCTCAGATCGTCGGTTGTCCGATCTGGAAGCCGCCCGTGGCGATTTGGAAAAGGACTTTTTGCCATATCTGGAGAAGTTGGGCGAGCCCGAAGCCGACGTCACCAAGCCCGAGGCTGCATCGATGCATGCCACATTGGAAGCAGCATTACCCCCTCTCGAAAACCCGATCCTGGAAGATTGGCTGGCCGCGATTGCCAGCATCTATGCGGACCTTCGCGAATCCTCCGATATTGAGCCGTCAGCCTTTCTGCATTCGTGTCAGGAGATTGTCGAGGATTTTGCCGAACGTCTGGAACAAGGCGGTGAGATCGATCCCGCTGCCGATTGGATTCCCGGTGAATTTGAAAAGGCCACCGACTTGTTGTTGTTGCTGCAATTCGAAAGCGGTGACGCGCCCCTGAAAGACGCGATCAGCATTCTGGCACAGCTCAGTGATAATCTCGCGTGGGCCGGAAGCCGCGTGGATTCAGCACAGCCTAAAACCGGAACCTGACAATTTCCCGTTAGGATTGAGCCCCAAATTGGCGATTCGAGCCCCTTGGAATCGGAATTCGAATGTTACGAGTCCGTTGACCAACCAGAGACAAAGCATCGATAAGCCTGCATTTTGTGCAGGCTGTTTTTCAACATTTAGGTTCGATTTAGAGTGAATGCACAATATGTAGCATTTCACCAAAAACGATCCATAGTGAAGCCATGAGGCGGCCCCAATAAAGTCAAATTTGAACCGTCTAACCGTCTTAAGTGTCCTGCGGTTGTGTTTGGTTGTGAGTTTCCGGGCGATTTAGTCCAGTTGAATTACCGCAAAATGTTTAGAACGGGCGGAAAGAAATGAGCCACAACCAGGCTGTCGGTGCATCGCACGACGAACCGAAAATTGACGGACTTGAACCTGGCGCCAAGCTGTTGCGCGGGCAGTACGAAATTCTACGTTTCCTCAGTAATGGCGGGTTTGGAATTACCTATCTGGCGCGCGACAGCCTTGAACGCGATGTGGTGATCAAAGAGTGCTATCCGGGTGCTGTGTGTGTGCGTAACGGCGATATGGTCGAGGCGGCAGACCCAGACCACAAGGACGATCTGCGGGCCATCATCGACCTTTTCATTCTGGAAGCACGCAACCATGCGCGTCTGGTGCATCCCAACATCGTCAACGTCCATCAGGTATTTGAAGACAACAACACCGCATATATCGCGATGGACTTCATCAAGGGGTGCGACCTGCTGGATTATGTCGAGAATACCGACAATCAAGCTGGATCCGATTTCATTGTTCAGGTTGCCGAAAAGATGCTATCGGCGGTGTCGTTTATTCACCAAAGCGGCATGCTGCACCGGGATATCTCGCCCGACAACATTCTGATCAACGAAAATGGCGACCCGGTCCTGATCGACTTTGGCGCCGCGCGCGAACAAGCTGCGCATCAATCCGCCGCACTTTTGACACTGCGGGTGATCAAGGACGGGTACTCACCGCATGAGTTCTATGTGCGTGGTGCTGATCAAGGGCCAAGCAGTGACCTCTATGTGCTGGCGGCGACCTTGTATCATGCCATCAGTGGCGAGCGTCCGATTGATGGCCAAACCCGTTTGAACGCCTTCAACAACAGTCAGGAAGATCCGTACCTTCCACTGGCTGGACGTTTCAAAGGATATCCCGACGGTTTCCTTGAGGCGATCGACAAGGCGATGGAAGTGCACGCCACTGACCGTCTGCAAACCGCGCTGGACTGGTTGCGCATGTTCCGCGGCCCGGACGTCATGTTCGACACTTTCGACTATCGCCCGGTCTCGGTCATCGTCGCGATGGACCGTAAGGATGCAGAGGCCGAGAAAGCCCGGATCAAAGCCGAGAGCGAGAATGCCGAGGCAGTGGTCACTGCCCTTTTGGCCGGCAATGCCGACCTTGCACTGGGCAACGAAGACAAGAAAGATGACGAGCTCGCCAAATTCACCCCAAACGAAGAATCGGCTGTCGCCGTGGACACCGTGGTGAAGAGTGGTTCAGGTGGCAACGGCAAGCTGATTGCGGTCGCAGTCGTTGTTGTTGCTGGTCTGGCTGCTGGCGGTTACTTCATGATGTCCGGAGACACCAATGCGCCGGAACCAGAGGTCGTCGCTGAAATTGAACCTGCAGCCACGCAAACCTCGGAAGACACAGCCGTACCTGCCACGAAGGTCGCTGAAACCGAGCTGACGCAGGAACAAAGTGATCCCGCACCAGCACAAGCTGAGTCCACTCCGCCACAGGATGAACCGGCACCCCTACAGGCTGAAACCATTCCGGCGCAGGATGAACCGGCACCAGCAAACGCAAACTCCACTCCGGCACCTGTCGAGCAGGTGAAGGCCGAGACGGCTGTCACAGAAGAGGCTCAAGCCCAGACAGCCGCACCGGCCCCGGTCACACTGGGAAACCCTGCTGAAGCGCAAGTGGGGTTCTCGCATTGGGATGTCGAAATTCCGTTCCAAACGTCGCGGAGACGTGCCTCGACCGGCAGCATCATTGCCGTCACAGGCGTTGATCCGAACCAAGATATGTCGGTGATCGGAGATTGGGTAAAGCGCGGCGCGGCGATCTATACGTTGAACGGTGAACCTGTTCGCGCCAACACCAGCTTTGCCGCACAGGTTCTGGACGATCTGTCCGTCGACCCCGACGGGTTCATCCGCGTGACCGCACGTTATCGCCCACTGGGTAAGACACTGGCACAAAACGGGTTGTTGGCCCTGCCTGCCATCCGCGTGGTCGGACTGGAAAACGGCTACGGATTTTCTGTGCGTAACGAGGACGGTCAAGGGTGGACAACTGTTGTGACCACTGTTCCGGCCGATGCCGTAAGCGGTCTGCAGAGGGGCGATGTTCTGCTCTCTGAGACACAAACAGGAACCTCCATAGACGGCCAGAATAGTCTTGATGCAATGCTGGAGGCACTGGTCGCAGACAATCAGCCTCAGGCTCGCCTAACCGTGTTACGCAACGGCGCCGAAACGGATGCAGTGATGCAGCTAGTGCAAGAGTAATCTGACCGGTTCGTAAGTGTTCTGCCGCTTTGAGAAAGCTGAGGGTGGCGCCCGGAAATCCGCCACCCCGACGGGAACCGGCCCGTTGCGGTAGAAAAGATGTTTTGGTTTCCAGAACTTAAGTGCCGTTGTGCCGTTGCGCGCAGAGGCGAACAGCAGCCCCACGGGACATCAAGCCCTGTGTCAGAAAGCAAAGGTGTCGACACCATGTTCAAATATAAAAGCCCCCTCAGCCGGCTTCTCGAAGGTGCCGGCAAAGCCAAAGAAGATGAAACCGAAGCCGCGGTAGAAGAGGCTGCAGCACCTGCAGACGAGAAACCTCAGCCGATTGCGGACTTCAACGCGCTACGCAACGCGCTGGCGGGTGGAAACATGTCGTCGGAAACCTATGAAGACACTGACGAGCTGATCCCCGAAGAAACGATGCCCGAATTCTCTGAGGGCAAGGAAGAGGCCGAAGCTGAAGACGAATTCGTGATGTCAGAGGTCGTCACCGAGGCAGAGGACAATATTTTTGAGGCCCCAGAAGCACAGCCCGAACCTGAAGAACCGATTGTAACACTGCATGTGGCCACCGAAGAAACGCCCGTCGCAGTGGATGCGCCACAGGTTGAAGAGCCTAAGGTGGACCCTGTCGTTGAGGTCGTCGTAGAGACGGTGGAACCCAAGCAATCCGAACCCGCAGCACAGGCTGACCCTGTTGCCGAAATGCAGCCGGAAGTACAGATCCCGGCGCCAGCTCCAGCTCCTGCGGACCGTCGCGGTCGCGTCAAAACCACATTCCTCGGCTTTGAGCGCGCTGACACCCATGTTCAAGATCTGATCGAAAGCTCTGCCCCCGTCGCAAAAACCGAGGCTGCGCAAGAGACGTTCCCCGTTGGCTGGCTGGTTGTAACCGCTGGACCAGGCCGTGGATCCTGCATCACTTTGACCGAAGGTCTGATGCAGATTGGCCGCAATGACGATCAAGCCATTCAGCTGGACTTTGGCGACACTGGCATCTCGCGCAGCAACCATGCGGTGATCGCCTATGACCCCGAAGATCGCAAATGCTATTTGGGTCATGGTGGTAAAGCCAATCTGGTGCGCTTGAACGGAAAGCCAGTGCTGAGCACCGTGGCACTGAACAGCGGCGACCTGATCCGGATCAGCGAGACCTCAATCCGCTTTGCCGCCTTTTGTGACGACGGCTTTGACTGGCGGGATGCCTGATAAATGCTGGCGCAACCGGCATATGATATTGCGCTGATCCTGGACCAGGGTCAGCGGGACACGCAAGAAGACGCGGTCGCAGCTCGGATGTTCGATTCCGCCAACGCCGGCTATGTCGTTGTTGCTGACGGAATGGGTGGGCATGCGGCTGGTGAAGTGGCCTCAGAACTTGTCATCTCCGCTTGGCGCGATGTTCTGGATGCTGAACTGGAAGGGAGTGCACCGACCGAAGCCGCTTTGATCGACGCACTGCCACTGGCAGCCATGCAGGCCAATACCCATATCGCCAACCATAGCGAAGAACAGGGCGAAGGCTTCAACATGGGGTCAACCCTGTTGGGCGTGCTGTTGCAGGACAATCGCGTTTTTTGGATTTCGATCGGCGACAGCCCGTTGTACCTGTTCCGCGACGGGATACTGCGTCAGATCAACGAAGATCACTCCATGGCGCCTGTCCTTGACGCGCAGGTGATCGCAGGTGCCCTCACCGAGGCCGAAGCGCGAGTTCATCCCGACCGCAATCAACTGACATCGGTAATCATGGGCGGCGCGATTCCCAAGGTAGACTGCCCCGAAGAGCCACTGATGTTAACCGCGTCGGACGTTTTGATCCTTGGCAGTGATGGGTTGCAGTACATCAGCAACGCAGAAATTCAGGCCATTCTGCATGCCAATGCCCACGCCTGGGCGCAAGATATCGCGGATGCGCTTTGGCGGGCCCTTCAGGCCAAGGGAGACCCAGATCAGGACAACGTTTCAATAGGCGTTGTGAAGCTTACTAAAAATTAACCAAGGCAAGAATACAGGACCCATGAGACCACATCTGTTCATATCCAGCCTGGCACTTGCTGCCGCGGCCGGAGCAGCCTCTGCGCAAGAAGCTTGCTCGACCTACGAAATCCAGCGCGGCGACAGCCTTCGGGAATTGACGATCGAAGTCTATTCGACCGAGGACTTCCGTATCATCTTTGACGCCAACCGGGATGTGATTGGTAATAACCCTAATATTATCCGCGTTGGCGACGTGCTGTCCCTGCCCTGCCTAGAAGATGTTGGACGAGCTCCGGCTGTTCCGCAATCCGAAGCCGAAGCCATGGCCGCCGAGATGGCTGCGGAACTGGTCAAAGCCGCCGAGAAGCGCGCAGCCAAAGCAATCGCCGATGCAGAGGCTCGGGTCGCCGAAGCTGAAGCCGAAGCTAAAAAGGCCAGTGAAGAAGCTGTGATTGCGGCTAAAGCCGCCGCTCGCGAGCAAATCGAAGCGGCCCGTGCCGAAGGTGCCGCACTAATCCGTAACGCGGATGAAGGCGAGCGTCCGGAAATACGCGACCGTCAGCTGCTGCTGATCACCGGTGGCAACTACGCTCCCTTTACGGATGAGACCCTGCCCCATCGCGGTCTGTACACCAACCTGGTGGAAACCGCGATGCTGCGGGCCGCGCCGGAACAAGCCTATAAGATTCAGTTCGTCA
The DNA here is from genome assembly GCF_040329455.1 of Ruegeria sp. SCP11. Taxonomy (NCBI): domain Bacteria; kingdom Pseudomonadati; phylum Pseudomonadota; class Alphaproteobacteria; order Rhodobacterales; family Roseobacteraceae; genus Ruegeria; species Ruegeria sp. SCP11. The sequence continues at coordinate 322,546 of NZ_JBDZYG010000003.1, read as the reverse complement.
ACGACTGGTCCTCGCATCTGGACCTGCTGATGCCAACGCTGGCGTTTGACGCAACCTTCCCCTGGTCCCGTCCAAACTGCGAAGAGGCTGAAGCGCTGTCCGAAAAAGACCGCGCACGCTGCGAGACCTATAATTTCTCGAACCCGTTCTACGAGGTCGTGGACACATTCTTTGCTCGCGAGGGATCGGGCTATGAGCAAACGCTGACCTATGCCGATTTCGCAGGAACCACGATCTGCCGCCCCGAGGGCTGGTCGCTGTCACATATGGATGCAGTTGGCCTTTATGAGCCCGCAATCGAGCTGATGCGCCCGGTTTCGCCGGATGACTGCTTCCACGCGCTGATGGAAGGCTCTGCCGATATCGTCGCCATCGAGGCCCATCTGGCCGTCGAAGCGATCGGACGTCTGGGCTACGAGCACCGCATTATAGAAAACCCCAACCTGGCGGCAATCAAGTCGCTTAACGTCATGACTCACAAAGATAATCCGGATGGGGAAGCGATCCTTGAGACGCTCAACCAGGGTCTGGCGATCATGCAGCAATCTGGCGAATGGCGTGACATCGTGTCGGCCGCCCTGCGTCACCAAATGGAAAATGGCTAAGGCCCGAGCAGGCCTGACAACTAAAAAGTCTGGAGGAAGTGGACATGTTTGAATTCAACCTGAAGAAAGTCGTGATGTCGGCCACCGCCGTCACCGCCCTGAGCGCTGGCGCCGCTGCCGCACAAGAAGCCTGTACCAACTACACCGTCGAGGACGGCGACACGATGGCCACCATCGCAATCGCAGCCTACGGCACCTCGAACTATCAGCCGATCTTCAACGCCAACCGGAACGTCATCACCAACCCGAACGATCTGGCGCCGGGTTTGGTTCTGGCCCTGCCCTGTGCCGACGGCAGCCTTCCGAACGGTCAGTCCGCGCAGGAAATCATCGCGGCCGAAGAAGCACGGGCTGCCAGCGTCAAACGTTCCAGCGTCTATCAGCCGCCGATCAAATTGGTCACCGGCAACGGCTGGGCTCCTTTCGCGGATGAATCGCTGAATGGCGGCGGCGCGATCACCCGTCTAGGCACTACCGCGCTGCAGCGTGGCGGTAATGCGCGCGACTACTCGGTCAGCTTCGTGGACGACTGGAACTCACACCTGGAAACGCTGCTGCCACTGGGCGCGTTTGACGTGTCGATGGCGTGGAACATGCCGGATTGCACCAACCGCACCTACGAATGGTCGTGGGAAACCGAAGTGCGCTGCACCCAGTTCGATTCCTCCGTACCGGTTTATGACATCGTGGTCGGCTTCTACACCCTTCCGGAAAGCGAATATGCAAACGCCACCGCGTTCTCTCAGCTGGAAGGTGCAACAATCTGCCGTATGGATGGCTGGTTCATCCACGACCTCGAGCAGGAAGGCCTGCACAACGGCGACACCATGACACTGATGCAGCCGATCACCGCGCGCGAATGTCTGGATGCCGTTCTGACTGGCACCGCAGACGTTGCAACTTTCGAAGTTCAGCTGTTCTCGGACACAATGGTAGAAATGGGCCTGACCTCCAATGATCTGGTAGAGAACCCTTTCGTGACCTCGCTGTCGTCTCTGCGTTTCATCAGCCACCGCAGCAACCCGTTTGGCAAACAGTACCTGGCGATGCTGAACAAGGGTTTGAACGAGATGCGTGAATCCGGCGAATGGTACGCTATCGTTTCGGACACCCTGCGTGAGCACAACGAGAAACTGATGGCCGCGTCGAACTGATCTTTCGGTTCACCTGAAGAAGTTAGGGCCGGTCCTTGGACCGGCCCTTTTCTATTGAGTCACCTAAACGATATCCGGTCAGAACCATCTGTTTCCGTGGGATCAAAGGAACGAACTACGGGAAACCCCTAATACCCTCAAAAGTTGAAGCTGATATTCTGCAACTAACTTTACCGGAGAGGCACTGCCTCCCCACTCACTCAAAAAGGGGTCGACTTTGGGGGTCGGCTCCTTTTTCTGTTTGGAACGAGGATTTGAAGTGAAAAGCCACGCCAGACGGCGTGGCTTTGGACTACTAGTCGATGATCGCGTTCAGCGTTGCGCTGGGGCGCATCACTGCAGCGGCCTTGGCCGGATCGGTGTGATAGTACCCACCCAGATCCGCAGGCGCGCCTTGTGCGGTGGCCAACTCACCCAGGATCTGTTCTTCTTTTTCAGCCAGTTCCTTAGCGACTGGTGCAAATTCAGCAGCCAGATCAGCATCGTTAGGCTGCGCGGCAAGAGCTTCGGCCCAGTAGCGTGCGAACCAGTAGTGGCTGTCGCGGTTGTCGGGCTGACCAACTTTGCGGCTGGGTGACTTATTATTGTCCAGAATGCCCTGCGTTGCTGCCTCGGCCGCGGCACCCAGAACGCCTGCTTTGGCGTTTCCTTTGCTGTCGGCCAGGAAGTTCAGGGATTCACCCAGCGCGCAGAACTCACCCATCGAGTCCCAACGCAGATGGTTTTCCTCAACCAGTTGCTGCACGTGTTTCGGAGCCGAACCACCCGCGCCGGTTTCGAACAGACCGCCACCATTCATCAGCTTGACGATGGACAGCATCTTGGCCGATGTGCCCAATTCCAGGATGGGAAACAGGTCGGTCAGGTAGTCCCGCAGCACGTTGCCGGTGATTGCAATCGAGTCGTTACCCGCGGTGATCGTCTTCAGCGTTTGCAGAGTCGCCTCGCGTGGGGCCAGGATTTGGAACTTGTCGGCTACGCCAGCGGCCTCGAGTGCAGGCTTGACGTATTTGATCAGTTCGGCATCGTGTGCGCGGTTGGCGTCCAACCAGAAGATCGCCTCGGAACCAGTCAAGCGCTGGCGGTCAAGAGCCAGTTGAATCCAGTTCTCGATCGGAGCCTTCTTCACAGTGCAGGACCGCCAGATGTCGTCTGTCTCTACATCATGGCTATGAAGCGTTTCACCATTTGCTAGTACGATGCGAATTGTGCCGTCAGCGGGTGCCTGGAACGTGGTCGGGTGCGAGCCGTATTCCTCGGCCTTCTGGGCCATCAGGCCGACATTGGCGACAGCACCGGCAGTGGCCGGGTTCAGCGCGCCGTTGGCTTTGAAGAAACTGATGGTCTCGTCATAAACACCGGCATAGCAACGATCGGGGATCACACAGTTCGAGTCGCCCTTGGCGCCGGTCTCATCCCAGCCTTTACCGCCAGCGCGGATCACGGCGGGCATCGAGGCGTCGATGATCACGTCCGACGGTACGTGCAGGTTGGTGATGCCCTTGTCGCTGTCGACCATATACATCAACGGACGGTCGCCTTTCAGCGCATCGATGGCTGCCACGATCTCAGCATTGTTCTTCACGCGCTCCAGCAAGTCACCCAGACCCGAGTTCGGGTTCACACCCAGCGCGTCCAGTTCTGCACCGAATTTCTCGAACACCGGGGCCAGCCAGGCTTTGACCGCATAGCCAAAGATGATCGGGTCGGACACTTTCATCATGGTCGCTTTCAGGTGAAGCGAGAACATGGTGCCGTCTTTCTTGGTGTCTTCGATAGCCTCGGCTAGGAACGCAGACAGGGCTTTGACCGACATGAAGGTCGCATCGGCCACGGTGCCTTCATCCAGCGTCCAACCGTCTTTCAGAACGGTCATGCTGCCGTCTTTGCCGACAAACTCGATCTTTGCATCGCCAGCCTGCGCCGCAGTGATGGTGGCCGATTTCTCGTTTGCGTAGAAATCGTTATCCGACATCGACGAGACTTTGGTCTGGCTGGAAGAGGCCCATTCCCCCATCGAGTGCGGGTTGTTCTGAGCGTAGTTCTTCACAGCCTTTGCCGCGCGGCGGTCACTGTTACCCTCACGCAGAACCGGGTTCACCGCAGAACCCTTGATGGAGTCATAGCGTGCGCGGATCGCCTTTTCTTCGTCGGTCGAAGGCTCTTCAGGGTAATTCGGTATATTGTAACCCTGCGACTGCAGTTCTTCGATTGCAGCAACCAGCTGCGGGACCGAGGCCGAGATGTTCGGCAGCTTGATGACGTTGGCCTCGGGCGTTTTCACCAGTTCACCCAGTGCGGCCAGATCATCGGTGATGCGCTGTTCGTCGGTGAGGTTTTCCGGGAAGGTTGCAAGAATACGGCCCGCCAGCGAAATATCCTTGGTTCCAACGCTGACACCCGCCGCCGAGGCGAACTTGCGAATGATGGGCAGGAACGAGGCGCTGGCCAGTTCAGGCGCTTCGTCTACAATGGTATACAATATATCGAAGTTCGATTTTTCTGCCATATTCTTTTACCTTTTTTAAGCCTTTCGGGGCGTGCGATCCAAGAGTGTGCCACGTATGTGTGGCGCGAAATGAGGCGCGGGTATCCTACCGCCCCAATGGTGACTCTGATTTGACAGGGCCTCCCTTAAATCAGGTTGGCCTTGGGATCAATCGTCTAGTGGGGGCGCAAATTGACACGGTTGAGCAAATACGGGGAAAATCCCCAGCATTCATACGCAAACCCAGTCACCCCCCCCACGTGTCACTAAGTTTGTACCCGCCCGGCCAAGGGTCGTCCGGGTCAAGCATGTGTTGATGGGTACCGGTGATCCAACCGCGGCCGCTGATCTCGGGGATTATGGCGACACGATCACCTACATGGGTTCGCTCGACAATCCGGCCGGTAAAGCGCGAGCCGATGATCGAGATCGCCTCGAAGGTTTGCCCAACTGTCATCTGGCCCTTCGCCGCCATCAGCGCCATGCGTGCAGACACCGCGGTACCGGTGGGGGACCGGTCGACCTTGCCGGGCTGGATAGCGACGGCGGATTTACCGGTCAGGCCGTTTGCGGTTTTCTCAAGCGGCCCGCAAAAGGCACAGAACGAGATATGGTTCCAATCGGAATTCTGGGAATGGGTAAAGCCAAGCTGTTCATTGGCCGCGTTTGTGATCGCCACGCCCATGCGCGCGATGTCTCGAGCTTCATCCGCAACAATATTGAACCCCAGCGCGGAGGCATCGACCACAACAAAACTGTCACCGCCATAAGCTGTATCTACGGTTATGGCCCCTAAGCCCTGAACCTCCAGGGGAACCGCGATCTTGTCGGCAAAGCTGGGTAGGTTTTGCACATAGATACGCTCAGCCTTGCCATTCTTGCATTCGGCTCGGACACGCACCAACCCACCCGGGGCCTCGAGCGTCAACCGGGTTTCTGGCTCCTGCATCGGAATGATCCCGCTATCCAGCAACACCGTGGAAACGCAAATCGAGTTTGAGCCAGACATGGGTGGCGTGTCTTCGGGCTCCATGATGATAAAGGCTGCGTCTGCCTCCGGGTGTTTAGGTGGAACCAACAGGTTCACGTGGCGGAACACGCCGCCACGGGGTTCATTAAGGACGAAGTTGCGCAAGGTCTGATCTTGCGCGATGAACGCGCGCTGTTCCCAGATGGTATCTCCGGTCGGCGGCTGCACACCCCCGACGATAACGTCGCCGACTTCACCTTCTGCATGAGCGGAAACGACGTGGATGGTTTTGGTGCTACGCATATCGTGTCCTTAAAACCGGGCGGCTGAGAACGGGGTCAGAGATATTTGAATAGGCTGCCCATCGACCAAGGTGCCGATCAGTTCTGCTGTCCCTGCTGATTGGGTCAACCCCAAATGCCCGTGACCGAATGCGTAAACCACGTTCGGGGCGTTTGGCGAAGCGCCGATCACCGGCAGGCTGTCGGGCAGCGACGGACGGAACCCCATCCATTGCGTACCTCCTTGCGTGTTCAACCCGGGCAGGAATTGCACGGCTTTGTTCAGCAACGTGTCGGCTCTTTTGAAATTCGGGGGCAGATCCAGCCCGCCCAGTTCAACAGCTCCACCGATCCGTACGCCGCCATTGATCCGGGTGGCAACAAACCCATGGCCTGAGAACGCCAGATGCATACGCAGATCAAACGCACCTTCAGGCAGCGTCGTATTGTATCCACGTTCGGTTTCAAGCGGGATACTGTCACCGACTGTACGGGCAAGGTGATGCGACCACGCACCCGCGCAAACAATCACTTTCGCAGCCTCGATTTCACCGTCCGCCCGAGTGACCCTCACCCCGCCTTCCAGCGCAGTCAGTGCTCGGATGTCCTGAGATTCAATCCGACCGCCCCTCTCGCGGAAGATACGCGCCAGATGTTCAACCCATTTTTTCGGATCAACGGTATTCATCCAGCCAGGTGTGAACCCAGCATGAGTGAAACGGGGGCTTAGACCAGGTTGTTTCTCAGCAATCGCCTCTCGGCTTTCCAGCAACTCAAAGTCAATCCCATGCTCACGCCGCACCTCCCATGCAGGCAGGCTGGCACGGTACTCCGCTTCGCTTTCATACAACTGCATTTGCCCGTCACGCTGCATCATCGGCTCACCATCGACATCAGCGATCAGCCGGGTCAGAGCGGCGGCAGAATGCTCCATAAGGCTGGCTTGGGCGAGCAGGTGGTCTTTATACGGTCCCGGGCGGCTCGCTTGCCAGAACCGGAACATCCAGGGGGCAATCTTCAGCGCATAGGCGGGCGGTATGGACAAGGGACCCAGCGGATCCAGCAACCATTTCGGTGCCTTCCGCATGATGCCGGGGGTGGCCAAGGGTTCAACCTCGGCGAACGCAAACGCCCCGGCGTTGCCAGCCGAGGCCTGCGCGGCGACACCCTCACGATCCAAAACCAGAACAGAATGGCCGCGACGCTGCAGTTCCAGCGCCGTTGTGATGCCGATCACCCCAGCACCGATCACAACGACCTGCGTTGTCATAACTCGATGCCTAATCTGAAGGGGTCGTTCGGATCAAAGATCAGCGTCGCCTCAGCCATGATATGAGCCTGCCCGGTAATTGAGGGTATGACGCCCCCGTTTGGACCCGGCTGATAGGACAGGCGATAGGCGCTTCCGATGACGCTGTGCTGCACGATCGTTTCGCCCGGAGCAAGTCGTCCATCAGCTGCCAGACAGGCCAGCCGCGCCGAACTGCCGGTGCCACAGGGCGAACGATCATAATTGTCATCAGGACACAGCACAAAGTTCCTGCTGTGAACCTCCGGGAGGAGGGAGTCTCCTTGAAAAATCACGTGGTCGATCGGCTCGCCCCGCTCACCCCCGACGCCTTGCGCAATAGAGGCCTCGCGGATCGCAACCGTCATATCGGTAAGTTGCTGAATATTGGCTGTCTCTACCGGGATCGGGCTGGGGTCGACGATGAAGAACCAGTTGCCACCGTAAGCGACGTCGCCCGTCACTGCTCCATACCCCGGAACGTTGAGCGTTATATCGCTATGAACCCGGCGGCTTTCGATATTTGTGACTGTAACGGTGCTGGTGTCGTGCAATTCGACGGTCACCACGCCCGCAGGTGTTTCGATCCTATGAGTTCCAACACCAATTTGGCCCAGATGCGCCAGTGTGACGGTCAGACCGATGGTGCCGTGGCCGCACATGCCCAGCACAGCGTCCACGTCAAAATAGATCACACCGGTCACGCAAGACGGATCAACCGGCTCGACCAGCAGCGCGCCGACCATGGCGGGCTGACCGCGTGGTTCCAGCATTACGGATCTGTAGAATCCCTCGTGTTCGTTCGCCAGCCTGTGGGCGCGCTCAGCCAGAGGACCGGTTCCCAGATCAGGTGCGCCGTCGAGGATGACCCGCGTCGGCTCACCCCCGGTATGACTGTCGATCACATGCATTCAGCGATCACTCCACCCTGTTTTGACCAATCGGCGAACCAAGTGCGGAACAGGTCGTATTGCTGTTCGCAATAGTTGCGCTGCGCGTCGGTCAGTTTATCGGTTTCATTGAAGTGCATACGGTATTCCTGTTCACCGTTCAGCACTAGAAGATGCTTATAATACAGCACCAGATCGGGGCCTTCGTCAAAGCTGGAAAGCACCTGTATCGCTTCGGTCAGTTCTTGCGCCCGCTGGCGCGCCTCGGCGTTCCCCTGTGCGGCTTTCTTGGATAGCGACGCCAGCATCAGAGCCTCGCGCGGCAAAGCGGTGCCGATGCCGGTGATAGAGCCCGTCGCGCCGCAATTTACGAAACCGTGGTAAACCTCGGTATCGACGCCCACCATTAGTGTTACCTGATCATCCTGACTGGTGATGTTCTCCGCTGCATAGCGCAGATCGTCCTTGCCGCCGAATTCCTTGAAACCGATCAGGTTCGGATGTTCTGCGCGCAGGGCAAAGAATAAATCAGCGCGGGTGGCGAAACCATAGTAAGGGCTGTTGTAGATGATTGCAGGCACATCCGGCGCGGCGGACAGGATCGCCTTAAAGTGATTTTTTTGCGCGGTCAGAGAGCTGCCGCGTGACAAAACGCGCGGGATGACCATCAAGCCCACGGCTCCCACCTTTTGCGCATGGGCCGCATGGGCAACGGCGGACGTGGTGTTGATGGCGCCGGTCCCGACAACCACCGGCAGTCCTGCTGCTGTCAAACGCTCGACACCTTCCATCCGCTGCTCGTCGGTCAGCAACGGCCAGTCCCCCATCGAACCGCAATAGACCACTGCCGACATACCTGCATCGATCATCTGCTTTCCCTTGCGCACCAGCGCGTCGAAATCCGGTGTGCGATCAGCCTTACAAGGGGTCATGAGCGCAGGCATGGTGCCGGTGAAAACGTTGGTCGACATCAGAGCTTTCCTTCCTGAATGCAGCTTGAAAGCGCGCGGGTTGCGCCTGTTCGACTCGCCATAACGGATATTGGATACAAAATCCAGAATTTTTGCTACCAACAAAAAACGCGCCGTTTCATTGACCCGGCGCGTTCGATCTTAGTCGGGACTCAACAGTTATCGAAACCGCTGCCCAGTCTCAGGGTCAAACAGCATAGCACGGCCTGGCCGGACCACGATGCCGATCCGCTCTCCTTGCTTGCTGCGCTGATCGTCTCGCTCTTCTACGATCAATTTGTCACCATTCTGCGTCAGCAGATAAGAATAGCTCACACCGCCAAGCGCCTCGGTCAGATCAACGGTGCAAGTGTCACCCGTGCGGTCGATCTCTATATGTTCGGGGCGGATGCCCAGAGTAACCCTATTCATGCCCGCAGGTACCTTTACCGCCATCTCTAACGGAGCGTTGAGCGCCGGGTGCGAGACTTTACCTTCGGCATAGTCGCATTCCAGAAAGTTCATTGCTGGAGAGCCGATGAACCCCGCCACAAAGCGGTTGTCCGGGTCGCGATACAAGTCCATCGGTGCGCCAACCTGCTCGATCCGGCCATCGCGCAGCACAACAATCTTGTCGGCCATTGTCATCGCCTCGACCTGATCATGGGTCACATAGATCATCGTCGCACCGATCTCATTGTGCAGCCGGGCGATTTCGACCCGCATCTCAACTCGCAACTCGGCATCGAGGTTGGACAAGGGCTCATCAAACAGAAATACCTCCGGTCCCCGTACAATGGCGCGGCCGATGGCCACCCGCTGACGCTGACCGCCGGACAGGGCCTTGGGCTTGCGCTTGAGGTATTGGTCCAGCTTCAGGATGTTTGAGGCCTGCTGAACCTTCTGATCGATCTCTGATTTGGCAACGCCGTTCATGCGCAGACCAAAGCCCATATTCTCGGCCACGGTCATATGCGGGTACAGAGCATAGGTCTGGAACACCATCGCGACGCCGCGTTTTGCCGGATCCATATGAGTCACGTCACGCGCGCCGATATGGATCTGCCCCTCGGTGGTCTCCTCAAGCCCTGCGATCATCCGCAGCAAGGTCGACTTGCCGCAGCCCGAAGGCCCAACAAACACGCAGAACTCACCATCCTCGATTTCCAAATCAATCCCGTGAATTACCTGCGTCTCGCCATACCGCTTGATCGCCTGGTTCAGAGTCACACCCGTCATGTTGCTTGTATCCTGTCCTTGTCGGCGCCTGAACGGGTTTCGGGGAACCGCCAGGCCTGTGCTTCGGCTCCGATCTGTTCCGCCACACGGCGAACACGGGGAACCCAGGTTTCCAACTGTTTGAAATTCATTCGCTCAGTCGATCCAGTCACGGAAATCGCCCCCAGCATCCGACCGCCCGCTGTCAGGATCGGACAGGCAACGCAGATAATGCCGGGCTCGTGCTCTTCATCGTCGATGGCATAACCTCGGCTGCGGATCAGATCGAGATCGGCGCGCAAGGCTGCCTCGGACGTCAGCGTTTTATCCGTAAACCGGTGATAGCTTTGCTGCGACACTGCACGGTCCAGAGCAGCTTCGTCCAGATACGCCATCATCGCCTTGCCAACGCCCGTGCAATAGGCCGGGCCGACCTTGCCTGCCTGCGAATACATTTCGACCGGCTGTGCTGCGTTGCGTTTGTCGACATACAGTACCTGGCTGGAATCGAGTTGTGCCAGATGCACCGTCTCGCCAGTTTCCGCGCTCAGCGCATCCAGAAACGGCCGTGCAATCGGCGCAAGTGAACTTTGTGTCCACGCCGCATGAGCCAGCCGCACCAAGCGCAGTCCCGGTGTATAAGTCTGCCGCTCGGGGTCGTATGACAACATGCCCTGATTGGTCAGTGTCTGCAGAAACCGGTACAGTGTCGCTTTGGGAAAATCGCTGCTTTCCAGCAATTCCGCAAATCTGACCGGGCGCTGAAACGCCGCCACCTGATCCAGCACATCACATGCTTTTCCTATTGTACCGTCACCTGCCACGGGTGCCTGACCTCCTCCACTTCCCACACAGCGCCGCTGCGAGGGTCTTGACAACGCTAACCGATTCGATGTGTAGTTTTCAATATATAAAACTAGGTTTCACTATTTGGAACCGCCAAGTGGAAGCTAAGGGAGGAAACCATGCATTCCATGTTCAAGCGCACTGCCGCAGCGCTGGCAGCCAGTGTCGCACTTGCCGCACCGGTTGCGGCCGAATTGACTGGAGAGCTGCGCATCTTCCTCGACACATCGAACCCGGCGCCGCGTGCGACGATGGAAGCGATGATCGAGCGATTCGCCGCACAGCACCCGGGGCTGGAGATCGAAACGACTGTGATCGACCGCGAGGCCTATAAGACTCAGATCCGCAATTTCCTGACTGCGGATACACCGGACGTGGCCACTTGGTATGCAGCCAACCGCATGAAGCCTTACGTCGAAGCTGGCCTGTTCGAAGACGTGTCTGACCTGTGGGCCGAACCCGAGATTGCCGAGAACCTAGCCTCCACCAAAGGCGCGATGACTATCGACGGCAAGCAATGGGGTGTTCCTTATACTTACTACCAGTGGGGCGTTTACTACCGCAAAGACATCTTTGATGAGTTGGGCCTGAGCGAGCCGACCACTTGGGAAGAAGAGCTCGTTAACTGCCAGAAGATCGTTGATTCCGGTCGCGCCTGCTACACCATCGGCACCAAGTTCCTGTGGACCGCTGGTGGCTGGTTCGACTACCTGAACATGCGCACAAACGGGTTCGAGTTCCACAACCAGCTCGCCAACGGTGAAATCAGCTGGGAGGACGATCGGGTCAAACAAACCTTCGCCAACTGGAAACAGCTGATCGACATGGGCGCGTTCATCGACAACCACCAGACCTATAGCTGGCAGGAAGCCCTGCCCTTCATGGTCAATGGCGAGGCCGCTGCCTACCTGATGGGTAACTTCGCGGTCGCTCCGCTGCGCGAAGCAGGACTGACCGATGACCAGCTGGACTTTTACCAGTTCGTTTCGATCAACCCTGATGTGGAACTGGCCGAGGACGCACCGACCGATACATTCCACATCCCGGCAAATGCCTCAAACAAAGAAGCTGCGCGCGAGTTCCTGCGGTTCATGGCCTCGCCCGAGGAACAAACCGAAATCAACAACGGTGCCAATCTTGGCCAGCTTCCGGTCAATGCCAAAGCATCAGTCGATGACGACAAGTTTCTGCAGCAAGGCTTTGAGATGCTGTCGACAAACAGCCCCGGTGGCGTCGCTCAATTCTGGGACCGTGATGCGCCCGCAGAGATGGCCAAAGTGTCGATGGAAGGTTTCCAGGAGTTCATGGTCAAACCGGACAATGTCGACCGCATTCTGGCCAAACTGGAACGTGCTCGCGGTCGCATTTACGAAAACTAAATTGGTCAGGCCGGGCAACGCCCGGCCTGCACCTCCAGCCTGCGTAAGGCGGGTGCCAACCCGACTTACTCCTTTGACCTAAACACCGAGTTAGCTCATGTCCGCCCTCGACCTCTCCGAAGTCCCTGAACAGGAAAGCTGGTTCCACCGCAACCAACAGCGCATCGCGCCCTGGCTGTTTCTGGCCCCCGGCCTGCTGTTCTTCATGGTCTATGTGATCATCCCGGTGTTCCAGTCCTTCAACCTCTCTCTCTACGAATGGGACGGGCTAGGGGCCGCCGAATATGTCGGGTTCAGAAACTACGAAGACCTCTATTGGGAATGGGTTGACCGGGATGCATTTTACATCTCGCTCAAAAACAACCTGATCTGGCTGATCCTGTATCTGTTGGCGATCCCGGCTGGGCTGTTCATAGCCCTATTCCTGAACCAGACGGTCTGGGGCATTCGCCTCTATAAGTCGCTGTTTTTCTTTCCGTTTGTGATCTCTCAGGTCGTTGTCGGCCTTGTGTTCACATGGTTCTACGACCCGACCTTTGGCCTGCTGAACGAATTCCTCAGCCTCTTCGGCCTCGGCCCGCTGAACGTTCTGGGCGACGAACGGTTCGTGACCTACGGCATCATCTTCGCCGGACTCTGGCCGCAGACAGCCTATTGCATGATCCTGTACCTGACCGGCCTGAACGCTGTGGACCCCGAACAAATCGAGGCTGGGCGTCTGGACGGCGCAAAAGGCGGACGGATGCTGTGGCACATCATCCTACCGCAACTGCGCCCCGCGACCTTCATCGCTTTTGTTGTGACCATCATCGGCGCGCTGCGCAGCTTTGACCTGATCTCAATCATGACCCAAGGAGGACCGTTCGGCTCGTCCCGCGTGCTGGCCTATTACATGTTCGAGGTCGCACTGTCCGAATACGGTTTCCGCATGGGATACGGCGCCGCCATCGCGGTTGTCCTGTTCCTCATCATGCTCTGCTTCATTGCCTACTTCCTGTGGTCAATGTACCGCGAAGAAAGGGGGCACTGAGATGTTTCCCAAACCCATCGAAAAACAATCCCGCGCGGCGCAAATAAGCTATCAGGCCATGTTGCCGCTGGCCTTGCTTCTTTGGCTCGGACCCTTGCTGGCAGTCGCGCTCTTCTCGGTCAAACCGGCGGCGGATTTCACCAATGCAAACTACTGGGGGATGCCGTCCAGCTTTGAGGGCGCATTCAACTATGGGCAGGTCTTTTTCAACTCGGACATGCCGCGTTATCTGTTGAACTCGTTCCTGATCACCATACCCACGGTGATCGGAGCGGTTGCGCTCAGCTGCATGACCGGCTTCGCACTCGGCATCTACAAATTCAAATCGAATCTCTGGATTTTCTTCATGTTCGTTGCCGGCAATTTCGTTCCGTTTCAGATCCTCATGGTTCCGGTGCGTGACCTGACCCTGCAGCTTGGCCTCTACAACACCAAGACAGGCCTTGTGTTGTTCCACATCGCGTTCCAGACCGGGTTCTGCACGCTGTTCATGCGCAACTTCATCCGTGCCCTGCCTTTTGAGTTGATCGAGGCCGCCCGCGTCGAGGGCATCAGCGAATGGCGCATCTTCTGGTACGTGGTTCTGCCGCTGATGAAGCCAGCCATCGCCGCGCTCAGCGTGCTGATCTTCACCTTCATCTGGAATGATTATTTCTGGGCCGTGGTCCTGACCCAAGGGGCCGAAAGCCAACCTGTCACCGCAGGGATCACCAGCTTCAACGCCCAGTTCCGCGCCGCCTATCAGTTGATGAGCGCCGGCTCCATCGTCGCGGCCTTGCCGCCGGTGGCCATGTTCTTCCTCATGCAAAAACACTTCATCGCGGGCCTGACCCTCGGTGCCGTAAAATAACGTCAAACCAGAGGTTTGCCTCATGACCAAGATCGCCTTTATCGGTGCGGGTTCCACGATCTTCATGCAGAATATCGTGGGTGACGCCCTGCTGACTCCTGCGCTGGCCGACAGCCACTTTGCGCTAATGGATATCGACGCCCAGCGTCTGGCCGAAAGCGAAACCGTGGCGCGGGCCATGATCCGCTCAGTCGGCACCGGCGCGACAGTGACCACCCATACCGACCGCCGCGCCGCCCTGGACGGAGCGGACTTCGTCATCAGCGCCTTCCAGATCGGCGGGTACGAGCCATGCACGGTGACTGATTTCGAAATCCCTAAGCAATACGGCCTGCGACAGACCATCGCTGACACTCTTGGCGTTGGCGGCATCATGCGCGGCCTGCGCACAGTTCCGGTTCTGTGGGACGTAGCGCAGGACATGATGCAGCTCTGCCCAAATGCGACGCTGCTGCAATACGTGAACCCGATGGCGATCAACACTTGGGCGCTGGCCGAGCAATTCCCGACGCTGAAACATGTCGGTCTCTGCCACTCGGTCCAAAACACGGTTGAGGAACTGGCCCATGATCTCGATCTGCCCAAGGATGAATTCCGATACAAGGTCGCGGGTGTCAACCACGTCGCCTTCTTCCTGAAGCTCGAACATCAGGGCCGCGACCTCTACCCCGCGTTGCGACAAGGCTATGCCAGGGACCACATCCCCAAAGCGCCGCTTCTGATGCCGCGTTGCCCCAACAAAGTCCGGTATGAGGTCATGGACCATCTGGGCTATTTCTGCACCGAAAGCTCAGAGCATCTGGCTGAGTATGTGCCGTGGTTTATCAAGGATGGGCGCGAAGATCTGATCGAGCAGTTCTCGATCCCGCTGGACGAATACCCTACCCGATGCGTCGAACAGGTGGCGAACTGGACAAAGCAGGCTAAGACCCTGACAGATGGCCGCGATCTCGACGTAACCCGAAGCCATGAATTCGCCGCCGATTTGATGAATGCCATCGTCACCGACACGCCCTATGTAGCCTATGGCAACCTGCCCAATACTGGCCAGATTCCGCAGTTGCCGATGGGCGCGGCGGTAGAAACACCTTGTTTGGTGGACGGCAATGGCGTTCAGCCTTCGGTCGTCACTGATATCCCTCCGCAATTGGTCGCGCTTATGCGAAGCCAGATTAATGTACAGGAGCTGACCGTTAGAGCGCTGACCGAACAGAATCCGGAATACATCTATCACGCCGCGATGATGGACCCGCACACTGCCGCCGAGCTTGACCTTCGCCAGATCCGCAATCTGGTGACAGACCTTCTAACCGCACACTCAGACTGGCTGCCTGACTGGTGCCAGCCCGCCAAAGCCGCTTGAAAGGGCTCAGCGAATGAACAAGAAACGCCGTTCACAGCATTGGTATGGAAAGCTCGACAAGGACGGGTTCATTCACCGGTCGTGGATGAAGAATCAGGGCTTTCCCGATCACGCCTTTGACGGACGCCCCATTATTGGCATCTGCAACACATGGTCGGAACTCACCCCCTGCAACTCGGGCCTGCGCGATCTGGCCGAGGGCGTGAAACGCGGCGTGTGGGAGGCCGGAGGATTCCCAGTCGAGTTCCCCGTCATGTCACTGGGCGAGACCCAGATGAAACCCACCGCCATGCTGTTCCGCAATCTGCTGGCAATGGATGTCGAGGAATCCATTCGCGCCTATGGCATCGACGGTGTTGTCCTGTTGGGCGGATGTGACAAGACCACGCCGGGTCAGCTGATGGGCGCGGCCTCAGTCGATTTGCCCTCCATCGTCGTCAGCTCCGGCCCAATGCTGAACGGCAAGTATCGCGGGCAGGATATCGGTTCGGGCACCGACGTCTGGAAATTCTCCGAGGCCGTCCGCGCCGGAGAAATGACCCTGCAAGACTTCATGAACGCCGAATCCGGCATGTCGCGCAGCGCCGGCGTGTGCATGACCATGGGCACGGCCTCAACCATGGCCTCGCTGGTCGAGGCGATGGGCATGTCCCTGCCCACCAATGCCGCGTTGCCCGCCGTCGATGCGCGCCGTATGGCGCTGGCACATCTGACCGGAAAACGGATTGTCGAGATGGTGGATGAGGACCTTAAGCCCTCGGACATTTTGACCAAAGAGGCGTTCGAGAACGCCATTCTCACAAATGCCGCCGTGGGAGGCTCGACCAACGCCGTGGTTCACTTGCTGGCGCTGGCTGGCCGCGTGGGCGTGGACCTGACGCTGAAAGACTTCGAAATCGGGTCCGAAATCCCGCTGCTGGTGAACTGCATGCCCTCGGGCAAATATCTGATGGAAGACTTCTGCTATGCAGGCGGCGTGCCGGTGGTTCTGAATGAACTCAAACCCTTCCTGCGCCCGGCTAAAACGGTGCTGAACAAGGACATTTCGGCCCATTACGACGGCGCTGAGTGCTTCAACACAGACGTCATCCGCCCGCTCAACGATCCGGTCAAACCAGCTGCGGGTCTGCGCGTTCTGCGCGGAAACCTCGCGCCAAACGGGGCCATCGTGAAGCCCTCGGCAGCTACAGACGCTTTGCTGGAAACCGAAGCCGAGGCCTATGTTTTTGAGAACATCGAAGACCTCAAAGCAAATATCGACCGCGATGACCTGCCGGTGACGCCCAAGACCATTCTGGTTCTCAAAGGCTGTGGCCCAAAGGGCTATCCAGGGATGCCTGAGGTCGGCAATATGCCGATCCCCGCCAGGCTGGTGAAAGAGGGCGTGCGCGACATGATCCGTATCTCGGACGCGCGCATGTCCGGCACCGCCTATGGCACCGTCATCCTGCATGTTAGCCCCGAGGCTCAGGCGGGCGGAACGCTGGCGCTGGTGAAGACCGGCGACCGCATTCGCATTTCGGGCAGCAAGGGCGAGATGGAACTGCTGGTCAATGAAACCGAACTGGACGCCCGCCGCGCCGCGTGGCAACCGGACGATCCGCATTACACTCGCGGCTACGCGAAACTCTATATCGACCACGTGCTGCAGGCCGATCAGGGTGCAGACCTTGATTTCCTTGTTGGCAAAGACACCCGCCTTGTGACCAGAGAGAGCCACTGATGGACCAACCCGCCACATTCCACGACTTGGACGGAGCATCTGTCTACATCACCGGCGGCGGCTCGGGTGTCGGCGCGGCTCTGACCGACGGGTTTCTGGCCCAAGGTGCGAACGTCGCGTTTATCGGACGTTCGGACGCCAGCGCTTTTGTCGACAAAATGCGCGAAAAACACGGTCGCGCGCCCTTGTTCATGCAGGAAGACATGACGGATACCGAGTTGTTTCACGCCACTATGCAGAAAGCCGCCGAGGCGCATGGGCCGCTGAATGTGCTGGTCAACAACGCGGCCAACGACAAACGCCACTCGTTGGAAGAAACCACCACCGAGTTCTGGGATTGGATGATCGAGGTGAACCTCAAGGCCTATTACTTCGCCTGTCAGGAGGCCGCGCGGCAGATGACAAACGGGGGCGCGATCATCAACTTCAGCTCGATCAGCTACATGATGGGCAATGCGGGCTATCCGATCTACACCACCTCAAATGCCGGGATCACGGGCATGACGCGGTCCTTGGCGCGCGAGTTGGGGCCGCAGAACATCCGGGTCAATGCGCTGGCTCCTGGCTGGGTTCTGACGCAGAAACAATTGGATATGTGGGCCACGCCCGAGGATCTGGCCGCGCATATGGATCGCCAATGCCTGAAAGAACACCTGACGCCTGAAGACATGATTGCGCCGACCTTGTTTCTGGCCTCAGACGCCAGCCGCGCGATGACCGGGCAATGTATGGCCGTCGATGGCGGCGTTGTCGTAACGGGGTAAAGCCATGAATACCGAATGGATTGCTGTCGATTGGGGAACCTCGCATCTCCGGGCCTGGGCGATGCAGGGCGCTGCGGTGCTAGACCAAGCGCAGTCGGACAAAGGCATGGCGCGCGTAAAGCGGGATGAGTTCGAAAGTGCCCTGTTTGAATTGATTGAGGGTTGGCTGGGCGAGACTCCGGTTGAGGTGATCGCCTGCGGCATGGTCGGAGCCCGGCAGGGTTGGGTCGAGGCCCCATACTCCGCGGCGCCCTGCGACCCCACTCCAGTCGCTCCTTTCCGGGTTCCGGATACGGATCCTCGCATCCGGGCCTTTGTGGTGCCTGGATTGAAACAGATGTCGCCTCCAGACGTCATGCGCGGCGAAGAAACTCAGATTTCAGGTTATCTGTCTAGCCGCCCGAACTGGGACGGGGTGATCTGCCTGCCAGGCACGCACACCAAATGGGTACAGGTTAGCGCCAGCGAAGTCGTTAGCTTTCGTACCTTTATGACCGGCGAAATGTTCGATCTGCTGTGCGGACAATCGGTGCTGAAACACTCGGTCAGCAACGGTTGGGACGATGCCGCCTTTGCCGAGGCTGCGGCAGATGCTTTGTCCAAACCGGAACAACTGGCTGCACGTCTGTTTGGCCTGCGCGCTGCCGACTTGCTTCAAGGACAGGATGGGGGCGTGGCCAAGGCGCAACTTTCCGGCTTTCTGATCGGTGCCGAACTGGCGGCCACCCGACCCTATTGGCTGGGTCAACAACTGGTGATCGTCGGGGCCGATGACCTGTCCGACATTTACGCCAAAGCGTTGAAACAACAGGGTGCGTTCGTGGAAACCGCAAACAGTACGCAATGCACACTTACTGGCCTAATGCAGGCCTGCAAACTAGCAAGGCAAACCGCATGAGCCGTCCCATCATCGCCATTCTACGTGGTCTGACCCCTTCTGACGCTGCGGCCACAGGTCGGGCCCTAATCGACGCAGGTATCGACAAAATCGAAGTGCCGCTGAATTCGCCTGATCCAATGGACTCAATCGGCCTAATGGCCCGCGAATTTGGGGACCACGCCCTCATCGGCGCAGGCACCGTTCTGACGACTGAACAGGTCGATGCCGTGGCCGGATTTGGTGGTAAGCTGATCGTGTCACCGAATTGTGACGCGCAGGTGATCTCACACACCCATCAACTGGGTCTGGAAAGCTGGCCTGGCATCTTCACCCCGACCGAGGCCTTCGCCGCGCTCAAGGCCGGGGCAACAGGGCTGAAACTGTTTCCCGGCACGTTGGCTGGTCCAGCAGGGCTGTCCGCCTTGCGCGCGGTGTTACCCATAGGCACGCAGGTCTACGCCGTCGGCGGAGCAGGTCCCGAGAATTTCGGTGAGTGGATCAAAGCCAGCGCAGACGGGTTCGGCATCGGATCAGCGCTGTTCAAACCCGGGATGGCAGTTTCTGAGGTCGCAGACCGAGCGGCGCGGATTGTGGC
This sequence comes from Ruegeria sp. SCP11, assembly GCF_040329455.1. NCBI lineage: Bacteria > Pseudomonadati > Pseudomonadota > Alphaproteobacteria > Rhodobacterales > Roseobacteraceae > Ruegeria > Ruegeria sp. SCP11. Next base: position 303,272 of record NZ_JBDZYG010000003.1, on the reverse strand, counting down.
CGCCTATGATAAGGCCGCCGGATGAGTTTCGTCTACGATGATCGCCCCTGCGAGTTGGGCGAAGGGCCCTTGTGGCATCCGGAACGGCAACAACTTTTCTGGTTTGATATCGTCAAAAAACGCCTGATGACAAGGGAGAACGGCGCGCAACGCAGTTGGCAGTTCGACGAACATGTGTCTGCCGCTGGCTGGGTCGACCGGGATACGCTTTTGGTGGCCTCTGAAACCGGGCTTTGGCGATTTGACCTTAAGACCGGCCAGACAGAACTGGTCACACCGCTTGAGGCCGGCAATCCGGTCACCCGTTCGAATGACGGGCGGGCGGACCCGTGGGGAGGGTTCTGGATCGGGACGATGGGTAAAGGCGCCGAGCCTGAAGTCGGTGCAATCTACCGCTATTGGCGCGGTGAGCTACGCCAACTGGTGCCGAATGTCACCATCTCGAACGCCATCTGTTTCGCGCCGGACCAATCCTGCGCCTATTACGCAGACACCGTAGTGAAGCAGGTCATGCGCTGGTCCTTGAACCCCGCGACCGGCTGGCCAGAGGGCGATAGCGCAGTGTTCCTAGACCTTCGGGTCGATTGTTTGAACCCTGACGGAGCGGTAGTCGATGCTGATGGCAACATCTGGATTGCGCAATGGGGGGCAAGCCGTGTCGCCGCCTATACCCCTGCGGGTCAGTTCCTGACGAGCGTTACGTTTGGTGCTGCACACACTTCGTGCCCGGCTTTCGGTGGCGAAGATCTGACCACCCTGTTCTGCACCACAGCGCGTGAAGGGCTTGACGCTGATACGCTTGCTGCGAAACCCAAAAATGGCATGACCTTTGCTGCCACCGGCGCAGGCAAAGGGCGGGCCGAGCACAGAGTCGTCCTATGAACCCCGAACTTGGCGTTTGCTATTACCCCGAACACTGGCCCGAAGAGATGTGGGCCGAAGACGCGGCCCTTATGGTGGAAACCGGCCTGACCTGGGTCCGGATCGGTGAATTTGCCTGGACTCGGATGGAACCTACGCTTGGCGATCTGCAGTTTGACTGGCTGGACCGGGCGGTTGACGTACTGGGCACCGCCGGCCTTAAGGTCGTGCTGGGTACGCCCACAGCGACACCGCCACGGTGGATGCTAGAGAAACACCCCGACATGCTGGCCATCGATGCGCAGGGGCAGCCCCGCAAGTTCGGCTCGCGCAGGCACTATTGCTTTAGCCATCAAGGTTATATCGAGGAATGCGCTCGCATCGCGCGGATCATGGGCGAACGCTACGGCCGCAACGCGCATGTTGCCGCGTGGCAGATCGACAATGAATATGGCTGCCACGATACGACTGTCAGCTTTAGTCAACCTGCCTTGCGTGCGTTTCGGCGCTGGCTGGCGGACCACTATGGCACGGTCGATGTCCTCAACGAGGCCTGGGGAAATGTGTTCTGGTCGATGGAATATGACAGTTTCGAACAGATCGACCTGCCCAACCTGACCGTGACCGAGCCCAACCCCGCGCATGTCTTGGCCTTCCGTCGGTTCAGCTCGGATCAGGTGGTGGCGTTTAACAAGGCGCAGGTCGATGTACTGCGGCCGCTGACCGACGCATCGCTTTTGCACAACTACATGGGCCGGATACTTGATTTCGACCATTTCCAAGTGGGTGAGGATTTGGATATCGCCACGTGGGATAGCTATCCGATCGGGTTCCTGTCTGACCGGCTCGAGGCGGATGACGCGCATAAAACCGCGTTTCTGCGACAGGGTGACCCAGATATGCAGGCCTTTCACCACGATCTCTACCGTGCTGTTGGCCGGGGTCGATGGTGGGTGATGGAGCAGCAACCCGGCCCGGTGAACTGGGCACCCTACAATCCGGCACCTCTGCCCGGAATGGTGCGCCTGTGGTCGCTTGAGGCGGTGGCGCATGGGGCTGAAGTGGTCAATTTTTTCCGCTGGCGGCAGGCTCCGTTTGCGCAAGAACAAATGCATGCGGGGTTGCTGACGCCGAATAACAAACCTGCACCGGCACTGGCTGAGGCATGCCAGACTGCCAGTGATCTGGCGGAACTGGGCGCAGTCACCCAGACGCAAACGGATGTGGCCATTCTGTTCGATTATGCCTCGGACTGGGCGTGGACCTCACAGCCTCAGGGGGCCGGGTTCAACTATTTCCGTCTTGTGTTCTCGGCCTATCGCGCATTGCGGCGGGCCGGACTGTCAGTAGATTTCATCTCGACGACCAACGAGCCCTTGGCAGGATACAAGCTGATCCTTGCTCCTGGCCTGGCCACGCTGGATGGTCATCTGGAAAAAAGCCTAACAGAGAATTGCAATCTGGCCATCCTTGGCCCTCGTAGCGGCGCTATCACGCATGATTTCCAAATCCCAGGCTCAGGACGACCGGGACTTTCAGGGCTGGATTGCGAGGTCGATCTGGTCGAAACCTTGCCCCCCAACGTGCGGCGCGATGTTGATGGTGGTGGGTCCGCACAACACTGGGTCGATCGTTTATCTGGCGAAGCCGCCGACCTGTTGACGTATTCAGACGGAACAGCTGCGTTAAAGGGCGAAGAAGGTCTATGGTATCTTTCAGGATTTCCAGATGAAGAACTTTGGGATCGAGTCATCACAATGGCCGCGCTAAAAGTCGGTTTGGATTTGTACCCGGTTCCCACAGGGCTGCGTAGACGCGAAACCGAGCAACACGTCTTCCTGATCAACTACAATGCTACGCCTGTTGTCTGGAGCGGGCACAAAATCGCACCCTGCGACGTGCTCATTCTAGACAAAGACACGGCAAAGAAGGGGTGACTCTCAAAGTATTTACCGCGGATTGGGTTCGCCAGAGAATCACCCGGATGGGTTTCGGTAAAGCATTCCTTGCAGATATCGTCGGATATGCTAGTCGGGATTTCGAATTCCTGATTATTCGAGATCGGCAGATTGCTGACTACATCAGTTGTTGATCTCGCCCGAATAAACCAATGCATTATAACTGCATGGTCGGCGTGTCTGTATAAACTGATGACGTCAATCAATTATACTGTGTAGCAAACGGGTTTGGTGGCCCAACGAGATTACAAGTCTCGCCAGACCGAAACACCATAGGGCGAGATTTCCGAACCTCCAAACAGATACGAACGCGCGCTGTCCTCCGGCAGCGACAGCGAGGTTGCGCCGTAGTTAAAGGCAAACCCCAACTCTCCGCGATAGGTGATCCGCAAATCCGGACCGCATTGTGAGGTAGGGATGTTTGCCCAGTTAAGCGCATTGGCCAGAACAGCTTGCAACAAGGGTCCGCGCGGGATCATCGCCAAATACGTTGCTCGGTCCGAGCGCACAATCGCCGGGCTGCCATCCCGGTATGCGCTGGAAAAGCAGGCGATTACAGTTTCCCTGGTCTCGATGATTTCGCGCCAACCGGTAAATTCATGCGTCGTACCATCCTCAAGACGAACTGTTTCACCCGCCAGATCCGGAAGCGATTCAACGCGCTGAACCTTGACACCGACCAACTCGGTCAATTCACCGGGGGCCAAGTCCTGTGGCGTGTGCATGTTGTTCGTCTGGCTCCCTGCGCGCGCGCCGACCAGAAGTTTGGTTTGGCTGTCCATCAGACGCGCCGCGAGTCCGGGAGAGACGATCATGCTTTGCGGGATAATGATCAAAGCATATCCGGTCAGATCGTCCTGCGGTCCAACAAAATCTAATTCGACACCTAGCGCGCGCAGTCCTGCATACCATTCGCGAAAAATCTGAGCATTCGGAAAGGCTTCATCATGCGGTAGAATATCCGCCGCCCAAATGGACTCGTAGTCCAGCAACATGGCCACCTGCGCCATTGCACGCGTGGCTTCTGGTAAAGCAGCACGCTCGGATACGACTTGAGCCAATTCTACCGCTGCTTGATCCTGACTGCCGTCAGCGCGCAGCAGCGCGGTATGATATTGCTCCTGTGCGAATTTGGCCTGCCGCCAGCGGAAGAACATCACCGTCTGCGCTCCGTGGGCATAGGCCGCCCAGGTCCAGAGGCGCACCATGCCATCTGCGGGTGAGGGGTTTTTCTCGGCCCAGTCCACCGGACCAGGCTGCTGTTCCAGCACCCACAAACGCCCTCTTCCCTGAGATCGATAGAGATCGCAATGAAATCCCTGATAGTCTGGTGCGCCCGTTCGCAAATAGCGGCGCTTTTCCTCGTCAGACAGGGTCGAGCCCAGCAGATTGCCCAGCGGATAACTGTCGAACCCGACAATATCCAGATCGACGGCTACGGCGTAATGGTCGAACTCGAAGCTGCCCGCCATGAAATTGTGGGTGATATCCCGGCCCGGAGAGAATTCTCGCAGCACATCCACTTGCGTCCGATTGAACAGCCGCACCCTGTCCGAGGAATAGCGCGCGAAGTCTAGCGCGTGCGTCGGGTTGGGGCTGGCAACCAGCCCGTTCGGCAATTCAATCTGGTCGAAACTAGAATAGCGCGCGCCCCAAAACACCGTCCCCCAAGTTTTATTCAGCGTATCAATCGAGCCATATCGCTCCGCCAGCCAGCGTCGGAACCCGTCTCGCGCGGCGTCTGAATAGCTTAGCACCGTATCGTGGTCATTATACTCGTTGTCGATCTGCCAGGCGTGGACATATGGGTTTTGTCCGTATCGGCGGGAGTATTCGGTGGCGATCCGGCGCGCCTCGGCCAGATAAACCTCGCTGGAGAAGCAGTAATGCCTTCGCGAGCCAAAGCCCCGCACTTTTCCATCAGCCCCGACTGGTAAGATTTCGGGGTGCTCGTCAATCAACCATTTCGGTGGTGCCGCAGTGGGCGTAGACATCATGACACGCAATCCCGCCTCGCCCAGAATGTCGATCACTTCATCCAGCCAATCCCACTTAAAGGTCCCACGCTTGGGTTCGATCAGACCCCAAGTGAACTCGGCGATGCGCACCCAATCCAGGCCCATCTCGGCCATACGCTGCGCGTCATCTCGCCAGAGCGACCGATCCCATTGTTCGGGGTAATAGCAAACCCCCAGTTCCAGTTTGCTCATCGGTCTTCTCTTGCCGTGCGGCGTTCAATCCACTTCAGGAAGCTGGCGCAGCCCAGCGTAATCACAACGTAGAGGATTGCAGCAGTGTTAAATGGAGCGAAGGGTAGGAAACTGGCCGCCTGAAACTCGCGCATGCGCTGGGTCATGTCGCGTACTGAGAGGATCGACAGCAGTGAAGTATCCTTGATCATCGCGATGAATTCGTTGCCCAATGGCGGCGTCACGATGCGCAAAGCCTGCGGCAGGATGATCAACCGCGCGGTTTGCCACCGCGACAGGCCCAACGATCCCCCGGCCTCGATCTGGCCCCTCGGGATGGCTTCGATGCCAGATCGGAATATTTCGGCCATATAGGCAGAATACCCGACCGAGATTGCAATGATCCCGCGGGTCATGTTGGTCATGTCGATACCGCCGCCTGTGGCATCCTTGACCGCGCCGGCCAGAGGCAGGCCGATATAGAGGATGATAACCAGCATCGGAATGCCGCGGATCGTGTCCACAAAGAACTCGGCCCCAACGGCCAGAGGGTGCAGTTTGTGCTGCGCGCCGCCAATGGTCAGGACCAGCAGCAGAAAGCCAAACACTGCAAAAGTCAGCGCAGGATTACGGTATTTGTCGGGCAGGAACTGTGTCTGCCAGATCACCGGATAACCCTTGGTGTTGACGCCGACCGGAACAAATGCGCCAGACACGCTGTCTACTGTTTCGATCTGCTCGACCGCGCTGGCAGCGTCCGGGGCACTTCGGATGCGGTATTGCTGGTCTTCGCTACCCTCAAACTCGCCAAACCGGATTATGTCCGCCTGCGCCTGAGGTGTCCCGCGCACAATGGCGATGCGCGCGTCCAGAGTGCCGATGAGTTCGTATTTGACCTGCGGCTGCATGAAAAAGAACGCCGAGATGGCCAGCAAGGTAAGACTGATGCAGCCATAAACAACCGTCGTCCGCGCCTTGGGCTTGAACGATTGCAGACCGACCCAGATCAGGCCCAGAATTGCAGCGAAAATATAAGCGAATATGGCCGCTCGGAATGTGATGGCCACGCCGGTGGCAAACTGCCAATGCGCCATGAACATCAGATAGAACAGCACCGCACCGGTCAGGATTTCAAACCCAAGCTGGGCATGACCTCGTAGACGAACTGGAAACTTGTTTGAAATCAGTATGACCGCAACCAATACCGCATAGGCGATTAACAGCACCTGAAGTCCAGTTTGAATCTGCGCAACCACTTCGGGAAACAACACCCAGGTTTGCGAGGACCGATCTATCAGGGTCGAAGTGTTTTCGCTGAGCGCATGAAAGAAGACCGACTCGGCGAACGGCATTATCACCTGCGGCGCAACGAAGCCCAGAGCCACCAGCGCCAGTGCCGCCGGAAACGCGGCCAGTGCCGAGAAACGCACCCATCCCGGCGCCGTCTGGTACCGCGCATTGCGGGCACAGAGATAACCTAGGATAGCCACCACGAGAACCAGCAGAAACCCGACAAAGATTGGACCGGCATTATTCCCGATCCCCAAGATCGCCATCAACGACCGCAGGTATTTCGAAGAGGTTGCAAACAGGTAGATAATGAAAGGGGCCGCAGCGAGCAGAACAAGATTGCTCGGGCGGATCGCGCTTAAACGCTTCATGGGACCTCACAGCATTCAGGCGACCCGGTGCCAAACGACACCGGGCCGATATGGGTCGGCTTATTCAGTGCCCCAGTACTTACCGATCAACTTGTCCAGAGTGCCGTCTGCCTCAATCGCTGCCAGCCCTTTGTTGATGGCGTCAACCGTGGCGTCGCCCTCCTGAAACACGATGCCCAGCGGATCTGACTGCAGGCCGGTTATGCCGACCGTCAACTCGCCCGCAAACTCCTGTTCGTAGGCCGCGGCTGAGGTGCCATCAATGATGACGCCCTGCACATCGGCATTTTGCAACGCCAAGATTGCGGCCGAGAAATTGTCATATAGGCTGACATTTTCGCGCCCGACCAACTCCTCGGCCAGCTGCGCATTCGTGGTGCCGGTCTGCGCCGCCAGTTTCTGGCCGCCGGCCTTGAAATCATCCAGTGTCATGTCCGCATTGTCGACTTGCAACAGAATGGCCTGACTGACCACGATGTAAGGCTCCGAGAAATCCATCGTCTCTTCCCGTTCCGGCGTGATCGACACGCCCGAGATTACTAGGTCAAACTCACCCTGCTGAAGCGCCGCAAAGATGCCGTCCCAGGCGGTATTGACGAAATTCGGGACGCAATTCACCTGCTCACAGATCGCATTCATCACATCCACGTCAAAACCCACGATCTGACCGGTTGTTTCATCAACGGTTTCCATTGGCGGATAGGTTGCGTCCGTGCCGATTTTCAACACACGCCCTTCCAGATCGGCGGCGAAGGCCGTCGGGGCTGCTATTGCGATCAGCGCCGCTGCGGACAGTAGGTTTCTGAACATCTCCAAATACTCCTCTGTTGGGTCAATTTGTGGGTGCGGATTGCAGCACCGGGGTGTCAGGTTGCCGCTCGATAAGCGTGGCCCTGATCTTTTTCTGGATCTCGGACGGATCGGCCCCGTCCAAAGCTTTCAACATAAATTCGCCAAGCAGGCGGCTGCTCTCTTCGATCGGCACATAGTATGTGCTGGGTGCTGGCACGAAATAACGGCTGAGTTGCAGATCATCGGTGGAGATGACAACCAGGTCACGGCCAACCTGCACCCCCGCCTTGTGGGCCGAGGACAGCACACCCAGCGTCATTGCTTCATTCGCACAAATACAGGCCGTGGGCCGATCCCTAACCTGCATCATCGCCTCGAAACTACGTTGCCCGGTGCGCGCCGTGGTCGGACCGTTGAAAATCAAAGCTGGGTCCGGCGTCATTCCGACGTCGGCCAACGCCTGTTCGTATCCACTCTGGCGCTGCGTCGCATAAATCAACTCGTTCGGGGGGTTCACCAAGGCAATGCGCTGATGGCCCAGCCGCAGCAGCCGTGCGGTCGCATCAAACGCCGCCGCCTGACTGTCGATATCAACAAACGCATGAGGCACCTCGGTGTCACTCATACCCATGGTCACGAAAGGAAAGGTGTTTTCCTGCAAATACGCAATACGTGGATCGTCATGCAAAGTGCCTGAAAATATGACTCCGTCCGCCAACCCGTCCTGAACAATGCGCGTCAAGGTCGTCATTGCATCCGGAATATCGGCCACGTTGAATACGCTCATCTCATACCGCGAGCCCTGCAAGGCCTCGGATATCCCCGCCAATATGCGGGTGAATTCCACGCCCTCCCATTCTTCGCCCGCATCCGTCGAGATGCTGACCAACACCGCTATCCGGTAAGATTTGTTAGTACGCAGTTTCAGCCCATCCAAGTTGACGCGATACCCCAACCGGGCGGCGGTGGCCTGAATCTCCTGCCGTGTTTCTTCTTTGACCGATTTCACCCCACGCAACGCGTTCGAGACCGTACCGACGGAATAGCCGGTCTCTTTCGCGATCGACTTAATCGTGGCGCGCGGCATCACCCGACCTCCGTCTTCAGTTGGTTCAACAGAAAGTGACGCCCAGTCAGCAAAGTCTCCGCGTGGTTTGGCGTTTCATCATGTTCGACAAACAGATCACTGCAGGGGCTGTTCTCAAGAATGCCCAGCAGCCGGGACCAATCCACAACTCCCTTCCCCAAGTTGCGCCATCGGTCATCCCCCTGCCCTGCCCGCGGATCCGCGTCTTTTGCGTGTACGGAAAGGATGCGCCCAGCATATCTGCACAAAAGATCGGCCGGGTCGGCTACCGAAACGGCCAGCCAGCCGATATCGGGCTGCCAAAACACGGTCTCATTTGCAAGAACCAGGTCCAGAGGCATTTCTCCAAACTCGCCGACGAGATCGAAGTCATGATTGTGATAGGCCAAACGAACACCATGATGGGCCAACCGCTTGGCCCACTGCGCGAGTTGCTGCGCCACCGCTTCCCATCCTTCGGTGGTGCTTGGCCGAACCTCGGGTGGCAGCCATGGCATAACGGCCACCGGGCAATTCATAAGGTCGAGCAAGGTCAATATCTCATCGAACCGTCCCTCGAACTCATCCCAGTCAAAATGCGCTGATCGAACAGACAGACCAGACTGCGTCACCAGCCGCGCCATGTCCCGCGGGAGCAAGTCATGAAAGCCAATCGTCTCGATATCCGTAAAACCGCAAGCGCTGATCAGGTCCAGCTGCGCGACCAAATCGCCCAGTTGTCTAACGGTATAAAGCTGCGCCGCGATCCGCATATCCCGAGGGCAATCCTTATTGAAACGTTTCAATAAGGGTGAAACAGCAATACCCCTTCTGTCAAGCTTCGTCTCTTTTAGGCTCAAAACGCCAAAAATATGCTCAAAAAGCACCCCAATTTACAAATGATACCGCTAACGGCTAGAATACAGCAGGCCGAACTGATAGTTGGCGGCGCAACCGGCCCAAACAGGTTCTGACCATGCACTACACCCGCTCCGATTTCCCCAAGGATTTCCTTTTTGGCGTCACAGGCTCGTCTGAGCAGAACTTCGACCTAGTACGCGAAGCTGGATTTGATTGTTTTCAGTTTCCGGTCAGTTGGGCACAGGTTCTGCCTGACGGGCGAGGCGAAGTAAATCAGGCGGGTTTGGACACTTACGAACGGTTGGCCGACGCGCTGCTGGAACACGGTATCCGCCCCTGCGCGATGCTATCTAACGGCGAACTGCCCCCCGCGCTGGATGACTTGGGCGGGTGGCGAAATCGGGATATCACTGGTTGGTTTGTCGACTATACCGAGGTTGTCATGAGCCGCATCGGCGATCGGGTATTTAAAGTCGCGCCAATCAGTCTGCCCTCACAAGTCAACTCTCTTAACGACTGTGACAGCCACCGTGCTACCGCCCGTGCAATCCACCACGTGTTGCTTGCACATGGTCGGGCGATCGACGCGATGCGTGGCCTCGGAATGTCCAATCTGGGCGTGGCAATCGATCAGGATTGGGTTGTTCTTGCCGAAAATACCCCCGAGACCCATCGGGCAACTGCCCCTCACGACAATTTACTGACACGGTTCTTTCTGAGCGGCCTATTCAATAAAGCCTACCCTCATAGTGACCTTGAGGATCTGGAACCTAACCTTCCGACCGGCTGGCAGAAAGACTTCGCCACTATCGGAGAACCGGTCGACTGGTGCAGTCTGAACTGTGTCACCCACGCTCAGATCAAACCATCGACACTTACCCATTTCATAACCCACACTAAGCAGGAATACACCCGCGACCTGCCGATCTATATCACTGCCAACAACGTCATCGATCCAGATCAAAACCGGATTGAACGTCTCACTTGCCACTTAACGGCGGCAAAAGACGCTTTGGAACAGGGCGCGCCGATCAAAGGGTTTTTCATCGGCCCCCCTCCCGAAAATGCTGAAGAGGCCCGTGTCAAAAAGAACCGGTTTAGCTTGGTCAATTTGGATTTCGAAACGCCAGGGATTGACCAAAATGCCTCTTCTAGCGGTCTGAAATCAGCTCTGTCGGACGGATCCGTATCACTACCTTTGGCGCAACCTTCCGGGGCAATGCGAAAACACTGGAATCTGGTTGCGGATATTGGCGGCACCAACACTCGGCTGGGCGTAATCTCCGAAGGTAAGTTAATCGATTTGCGCAAGTACCCAACCAGCGGTTTGTCTGAGCTACTAGAGGCGTTTCATAGCTTGCGTGACGAAATCGGCACCAACCCGCGCGCAGTCGTAGCGGCCGGGGCCGGACCTGTAAACAACGGAACGATCCGGCTGACAAATGCCCAACTCGACCTCTCGGAATCTGATATCGGCAATGCCACAGGTGCGCAGCACACTTTTGTAATCAACGACTTTACAGCTGCAGCGTGGTCAGTGGCCGAGATCACCGGCGATGATGTCGAGGTTTTGCAAGGCGCGACCACTCCGCCTTTGGGGACACGGCTGGTTGTGGGGCCCGGCACCGGTCTGGGCGTAGGAACCTTGCTGTACTCCGACGGCCGCTATCACACCGCATCCGGCGAAGGGGGCCATATCGGTCTTTCACCACGCCACGTCGACGAGGTCGAGATTTTCAAGGCTGCTCGCCATATCGCTCCGGAATGCTTCTTTGATGATACCTTGGTTCTTGAGGCTGAAATGTTCCTCAGCGGCACTGGCTTACCGATCCTGTACCGCGCCGCCGGGATGGCCGCTGGCCAGGCGGACACACCTGTGCGTAGTGCTAGGGAGATCCTAGAAGACGCCCGAGCACAGACCGACCCGATTGCCGAAAAAACCGCTCATATGTTCACCACCCATTTAGGGGCCGTGATGGGAGATCTCGCCGTAGTGCTCATGCCGATGGGCGGCGTTTTTCTTGTGGGCGGCGTGGCTGAAAAAAACCGCTGGCTGTTCAAAGATGCATTCCGTGATGCCTTTAATGCCGGTGGTCGGTTCAGCGATTTGCGCCGGTCGATGAATCTTTATGTTTCGGAACAGGACGAATTTGGTATTGTTGGCGCTAACAATTTCTGTAAAGGTGCGCTCACGCGGTAAACTGATCGCCTCATCCCTTGAAAAAGAAAGGACCACGGCATGATCCTGTGCTGCGGTGAAGCCCTGATCGACATGATCGCCGCCCCGACGGTTTCGGGCGGTGACGGCTTTGTTCCCCATTCCGGCGGAGCCATCTTCAACACGGCCATTGCGCTTGGACGACTGGGGGCTCCGGTCGGACTGCTGGCGGGTTTGTCCTCGGACATGTTTGGTCAGCAACTTGAAGACGCCCTGCAGACCAGTCACGTGGATACCAGCCATGTTATCCGCTCGGACCGCCCTACGACATTGGCGTTTGTACAGTTGAAGGACGGGCACGCCACCTACAGTTTCATTGACGAAAACTCGGCTGGCAGGATGCTGATGCCCGAGGATATGCCGGGGCAGTTGCCCGCCGTGACGGCGCTGTATTTCGGCGGGATCAGCTTGGCTTGTGAGCCCTGTGCGGATGCCTACGCCGCGTTGCTGGATCGGCACGGGGCGGACCGCGCCGTGATGATCGACCCGAATATCCGACCGGATTTCATCAAGGATCAAACCCGCTATCGCACGCGCCTTAACCGCATGATCGCACAGGCCGACATCGTGAAGGTCTCGGATGAGGATCTGGACTGGATCGTCCCAGGCCCGGAAACCATCGCCGAGAAGGTACCCCTGCTGCTGCAATCCGGACCTGCCGTAGTCATCGTAACCCGAGGGGGCGACGGTGCGTCAGGTTATCTAAGGGATGGTTCAGAAACCTCGGTTCCCGTTCAGCGGGTCGAGGTCGTGGACACCGTTGGCGCAGGTGACACATTCAATGCCGGTGTTCTGGCGGAACTCGAGCGTGCCGGTCACCTGACTAAATCCGGCCTGCGCGATCTGAGCACCGAAAGCCTGCGCGCGGCCCTCACCAATGGTGCCCGAGTCGCCGCCATTACAGTATCCCGCGCCGGGGCCAATCCACCCTGGGCGCACGAGCTTTGACCCACAGGGGGCACTATGAAACGTTCTGATATCAACGCCATCAAAACCGAGGCGGAAGCCTTCATCCGTTCTTTCGGCGCCGTCCTGCCGCCTTTTGCCAACTGGTCGCCCGACCAAATGCGGAGTGACCAAGCAGCGGGCATTCGCGAGCGCGGGCTTGGCTGGGATATCACCGACTACGGACAGGGGCGGTTCGACGAGTTGGGCTTGTTCCTCTTCACTCTGCGCAACGGCGATGTCGGGGATCTGAACAGTGGTCGTGGGATGCTATATGCCGAAAAACTTCTGGTCTCGCGCGACAAACAGCTGTCGCCAATGCACCGCCATATCGTCAAGGCCGAAGATATCATCAACCGCGGCGGCGGCGATCTGGTGATGGAGATCTATGCCTCGGACGCCGAAGGCGGCATTGACCGTGACACCCCCGTTGTCGTGCCTAGCGACGGCTGTCCGGTGACGATCAAACCTGGTGAGTTGCTGCGCTTGAAACCGGGGGAAAGCGTCACTCTGATGCCCGGCATCTGGCATGCGTTTTGGGCGGAAAAGGGTGATTGTTTGATTGGCGAGGTTTCGACCGTCAATGACGACCGCACCGATAACGTGTTCGAAGACCCGATCCCGCGGTATGCCACGATCGAGGAGGACGCCGAACCGGATTTCCTTCTGGTCGCAGATTACTACGCCTAAATTGATAAGTCCCTTTTCCAAAACCGGAAAAGCGAATTAACATGGTCCTCGAAGCCGGGGGTAAGGTTACTGACCTCAACCCGCGCACCAATTGCAAGAGGACCGATCCAATGGTCACGAAAGCCGAGCTTGAAGCCGAGGTCGCCAATTTGCGTCGACAATTGGCTGAACAAACCGAAGCGAATGAAAAGGCCTCTGCGTCGGAGCAGCATGACACAGTGGCCGACAGGATCGCTGAGAATATCGACGGCTGGACCGGTCAGTTGGAAGAAGCTTTAACCGAATTAGAGGATCTGCCGCACAAAAGGCCGATCCTGTTTGCACTTGGCATTTTTACGCTTGGCTACCTGCTAGGCCGGTCTCGGTAGGAGCCTGATCATGAGCCGAATTTCTCGCAACATTTCGATTGTTCTTCGCGCCGAAAGACTGATCGCGCAACGGCATGTCGCCATTGCCGCCCGGCGCACCGGGTTCTACGCGGCGGCGGGGCTGGCGGTTGGACTGGCCGTCATCATGCTGAATGTGGCCGGATTCTTCTGGTTGTCTGCGTCTCTGTCCAAACCGCTGGCCGCGTTGATCATGGCCGGCGCAAATCTGCTGCTGGCCGTGATCTTGGCGCTGCTGGCCAATACGCAGGACGCACAGGTCGACACGACGGCAGCGGTTGAGTTGCGAGATATGGCACTGCAGGATATCGAAACAGAGGTCAAAGACACCCTGACCGAAGCCCGAAATACTGTAACCGGCATCCGGCGCGACCCGCTGGGTACGCTGTCTCCAGATATCATCAGCGCCATTCTGGGTGTGCTGATCAAATATGCCAAGCGCCGGAAAAACAGGCCCGAACAATAGTATTTATTGCACCAACCGCGCCGCCGCTCGGGCAATCACCATTTCTTCGTTCGTCGGGACTGCCAAGATACGCACTCGACTGAAATCTGTCGAAAGAACTGTACCGTTGTCCGCATTTCGGTTGGGGTCCATCTCGATCCCGATCCAGCGCATCCCTTCGCAGACCCGCTGGCGGATCTGGACCGCGTTTTCACCGATCCCGCCAGTGAACACCAGTGCATCCAACCCTTCCAGCGCGGCGGACATGGCCCCAAGCTCTCGGCGAATACGGAAAACATAGTAGTCGATCGCCCTACGCGCCTCGGGCGTGTCAGCAGCCAAAAGAGTGCGCATGTCGGACGACATGCCAGACAGACCCAGCAGACCGGACTTGCGATAGAGCATGTCTGCGATCTCGTCTGCGCTCATGCCTTCTTGCTGCATCATGTAGAGGACAACGCCCGGATCCAACTGGCCGCTGCGTGTGCCCATTGGCAAGCCGTCCAGCGCCGAAAACCCCATTGTCGAGGCAACGGCCCTACCGCCCGACACCGCGCACATGGAGGCACCATTTCCCAGATGAGCGATGACAACGCGACCATCGTAGAGGCTCGGGGCGATTTCCTTGAGTTTCTGCGTGATGTAATCGTAGCTCAGACCGTGGAAACCGTAACGGCGCACGCCCTTGTCGTAGTAGTTCTGCGGTAGGGCAAAGGTATCGTTGACCCAAGGGTGAGTTCGGTGAAACGCAGTGTCAAAACAAGCTACCTGAACCGTGTCTGGAAAAGCGTCGCTGGCCGCCCGTATCCCGGCAAGACTGTAGGGTTGGTGTAGCGGCGCAAAGGGGATGAACCCCGCCAGTGTATCCAGAACCGTGTTGTCGATCTGCACTGGTTCCGAATAGATCGTCCCACCATGCACAACCCGGTGACCGATGGCACGGATGCTGATATCCGGCAAATACTCGCGTGCCATATCTAAAAAGGCATGGATCGCTTCATCATGGCCATGGGTGTTGGTCAGGGGTTGGTCGACCGAACGCCCCCCGGCGGACTCCGCAAGCAGACGGGGTGCGTCCCCCAGACGTTCGATCTGGCCATGCCAGCGCATGCTGGGGCGATTGTTCTCGACCAATTCGTACAGCCCGAATTTCAAGGAAGAAGACCCGGCGTTCAGCGCCAGAACATGGTCAGCCATGAATTTTACCCTTGTTCGCATGCGCGTGCAGAGCCGCCACCGCGCATGAGGCAAGACGCGAGGCATCGTCATCCGCCCGCGACGTCAAAATGATTGGCGCAGCCGCACCGACCACGATCCCCGCCGCCTCTGCATGCGAAATATAGGTAAGCTGCTTTGCCACCATATTCCCCGCCTCAATATTGGGAGCCACCAGAATATCCGCCGAGCCGGCCACCTTTGACGTGATGCCCTTGGTGCGCGCCGCATTCAGATCTACCGCATTGTCCATCGCCAGTGGACCATCTACCAGACCACCGGTGATCTGGCCGCGCTCGGCCATCTTCGACAGCAACGCCGCATCCACAGACGAAGGCATATGCGGATTGATCGTCTCGACCGCAGACAAGACACCGACCTTCGGCGTTTCGATCCCGATGGACTGCGCCAGATGGATGGCGTTCTGCACGATGTCAGCCTTGGCCTCGAGGTCAGGGGCAATGTTCACGGCCGCATCCGTCACCATAATGGGTCGCGAAAAACCGGGAACGTCCATCACAAACACATGCGACAGACGCCGCCCTGTCCGCAGGCCCTTGTCGCGGCGCAGGACCGCGTGCAGCAGAACATCGGTGTGCAGATGCCCCTTCATCAGGCTCTGCGCTTTGCCTTCAACGACCAAATCCACCGCGCGGTGAGCGGCCATTTCATGACTAGGCACGTCTATGATCTCGATCCCCGAAATGTCGGCCTCAAGTTCGGCGGCAGCTGCTGCGATTTTTTCAGGGTCACCCAACAGGATCGGCGTGATGATGTTCTTGGTGAGCGCAAGCAATGCACCACCCAGAGAGTTCGGCTCTTCCGGCGCGACCACGGCCGTTGGCATCGGGTCCAGAGGCTCAGCCTTCGCGATCAAGGCGTCGAAATGGCGGTGACGCTGCACGACCAGACCGGGCACTTCGACCGAGTCGAAGGTCAGGTGCTTAGCCGGAGGTGTCACCTGCACTTCACCGTTGAGGATTAGCGCGTTGTCACCTACACGGCGCACTTCGGTGGCACACAGTAAATCGCCATCCTCGCGCTTTTCAATCACTGTCACAAAGGCGGTGACTTCGTCCCCTGCCACAACGGGAATATGGAAAGACAAGTTCGCCCAACGGGTCTGAGTCCCAGCACCTGGAAGGATATTGCCCAGAACAGCCGCAATCAAACCGGCGGGCCACAGGGCTGGAGCCACGGCCTCGGGGTGCCCATCTCCATCGCCGTCATAGGCAGCCAGATGCAACGGGTTGTGGTCCCCTGAGGCTGAGGCAAAGGCATAGAGGTCATCGACAGTACACAGGCGCGTCACCTGCGCCTCATCCCCGACCTCGATCTGCTCGTAGGTGCGGTTTTCCTGTATCTTCATTGTGGTTCGGCCTTCTTGGCAACGGTCGATTTGCGAGCCCGCGGCTTGGACACGGGCTTGGCTGGGGCACCCGTTTCCTGTTTGATCTCAGCAAGTTCGAGGGTTTCGTACAGCGCTTGGGCCATCTCGACAAGCTCGGGTGTGGGGTTTGGTATATCACCCAGAATGCGTTTGATCAGATCGACCGCCTGTTTCCTTTCCGCGGCCGATGGCAACAGATCAGGCAGTGAGCCAATCGCGCCCTGTTCGTCAAAGGTTACGATGACCGTCTGTTCCCGCAACATGCGCTGGCGCTGTTCGACGGTCATTTCCTTGAACGGTGCCTCATCTTTGAACACATGCGCCCAGCGGTGCAGGATTTCGGCCCGGAAGCTTTGGTTGCTTGAGGCCAGCAAGATCAGCAGCCGGATCACAGCTTCGGCCAGCCCACCCTGTTTCATATGCGCCAAAGCTGCCTCGACCTCCGGCAGGGCTTTCAGGGTCTCGGGATCGGGCAATGTCCGAGGTGCCGCGTTTTTCTTGCCGAACCATGCAGCAAGTGGACCTCCCCAGAGCGAGAAGAACATCCCCTCATACCACGCGTCGCGCAGGTCACGATGAAAGTCCATCATCTGCTCGATCCAGTCTGCAGTCAGTTTCTCGAGCGCAAGAAACGGGTTGCCCGGGTCGGCGGGTGTGCGCTGTTCACGAACCGATTGAGCCAGTTGTTCAACTCCTTTCATCGCCGGATTGGACGACGACATGGCCGCGCGCTGAACACGTAGAGGATGCAGGTCGCGTAAGGCCTTTGCTCCCAATGGCGTCGAGACTGAACGTACGAATGGACGCCCGAAGGTTTCATAAGCATTTGCCTGTACCTCGGACATATGCGCCACAGCGGCAAAACTGGCTTCGTCCTGCTGGCCGTCATCCAGCGCGGCCACGTCCTCCAACGTGCGGTCATAGAACCGGACTTCGAACTTTTTGTCCTGCCCTTCGCCTTCGATGTTTTCGATCACCATCTCGTAGAGCCCCGGCGCCATCGCCTCGACCGTCTCAAGGGTTGAGGCCAGCTCGGTATGCTCTTTGCGCGCCACTTTAGACGAAACGAAGATGCCCAAGTGGCCAACTTCATCATGCAGCATGTAGATGATCCGCTGACCGCGCAGGCGGATTTCCTCTTCATCCGCGTAAGTCGCGGCGATCCAGTTCAGAGCCTGTTGTGGTGGAGTGATGTTGTCGCCCTGGCTGGCAAAGACAAAGATCGGGCCTTTGACGGCCTTGATGTCGATCGGTACGCCGGGTTCCAGTTGCGCGGTATTCTTGACCAGTCGATTGCCGACGAACAACTGCTCGACAATCCAGTGAATCTCGGCCTCATTCAGCAGGAAGTAACCGCCCCACCAGCGCTCGAAATCGATGAACCGTTTACACCCTGCGACAGGATCGCGGTAGAGGTCGAAATACTTGCCAAAATAGTTTCGGCTGGGGTTCAGTTGCTCGAAATTCATAACGAGGTTGGCGCCGTCGAACTTACCCGCGCCGATATCCGACCAGAACATCGGCTGCCACGTTCCACCCAGCACACCAGCGTTATACCGCATCGGATTCTCACCCACTTCGCCCGACCACGGCGCAATAGGGGCTCCGTTAAGGATCAGTGGCCCGGTCAGGTCCGGGTTGCAGGCGGCCATCAGCAGGGTTGCCCATCCGCCCTGACAATTGCCGGTCACAACCGGCTGGGGGCTGTCGGGATGACGCGCCCGCACGGTGCGGACGAACCCGGCCTCCGCATGCATGACATCGGCAAGCGTCTGGCCCGGCACCGGATCGCGCTCAAAGCTGACAAAGTAAACCGGATGCCCCTTGGACAAGGCAACGCCAACTTGACTGTCTTGTTTGAACCCACCGATGCCGCCACCATGGCCCGCGCGCGGGTCGATGATGATATAAGGACGACGGGTGTCGTCGACTGACACGCCCTCGGGCGGCAGGATACGTAATAGCTGATAGTTACAGGGGCGCTTCAGGTTCTTACCGTCAACAATAACCTCAAAATCATAGATCAGAACCGGCGGGCAGCCTTCAGCCTCATGTTCCAGAAACACATCCCCGCGCTCGCGCAGCGCGTCCATCGTCAACACCACTCGCTGGGTCGCATCTTTCAGGTACGCCGACCAATCGGCCACTAAGGATTGCGAAGTTGCAATGCGTTGCGACGCGTCGGCAAAGCCTTCCATCAGGTCTCGTGCCCGCTCAGCATGGGTTTCAACAATCCTAGCGGATTGCAGCTCTGCCGATTGGGCCAAAAGGTTCCACTGGATACCCGACCGGTCCAGCGCTCGAGTCACGATATCCGCCGTGCGATCCTGAACTTCGGCCGCGCTTTCAGCCATTTCTGAACCAAGTTTCAACGAGGTTTTTTGCGCGTCTGAAATCATGAGCCTCTCCTCTACCCGACGATGTTGTAACCGCCGTCAATCAGGTGAATGCCGCCGGTGACATTATAGGCCTCGCGGCTGGCCAGGAATGCGGCGTAGGCGCCGACATCTTCGATTGTTGCTAGGTGATGAGTCGGCGCCCGCGCCGCGGCATGCTCCAGCAGGGCGTCAAACTCGGACAATCCCGACGCGGCCCGCGTCTTCAGAGGCCCCGGTGACAAGGCGTGAACGGAAATGCCTTTCGGCCCCAATTCGGTCGCAGCGTACCGTACCGACGCTTCCAACGCAGCCTTGACTGGACCCATTACGTTGTAGTTTTCCACAACTCTTGTCGAGCCAAGGAATGACACTGTCATGCAGGTTCCACCTTGCTCCATAAGCGGTTCAGCCAGATGGATCATACGTAAGAACGAGTGCACCGAAATATCCATGGCCAGACCGAACCCTTCGGGCGAGGTATCAATGACTCGACCGTGCAGGTCCTTGCTGGGGGCAAAGGCAATGGAATGCACCAGAGTATCCAACCGCCCCCACCGGCGGGTGATTTCATCAAACAACGCGCGGGGCTGATCCGGGTCGCGCACATTCAGTGGCATCACGATCAGAGCGTTAATCTGTTCCGCCAGCGCCCGCACATGCGGTTCTGCCTTTTCGTTCAGATAAGTGATCGCAACTTCAGCCCCCTGTGTATGCAGAGCTTTTGCAATACCCCAGGCTATGGATTGGTCATTGGCGACGCCTAAAACAACCGCCTTTGTGCCTTTCAGGCTGAACATCCGCCGATCCTTTTCACCTTCTGCGCCGCAGAAAATCTTGTTTCAATATGACACTCAATTTCTACGCTGCAATGCCGCATAGCGATTTAATGTAACAACTTCGCGTTTTCCTTCGCGAAACAGACGGGTGCAGAGCTTCCACTGCCGCTGTTTCGCGCGAGTTTAGCCGGCACTTCATGTTCAGGTTCAGGAGCTTCGGAAAGATTTTTCAAGTGACAGATATTAAAGCGTCCAAAAAATGATCTGCATCAAAAAGCATCACGTTCAAAACGTCTATTGGGTTATCCTACGAAGGGAATCACCGCGAACAGTCTAGCCACATGAGCCAACTGACCAGCCGAAGGGCGTTTCTTAGCGCCAGAATGTTCCGTGAGGACAGTAGCATTGCTCGTCCTCCGGGCTCTACTATGTTCGACTTTCTGGATCACTGCACCAAATGCGGCGATTGCGCTACAGCATGCCCGGAAGCGGTAATCGCCTTTGATCAGGACAGGTTCCCGGTTTTCCAACCTGGTGAAAACCCCTGCACCTTTTGTGGGGATTGCGCCAAAGCCTGCCCCACGGACGCCTTGCAGATCGAAAACTTGGCGAGCTGGCCGTGGCGAGCCGAGCTTCGCGAAGATTCATGTCTGTCCATGAACGGCGTGAGCTGCCGGGTCTGTCAGGACAATTGCGAGCAGAACGCCATCCGCTTCCGCCTGCAATTGGGAGGGCGGGCCGCGCCTTCGCTGGACGTTGACACCTGTAACGGATGCGGGTCCTGCGTGACGCTCTGCCCGGTCGACGCTATCGCGCTTGAACGCCAACCCATCCCTCAAACGGAAGCGATACAATGAATATCTGCGGTTGCCTTATACATGTCGCCCCCGATCAGGTGGAGGCCGCAGCGCAAGCGATGCGCAGCACTCCGGGCGTTGAAATCCATGCCCAGGCCGAAGACGGCCGTTTCGTGGTCGTCGTCGAAGACACATCCGATCGCCTTGCGTCAGAGATCATCATGGATCTGCACCAGATCCCCGGAGTGATCTCATTGACGCTGACTTATCACCATTTCGAGGATCTCGCGGAAAGCACTCCGCATCCCGATGCCCTAAGCCAAACCACCAGCCGGAGGCTCACGCTATGACTACATCAGAATCTCGCCGGACATTTCTCAAGGCCTCAGCGGCCGCTGCCACCGCGTCAGCCGCAGGCATCCCTCTGGCCACCGGTCAGGCCAATGCGCAAACCGATGCTCCTGACATTCGCTGGGACAAAGCAGCCTGCCGGTTCTGCGGCACCGGTTGCTCGGTACTGGTAGGTACTAAGGACGGCCGCGTCGTCGCCACACAGGGCGACCCGGACGCGCCAGTGAACCGCGGTCTAAACTGCATCAAGGGCTATTTCCTGTCCAAGATCATGTACGGCCGGGACCGCCTAACCACGCCGCTGCTGCGGAAGTCGAATGGCGTCTATGACAAGAACGGTGAATTCGAACCGGTAAGCTGGGACGAAGCCTTCGACGTCATGGCAGAAAAGTGGAAAGAGGCTCTCGCCAAGAAAGGCCCGACCAGCGTCGGCATGTTCGGTTCCGGCCAGTGGACTGTCTGGGAAGGTTATGCAGCGTCCAAGCTGATGAAGGCCGGGTTCCGGTCGAACAACATCGACCCCAACGCACGCCACTGCATGGCTTCGGCCGTGGTGGGCTTTATCCGTACCTTCGGCATTGATGAGCCGATGGGTTGCTATGACGACCTTGAGCACGCGGACACCTTCGTGCTGTGGGGCTCGAACATGGCCGAGATGCACCCGATCCTGTGGTCGCGCCTCACAGACACCCGTCTGACCAAGCCGGGTTGCGAGGTGCACGTGCTGTCGACATTCGAACACCGCTCGTTCGAACTGGCCGACAATGGCATGGTTTTCGAACCGCAGACCGACCTGGCGATCCTGAACTATATCGCCAACTACATCATCCAGACCGGTGCGGTGAACGAAGAGTTCGTCAAAAACCACGTCAACATCACCAAAACTGCAACCGATATCGGCTATGGCCTGCGCGACAACAATCCGCTGCAGCAAGAGGCTGAAAACCCGAACTCAGGCAAGATGGAGCCGATCAGCTTCGAGGAATACGCCGAAGCCGTTGCACCTTACACGCTTGAATACACGGCAGAACTTTCGGGTGTTCCCGCCGACAAGCTGGAAAAACTGGCCAAGCAATATGCCGATCCTAACCGCAAGGTCATGAGCTTGTGGACGATGGGCTTCAACCAGCATACCCGCGGATCGTGGGTGAACTCGTTGATGTATAACGTTCACCTGCTGGTCGGAAAGATTTCCGAGCCGGGCAACTCGCCCTTCTCGCTGACCGGTCAGCCTTCGGCCTGTGGTACGGCGCGCGAGGTCGGCACCTTTGCCCACCGTCTGCCTGCCGACATGGTGGTGGCAAACGACAAGCACCGTGAAATCTGCGAAACCGCGTGGAAAATCCCTGCAGGCACCATTCCCGCAAAGCCCGGTTTCCACGCCGTGTTGCAGCACCGCAAGCTGAAAGATGGTGATCTGAACGCCTATTGGGTGCAGTGCAACAACAACATGCAAGCCGCGCCGAATATCAACGAGGAAGGCTATCCCGGCTATCGCAACCCTGAGAACTTCATCACGGTTTCGGATCCCTATCCAACAGTCACGGCCGTTTCAGCCGACCTGATCCTGCCCACCGCCATGTGGGTTGAAAAGGAAGGTGCCTATGGCAACGCGGAACGCCGCACCCAATTCTGGCGTCAGCAGGTGAAGGCCCCAGGCGAGGCTAAATCGGACCTGTGGCAGCTGATGGAATTCTCGAAGCGCTTCACCGTCGAAGAGGTCTGGGACGAAGAGCTGCTGGCCAAAATGCCTGAGCATCGCGGCAAGACCATGTATGACGTGCTCTATGCCAACGGCCAGGTAGATAAATTCCCGCTATCCGAGACCGCGGAAGGTTTCGACAACGACGATGCCGAGCATTTCGGCTATTACGTTCAGAAGGGCCTGTTCGAGGAATACGCCGAATTCGGACGTGGTCACGCGCACGACCTCGCACCATTCGAAATGTACCACGAGGCACGCGGTATGCGCTGGCCCGTCGTGGACGGCAAGGAAACGCTCTATCGCTTCCGTGAAGGCTATGACCCCTATGTGCCCGAAGGCGCGGGTGTGAAATTCTATGGCAAGAAGGACGGCAAGGCCAATATCATCTTTGCGCCTTACGAACCCGCCGCTGAGGAGCCGGATGAAGAATACGATCTGTGGCTCTCCACCGGTCGTGTGCTGGAGCACTGGCACTCGGGCTCGATGACCCGCCGTGTGCCGGAACTGCACCGCGCCTATCCGAACGCCGTCGTCTATATGCATCCGCAGGATGCCAAGGACCGGGGACTGCGTCGTGGTCAGGAGATCATTCTTTCGACCCGTCGTGGCGAGGTCACCAGCCGCGTCGAAACCCGTGGACGCAACAAGGTGCCGCGCGGTCTGGTCTTCATGCCATGGTTCGACGAGCATCAGCTGACCAACAAGCTGACGCTGGACGCGACCTGCCCGCTGTCGAAAGAGACCGACTTCAAGAAATGCGCGTGTAAGGTTGAACGCGCGTAACCGGGAAGGATCGCAAAGGTAGTCCCCATGTCCCTGACCGGTACTCCTCTCTCGCCGCAACGGCGCCGATTCCTGCAGGATTCGGCGCGCGCGGCAGGCGGCTGCGTGGTCGCCGGGTCATTGCTGGCCTGGTTGGCCCGCGATGCCCGCGCGTTGCCGGCCGAGGCATTGCGCCCGCCCGGCGCGTTGCCGGAGAAAGAGTTCCTGTCGGCCTGCATCCGCTGTGGGCTATGCGTGCGGGACTGCCCTTACGACACATTGAAACTAGCCGAACTTGGGGTCGATGCCGTTGCGACCGGCACCCCCTATTTCACGGCGCGCGATGTGCCCTGTGAGATGTGTGACGACATTCCCTGCGTCGCCGCCTGCCCCACCGGAGCGCTAGACCCGGGGCTGGACAATATCGACGATGCCAAAATGGGCGTGGCGGTTCTGGTCGATCAGGAAAACTGCCTGAACTTCCTCGGCCTGCGTTGCGATGTCTGTTACCGTGTCTGCCCCGTCATCGACGAGGCCATAACGCTGGAAACCGCACATAATGATCGATCGGGTCACCACGCGATGTTCATTCCAACCGTGCATGCTGATCGTTGCACCGGTTGCGGCATGTGCGAGAAAAGCTGTGTACTGCCCGAAGCCGCTATCAAGGTTCTGCCCGCCCGTCTGGCTCGCGGAAGCAGCGCAGATCACTACCGAAAAGGCTGGGAAGAGAAAGAGGCGCATGGCGGCCCTCTGGTCGAAGGCATCATCGACCTGCCCGACCGTCTACCTGGGCCTGGCACCGACAATCTGACCACTCCGGGTGGCTTTACCCCGTCTTATGACTTGCCGGGGGTGGGACAATGAGCGCTCGCACGCACCTCCCCGTCGGCCAAGAGGCGATCCAAGTCAAAGGCTGGATCGGCTCGCACCGCTTTTTGCTGCTGCGCCGCACCAGCCAGCTGTTCTTTCTGGCACTGTTTCTGCTCGGCCCGTGGTTCGGCGTCTGGGTCGTGCAAGGCACGCTGGCCGGGTCGCTGACCCTTGGTGTGCTACCCCTGACCGACCCTCTGGTCCTGCTGCAAAGCCTCGTGGCCGGGCACTGGCCCGAACTGACCGCTCTGATCGGCGGGCTGATCGTTCTGGTCGCCTATGCACTGATCGGAGGCCGGGTCTATTGCTCATGGGTCTGCCCGATCAACCCGGTGACCGACGCCGCCAACTGGCTGCACCGCAAGCTGGACCTGCCGAAAGGCTGGCAGCCGAAGCGCAGCACCCGCCTGTGGGTACTGGCCACCGTTCTGATCGTCTCGGCCCTGATGGGCGTGATCGCGTGGGAGTTGGTGAACCCGATCACCATGCTGCACCGGGGGCTGATCTTCGGCGCAGGTTTTGTTTGGGCCATGATCGCTGGGATTTTTGTCTTTGACCTGTTTGTCTCGCGCCACGGCTGGTGCGGACATATCTGTCCGGTCGGCGCTTTCTACGGCCTGATCGGCAGTAAAAGCCTTCTGCGGGTCAGCGCTGCGAACCGGGCCGCCTGCGACGACTGCATGGATTGTTACGCCGTCTGCCCCGAAAACCAGATCATTTCCCCGGCCCTAAAGGGGAAACCGGGCACGACGCCACTGATACTGTCCCCGGACTGCACCAATTGCGGCCGCTGCATCGATGTCTGCGCGGTCAACGTCTTCAACTTTACTAACCGGTTCGACGACCATGTCGCCGCACCTTCCGATCCAGTTCCCGCGCCAGATGCGCGCGCAGCCAGACCTATCTAAGGGAGTGCCAAGATGAAAAAATCAATCGTGACAGGCGGAATTGCCCTGATCCCCGTTTTGCTCCTGAGCGGGTTCGCCCTTGCCCAGTCAGCCCAGGTGGAAACCTTACGTGGTGCCGATGTGGATGAACCAATACCGTTGCATCAGATCCACAAGGATGTCGAAGGGCGTATGCAGCGCAACTATCGCCAACAACCGCCACTGATCCCGCACTCGGTCGAGCAGTACCAGATTGACGTCCGCACCAACCAGTGCCTGTCCTGCCATGACTGGACCAAGGCCGGGGAACGCAACGCACCGACTCTTTCGATGACCCACTATCTGGACCGCGACGGCAACGAACTGGATCACATCGCAGGCACTCGCTATTTCTGCAACCAGTGCCACGTACCTCAGGCAGATGCGCCAGCGTTGGTCGACAACGTGTTTGAACCCTCGTCCAACAAATAATCCGACGCTTGTCTGAAAGGAGCACCAAGATGGCAGACTCCCCCGAAAAACGCGGATTGATTGGCCGCATCTGGAACGCGATCTGGACACCGACCGTTTTGTTCAGTTCCGGCTTTCTGGTATTGGCCGGTTTTCTGGCTGGCATCCTGTTCTGGGGTGGGTTCCACTGGACGCTGGAACTGACCAACACCGAGGAATTCTGTACCTCGTGCCACACGATGGAAACAAATCTGGGTGAATATCGCGAGACGATCCACTACAACAACCACTCTGGCGTGCGGGCGATCTGTTCCGATTGCCACGTGCCGCATGAGTGGAACCACAAGATCAAGGCCAAGATCATGGCGGTCAAGGACGTCTACCATGAGTTGGCAGGTACCATTAGCACGCCAGAGAAATACGAAGAGCACCGGCTAAGCATGGCCTCGGCCGTCTGGAAAAAGATGAAGGCGTCGGACAGCCGCGAATGCCGCAACTGTCACAACTTCGACTACATGGACTTTACCATCCAGGAAACCCGTGCCGCGTCTGAACACCAACGCGCCATTGACAACAACATGACCTGCATCGACTGCCACCAGGGCATCGCACACACCCTGCCGCCCGATTACCTTGAAACCTATCAAGAAATTACTGAAGAACTGGCTGGCGAACCCTCGGGCACACTGCATCAGCAGGTGGCGGATGGCAGTGAAGAAATCCGGTCATTCCTGACCAACAGCGCGGATTAAAGAGGGGCACGATATGCTGGAATTTCTGGGAACAGTCGGAGCCAACATCATCAGCCTTCCGGGCATTCTGGGCCTTGCACTCGGAATGATGACCCGCCGCCTATGGCTGGGCGGTTTGATGGGTGCGGTGGTCGGCGTGTTCGAGACGGTAATCTTCGCCCATTGGAGTTTTGCCAATGTCCAGACGTCAGATCTTTTGATTTCCGTGGTCATCGGATTGTGCGCAGGTACGTTGGGTTCGGTGATCCGCATCAAGGGCGCAACCGTCTGATCCGAGGTCGACCTAGGCCTCTGGCAAAACAATTCATGTTATTTCGGGACCCCGATGCGGAACGCGGTCGGGGTCCTGCCGAATTCGGCTTTGAACGCCCGGGTCATCGCACTGGCATTTTCGTAACCGCAACGACCGGCAATTTCCGCGATGGATTGCTCCGTCTCTTCCACCAGTTTCCTCGCCAGATTCAACCGCAGACGCCGATATAGTGCTTGTGGCGTGGTGCGTAGTTCGGCCTGAACTCGCGTCTCGAGCTTTTTTTGCGAACAACCGATTTTTCGGGCGACGTCCTTGATTGGGAGCGGGGCTTCAAGATTCCCCTGCATTACGGCCAATGCGCGATTGACCAGCGTATCCTCTGATTTCAAAGGCAAAGCGTATGGGTCCGCCGCGCCGCGACTCATCAGCAGATGGGCGACCTCCATCGACAGAAGCGGGCCGTGGTCATGGCGAATAAGAGCAGAAGCTAGATCAAAGGCCGCCATTGCCCCTGAGCATGTTAACCTGCTGCCATCAATAACAATACGTTCCTGCACGGCATCAACAGATGGAAAGGCTTCTTCAAATCGAGACAGCTCGTCCCAGTGGATCGTCGCGCGATGATTGTCTAGCAAGCCAGCTCGGGCCAACAACCAACTGCCGGTGTCTAACCCCGCTAGTCGTCCGTGGTTCCGTGCGGCCGTCAACAGGGCACGAATGGTCGCGCGGTTGTCCAACTTGAGATACCCATAAGATGGCATGACAATCAGAACGTCCCCGCTCTGATCGTTCAGAGCGTCATGAGGCGTGACAACCAAACCGCTGGAACTTTGAACGGCCTCTCCATCCAGCGAATAGAATCGCCACGCATACAGGATCTGCCGCGACAGTGTATTTGCTGCCCGCAGCGGCTCGACCATGTTGGCGAGGCAATGGTTTGAGAACCCATCAAACAGCAAGATGTTATAGCGACGCGTCAATTTTTTCTAACTCTGCATGATAAACGACTAAATCTGCATGCCGTGAACCTGACTTGTGGCGTTTCATTCGTCAACCACCATCTAGGGAACGCACGCCATGCAATTTGGTCTGTCAGAAGAACAGGAAATGATCGTTTCAACGGTCCGCAGCTTTGTCGAGAACGAAATCTACCCTCACGAAGCAGAGGTTGAACGTAGTGGCACTGTACCGCTGGAACTGGGCGAAGAGATCAAACAGAAGTGCATTGATCTGGGCTTTTATGCCTGCAACTTCCCCGAGGAAGTCGGCGGAGCCGGCCTTTCACATCTCGATTTCACGCTGGTCGAACGCGAATTGGGCCGCGGGTCCATGGCCTTGACCCATTTCTTTGGCCGCCCGCAAAACATCCTGATGGCCTGCAATGACGAGCAGCGCGAACGCTACCTGCTACCCGCGGTACGTGGCGAGAAAATGGACGCGCTGGCCATGACAGAGCCTGATGCTGGTTCAGATGTGAGGGGTATGAAATGCCAGGCCGTACGGGACGGCGGTGACTGGGTCGTCAACGGCTCTAAGCACTTCATCTCAGGCGCGGAGCACGCGGATTTTTTTATCGTCTTCATTGCTACCGGCGTGGACGAAACCCCGAAAGGCCCCAAAAAGCGCATCACCACCTTCCTGGTGGATCGCGGCACCCCGGGTTTCGAAGTCAAGGAAGGCTACAACTCGGTCAGCCACAAGGGCTACAAGAACTACATCCTTTATTTTGACAACTGCCGCCTGCCCGACGCACAAGTTCTGGGCGAGGTCGATGGTGGTTTTGCCGTGATGAACGAATGGCTCTATGCCACCCGCCTGACGGTTGCGGCTTTCTCGGTTGGCCGGGCGCGGCGCTGCTTTGACTACGCGCTGAACTACGCAGCCGAGCGCAAGCAATTCGGTCAACCCATCGGCAAGTTCCAAGGTATCGGCTTCCAGATTGCCGACATGATCACCGAGATCGACGCAGCGGACTGGCTGACTCTCTCGGCCGCGTGGCGTTTGGATCAGAACCTGCCTTCGAACCGGGAAATCGCCTCGGCCAAGCTCTATGCTTCGGAAATGCTGGCGCGGGTTACGGATACTACGCTGCAAATCTTCGGTGGCATGGGCTTGATGGATGACTTCCCGATCGAGCGGTTCTGGCGCGATGCACGGGTCGAGCGCATCTGGGACGGTACCAGCGAGATTCAACGTCACATCATAAGCCGCGATCTTCTGCGTCCCCTTGGCGCATAAGACCACGTCCCGGCGGTGAGTGGGTTCTGACAGGTTACGCTCTCATCCTGTCCCGAACCGCTCACCGTCGGGGATACACCAACGACACGATCAGGATCGTCGATGAACAAAGATCTAACCCGGCTTCTGCGCCCGAAAACCATTGCCGTCATAGGGGGCGGCGCCTGGTGCCAACAGGTTATTCTGCAATCGGAACGCATGGGTTATGCAGGGCAAATCTGGCCAGTGCACCCCAAAGCCACAGAGATTGTCGGCCACAAGGTCTACGATCACCTTGAGAGCCTGCCCGAGGCCCCGGACGCGGTGTTCATCGGCATCAACCGCCATGCAACGATCGAGGCTGTCAATGTCCTGTCCAGCATGGGCGCGGGCGGAGCAGTGTGTTTTGCTTCGGGTTTTTCCGAAGCAGTGGCCGAGGACGACACCGGTGGCGATCTGCAGGATCAACTAATCGCTGCCGCTGGCGGCATGCCCATTCTCGGGCCAAATTGCTATGGCTTCATCAACGCTCTGGACGGGGCGTTGCTATGGCCTGATCAACATGGCGCGGCTCCGATCGACAAAGGTGTTGCGATCCTGACGCAAAGCTCGAACATCTCGATCAACCTGACCATGCAGAAACGCGCCCTGCCGATTGCCTATATGGTGACCTGCGGGAACATGGCACAGACCAGTCAGGCCGAGATCGCATCCGCCCTGATTGACGATCCCCGCGTGACGGCCGTCGGCCTGCATATCGAAGGGTTCAAGGATATCCAGCAGTGGGAAGCTCTGGCTGCCAAGGCACATGCCAAGGGCGTGCCGCTCGTTGCCCTCAAGGTCGGAGCGTCAGAGCAAGCTCAGGCAGCGACCGTCTCGCACACCGCGTCACTGGCAGGCAGCGATGCCGGCGCACAAGCCTTGCTGGATCGGCTGGGCATTCCGCGGCTCTTTGCCCTGCCTGATTTTCTGGAAACGCTAAAACTGCTGCATTGCTACGGCCCTCTGCCTGGCGGCAATATCGCTTCAATCAGCTGTTCCGGTGGCGAGGCCAGCCTGATCGCGGACATGGCAGTCGGGACGGGACTGAC
Organism: Ruegeria sp. SCP11; assembly: GCF_040329455.1. NCBI lineage: Bacteria > Pseudomonadati > Pseudomonadota > Alphaproteobacteria > Rhodobacterales > Roseobacteraceae > Ruegeria > Ruegeria sp. SCP11. Next base: position 273,303 of record NZ_JBDZYG010000003.1, on the reverse strand, counting down.
ATTCCCACGCCTAACTGCCGACCAAAAGAACCTGTTGCGAGACGTACTCGGACCGATGGTGGCGCTGAACAACCCGCTGGACTACCACACCTATATCTGGCGCGACGAGGGGGCGATGGCGCAGGCATGGTCCGGGATGACCGGTGGGGACATCGACATGACTGTCTCCATTGTCGACTACCCCACCACCGACTCGACCGACTGGACTTGCGCATCAAGGGCTGCGTTGAAGGTGCGTGCAGAATCTGGTGCGCGATTTGCCATCGCCGCGACCCTACCCGAGTTATTGCCCGAAGACGTGGCACAAGAGCTAATGGAAGGTGGTGTAGTTCCATTTATGGGACTGCGTGAGACTCTGTCTGCCATCCATGCGGCGGGTCAGATTTCGGCTCCATCTGAGAACGCAGTTTGCTTGCCCGGTACGGCCGAAACAACGCAAACCCTGACCGAAGGCGAGTCCAAGCAAGCACTGGCCAAATGCGGATTGCGTGTTCCACAAAGCCGCACGGTTCGAAGTGCAAATGAAGCAGAAGCCGCCGCGAACAGCATGACCGCACCCTTTGCCGTCAAAGGCGTCGGGTTGGCCCATAAATCGGAGCATGACGCGGTCCGCCTTGGCGTACTGCCCGAAGACGCGGCGTCTGTGACTACGGAGATCGGAACAGATGAGGTTCTGATCGAAGAGATGATTACCGGCACCGTAGCCGAGCTATTGGTGGGTGTGGTACGCGACCCGGCGCATGGGTTCGTTCTGACCCTCGGCGCTGGCGGCGTGCTGACAGAAGTGCTGCGCGACACGGTTTCTCTGCTGGTACCCAGCACACCTGACGATATCCGCTCTGCCCTTGGCAAGCTGAAAATTGCGCCGTTACTGGCTGGCTATCGCGGTCAGCCCCCGGCTGATATGAATGCGATCATCGCCGCCATTCAGGCCGTTCAGGCCTATGTCATGCAAAATCCCGACACGCTTGGCGAAGTCGAGATTAACCCGCTTCTCTGCACTCCCGACACGGCGGTTGCAGTGGACGCCCTCATCAGAAAGGCCTGAGAAATGGACCCCATCAAAACCAGACGCGACGGCGCGATCCTCGAGGTGACGCTGGACCGGCCGAAAGCCAACGCCATTGATCTAGCCACCAGCCGGATCATGGGTGAGGCGTTTGCTGAGTTCCGCGATAACCCCGAGTTGCGCGTCGCAATTCTGACTGGCGCGGGTGAGAAATTCTTCTGCCCCGGTTGGGATCTGAAAGCCGCCGCTGACGGCGATGCGGTCGACGGAGACTACGGAGTCGGAGGGTTCGGAGGTCTGCAGGAATTACGCGATCTGAACAAACCGGTGATCGCAGCCGTGAACGGCATCGCGTGCGGTGGTGGACTGGAACTGGCTCTTTCAGCCGACATGATCCTGGCGGCAGAACACGCCTCGTTCGCCTTGCCGGAAATCCGTTCAGGCACGGTTGCGGATGCGGCCAGCGTCAAGCTTCCCAAGCGTATACCCTACCATATCGCAATGGAGTTGCTTCTGACCGGTCGATGGTTCGATGCCGAAGAGGCCAACCGTTGGGGACTGGTGAATGAGATCATCCCTGCCGACCAATTGGTGGATCGTGCCTGGGAGTTGGCCCGCCTGCTGGCCTCCGGCCCGCCACTGGTTTACGCCGCGATCAAAGAGGTCGTGCGCGACGCTGAAGACAGCAAGTTCCAAGACGCGATGAACCGCATCACCAAACGCCAACTGCGCACGGTTGATGTTCTGTACGCCAGCGAGGACCAGCTGGAAGGTGCACGCGCCTTTGCCGAAAAACGCGATCCGGTTTGGAAGGGCAAGTAAGAGATCAACGCTTCGGCGGTGTCAGCCACTGTGCTGACATGCCGAAGTTTGAGTTCTTCAGCTCTTGCTTGGCGATAGCCTGCAGGTGCACTTCGTCCGGGCCATCCGCGTAACGCAACGCCCGTGCCCAGGTGTAGCTGTCGGCCAGCGGTGTATCAGGTGTCATGCCCATAGCACCAAAGACCTGCATGGCGCGGTCGGTTACGGTGGCATGCACATTGGGCGCCACCACCTTGATTAACGAAATCTCACGTCGGGCGGCCTTGGCGCCGACCTGATCAATCTTCCACGCTGCCTGCAAGGTCAGCAACCGCGCCTGATCGATCTCGAGGCGTGATTTCGCGATCCATTCCCGGATCACTCCCTGTTCCGAAAGCTGTTTGCCGAAGGCCTTCCGCTCTTGCGCGCGTTCAACCATCAGCGACAACGCCATTTCCGCCGCTCCGATCGAGCGCATGCAATGGTGGATACGCCCTGGCCCCAGCCGCGCCTGCGCTAGGGCAAATCCGCTGCCCTCTTCGTCCAACAGGTTTTCTGCGGGCACGCGCACATCTTTAAACACCAGCTCCGCATGGCCTTCAGGATCATGCATGTTCAGGATCGTGGGATTTCGCACGATTTCCAGACCGGGTGTATCGCGGGGAACAATCACCATGCTTTGCTGTTTGTGCCGATCCGCGTCGGGGTCAGTCTTTCCCATCAAGATGAACAACTTTGTGTTCGGGTGGCAGGCATTGGTGATGAACCACTTGCGGCCATTGATGACGTATTCATTCCCCTCACGCCGGATCGAGGTGGTGATATTGGTCGCGTCAGAACTGGCCACGTCTGGCTCGGTCATCGCAAAGGCCGAGCGGATTTCACCATTCAGCAACGGCACCAGCCAGTCTTCGCGCTGCTGCGGTGTGGCGAACATATGCAACAATTCCATGTTGCCCGTGTCCGGCGCGCTGCAGTTGAACACTTCGGAAGACCAACTGACCTGCCCCATCAACTCGGCCAGCGGGGCGTATTCGAGATTGGTCAACCGTGTGCCGGGCTCGTCGTCGCGCAAAGAGGGCAGGAACAGATTCCACAACCCCTCGGCCCGAGCCAGCGCTTTGAGGTCTTCCATGAACGAGACCGGGAAATCGCCCGCCTCGATCTCATCCTTGTGGTCACGGATGCGCGGATAGATATGCGCCTCCATAAAGCGTTTCAGATGGTCGCGGATTTCCACGGTTCGAGGCGATGGCGCAAAATCCATGGCAGTCCCTTTTCAAACTGTTGCGGCAGAGCATGAGGTTTCCTCGTACCCTATCCGTGCCCATCGGATTTGTGAAACCGGCTAAAAGGATCTCAATTGCAAATTCCGTTAGGTCATTCAGGCCGCCGAAAAAATATGATCCGACACGGCCGATTCTAGTCCGGGTGTGACTGCAAGAACGCGGCTACCCTGTTCCAACATCTCGGGCACGGGACAGGCCTGAACATGCCCGCCGGCCTCGCGGATGATCAGCACCCCGGCAACTGCATCCCATGAGTTGAGATGTGCCTCGTAGTACCCTTCGGCCCTACCCTGCGCGACCGTCATCAAGCTCACCGCAGCCGAGCCATTCCGGCGGTATTCCATCTGCGCTCCTATCGTGCGTTCGATGACGGTCAGGTAGTCCTGCAGTGGGTTACGGGACGAACGCCCGAGCAGCAGCAATGCCTGGTCTGGTCGACTACAATCCGAGACATGCAGGGGTTCATCATTGCAGAACGCCCCTTGGCCTTTACTGGCCCAGCACAACTCGTCCCGATCAGGCGCGTAGATCACACCCAGCTCAATCTCATCTTTTTCGCAATACCCCACCGAAACGGCCCAGTCGGGCAGGCCCCGCATGTAGTTCGCAGTACCGTCGATCGGATCAATCACCCAAACCGCATCACTGTTCCCCGTGCGGCCCTCTTCCTCGCCCAGTACAGCGTCACCAGGAAAATGTATGGCTATCAGGGCACGGATCTCCTCTTCGACCTGCCGGTCAGCGATGGTGACGAAATCCTGCAATCCTTTAACGGATACGAATGCCTGATCCCTGTCTCGAAATAACTTCTGCGCCAGCTTACCCGCCTCACGGGTCAGATATTTTGCAAAGTCCAGTTTGGTCTCAAATTTTTTAGTCATGACTGCTCAATGTTGTTTTTCTAAAAATCGGAGTCAGCACCTGGCTGAAATGCTGTATCTCCATCTCAGGGTTTTCGATGCGGTCCAGCATTTGCCGAACGGCGGCCATTACCTGCTGTTCCGCATCCTGACGCATGGTAGACAACTGATAGGCGCCCCATCCCGCCTGCTCGATGTCGTCACAGCCGACAATCTGCACATCCTCGGGGAAGTGGGCATTCCAATCCGCGCGCAGCCGGTCCATGACGCCAAAGGCCAGCAAATCTGTCGTACAAAATACCCCATCTATTTGGTCCAACGACAAACCGATGCTGCCCCCAATATCATACCCCGCAGCATAGCTCTGGCTGGACGATATGAATTCCTCAACTGCCACATTCTCAGCCCGGCATTTGTCAAGAAAAGCGTGGGCGCGCCCGGTCACCGAATAGGAAGGTGTTTGCGGATGCACGACGGCCAGCCGCTTGACCGGCACGCGCGTGAGCATCGTATAGGCCAGTTCTCCGGCTTGCCGGACGTCGATCTGGACTGTATCGGCAATGTCCTGGTTTTGTCCGCGATTGATCAGCACCAAAGGCATATGCAGACGATGGCATTCCTGAATGATCTTCGGCGACGGTGTGGCCGAGGTCACAATCACCCCCGCCACGTTGTAATTCAGCATGACGGACAGCCATTGCTCGATATCATCGTCTGGTTCGACCGTCAGCAGGATGGGCCGAAAACCGTGGCTGATAATCTCTTGCGCGGCAATACGCACCTGTTTTGATCGGAATGGTGTGTCTAGCGACGAGGCCACGATCCCAACCAGATTGGACTGCCGCGTCTGCAAGCCACGGGCCAGAAAATTGACGCGATAGCCCAGCTCCTCGGCGGCTTTCAGGACCTTCTCCCGGGATTTGTCCGAGATGTTGGCCCCTTCGGTAAAAGCGCGCGACACCATCGAACGCGACACTCCGGCCCGGCGGGCGACGTCAAAGGACGTAACAGGCTTTCTGGAGTCTTCGGTCACTCGGCAACTCCCTTCTCACGACAAATGTCAGCGAACACAAACGGTTGGTCCAGATTTACCATTTCCACACCGGCATCGACGATTTGCGCCAGCACCGCCCGGTCATCACCGTTGTAAGCGATCATGACCGGAACGCCTCGACGCTGTAACTCCGGGAAATCAGCCCAGTCGTCGGTCATCGTATATTCGATCAGCGACGGGTTGAGACAAGACAGCGTGTCCTCAAGTGTGTCAAAGTCCTGCCGACGCATCATCAGGCGGGCCTTGTCCGAAATCGCGCGCATATCGTGCAGCGATTGGGTTACAAAAGACCAAAAAAACACCCGCTCCTGCATCTCATGCGCAACCACCCGGTCCCAGACAAGACGCGCGGGGGCAGATTTCAGTTCGATGTAAAGTTGACCGTTATAAGTTCTAGCAAGGCTCAACATGTCATCCAATGTGGGGATGGGCTCGTTGGTATAGAAAGGGTAAAACCACGCCCCCGCGTTCAAAGCCTGCAACTCAGAGAGCGTGTGATTACAGACCGGCCCCGTGCCATTGGTTGTCCGGTCTAGCGTTGCGTCGTGTAGTACCACAAGCTGATCGTCCGCGGTGACATGCACGTCAATCTCGACGTGACTGAACCCGGCGGCAAAGCATGCATGGGCCGCAGACAGAGTGTTCTCAGGTGCGATTTTGTTGGCACCGCGATGGCACACGACCTGCAACCCGGTGGGAAACCGGGTTGGATTGACCAGTTCCGGCCGATCAGAGCAGATGCCCAGAACAGGCTTCTCTCTCAAGTCCGCCATTCGGTCCGGGTCTTCCTCATGCCACACCACCACTTTCTGACCTGTCTCGCGGCAACGGGCAAAAAATGCGTCGTCCAGCAGATCCTGCGGACGGTCCATCTTTTCCCAGCACAGATGGATGATGTTCGCACCCTTGGATATCTCGAACGGATCAACCCCCACCGGGATCAGCGCGGCCAGCGGATATGGGCTGTCCGCCGCGCGAAGGGCATCAACCACGCGGGGATCGAATGCCCCGAGGATGGCGCGCTCAATCCCCGCGTCTTGCAACATACGAGACACTGGAACCGAGGCTGCGGGTGCCTTGATGTCCGCGTAAATCCCGCAATCTCGTGCTTGCGCCAAGCCTATGATCTCTGACAGCAGCGGGGCTTCGTTCTCGGCCACCGACGCTCGAATATCCGCGTAGGTCAAAGTGTTGACCGGCCGCCCATCCGCCAGCGCGAAATCGTGGAAAGCGAAAATTTTTTTATCTGCAGTTTGGTGCAGGTCGACCTCCCACATATCCGCGCCCAGATCAGCGGCCAACGCGAATGCGGCCAGGGTATTCTCCGGCGCATATGCACTGGCGCCGCGATGCGCGATCGACAAAGGTCGTGAGGGGGTCAACCAATCCATCATCAGATCCGCGCACCTTCGGGTGTGAAGGCGAGCGCATGATCTGACGAGATGCCCCAATCCACGATCTCGCCCAGTTTCAGACGAGGGCCAGCGGGCTGGATCGAACGAAGAACGGCGCCGTTGGGCAGGGTCACGTTATACAGGTCTTCGCGCCCTTGCGTTTCGACAAAGCTGATCTTGCCATTTACTCCGGTGCCGTATTGCGGGCCGAAATATTCCGGGCGGATGCCCAATTGCACCTGCCCATGGACCTTGGGGCGCAGAGTCTCGGCAATGGCGATACCGCTGTCGCCAATGCGGAACTGCCCGTCTGTAACTGTAGCGTCCAGAAAGGAAATTGGCGGATTACCGAGGAACCCGGCCACAAAGGTATCGACCGGGTCGTTATACATCTGGTCTGGTTCGCTGAGTTGGACGATCTTGCCGTCCTTCATCAGCGCGATGCGGTCGCACATCGACATCGCTTCGACCTGGTCATGGGTCACGAGGATGGCGGTGATGCCGGTCTCCAACTGAATGCGGCGGATTTCCGAACGCATCTCAAGCCGCAGCTTGGCGTCGAGGTTGGCCAGCGGTTCGTCTAGCAACAAAACGTCCGGCTGCCGTACCAGCGCGCGGGCCAGCGCCACGCGTTGTTGCTGTCCACCCGACAATTGCGCCGGACGACGGTCGAGCAGCTCGGGGATATGCACCAGCTCTGCGATTTCACCCACTTTGCGGGTAATGGTTGCGTTGTCCAGCTTCTGCACCCGCAGCGGAAAGGCGATGTTGTCACGGATGCTCATATGCGGATAAAGTGCATAGTTCTGAAACACCACGCCAACATTACGTTTTTGTGACGGCAGGTCCGACACATCCCGATCCCCGAAATGCAGCGTCCCGCCGTTCATCCGGTGGATACCGCAAATGGTGAACAGCGTGGTGGACTTGCCGCAGCCCGAGGGACCCAGCAGCGCCATCATCTCACCGCTTTCCACGGTCAGGTTCAGCTTGTCGATGACAGTCAGGCCATCGAAGGTTTTGGTGAAGTTTGTGAGCCTAAGTTGCATCAGCCTTTCGAACCCCCGCCGTAGATGTTCATGAGTTTTTTCTGGAAAACTAGGTAGATGAGGATCACCGGCAGCGCATAGAACAAGCCCACCGATTTGAAGAGGTTGAAGTCGACTTCCAAACTGTCATCCAGCAGGAAGTACGCCAGATAGGTCGACAGAACCTGCGCGTCGCTGCCCGGGGCCAACACCAGCGGCAGGATGAATTCGCTCCACCCCGACAGGAAGGAGAAGATCAGCAGCGCCGAGAGGCCCGGCTGCACCTGCGGCAGAACCAGCTTGCGCCAGACCATGAAGCGGCTGGCCCCGTCCTGAACACCGGCCATCTCGATCTCCCACGGGACGGTGTCGTAGAAGCCCTTCATGACCCAGATGCCGAATGGCAGCTCCAGCGCGGCCTTGACCATTATGACGCCGATCAGCGTATCGAACAGGCCGAGGAATTGCAGGATCAGGAAGATCGCGATGATCAGCGTGATGGTCGGAAAGGCGTGCAGGATGATGACGCCCGCCAGAAAGAACCGCCGAGCCGGGAAGTTCAGTCGCGACAGCGCATAGGCCGAAGTCAGCGAGGTGGCGCAGACGATGGCCGCCGTGGACCCGGCGAAGATGAATGTGTTGATTGTCGCCACCCAGACCGAGCCGCGCCCGGTGGTGTCATCCCACAGGAACCGCCAGTGATGCAGAGTGAAATTAGAAGGGATCAGGCTGCCGGGCTCAGCGTCCGTCACCGAGTCCACGAGAGTGAAGGCGTACATGATCACCAGCGGCAGCGACAGGATCGTCAGCAGCGCAATGATTGGTAGGGCGCGGAAATTCGATGCCATGACGAGGCCCCTATTGCTCGATCCGTGGTTTCGCCACGAGGTCTTTGAAGTTGAAGAACCGCAGGTACAGCACGCTGGTCACGATGCCGATCACCACCAGAACCAGCGCATAGGCCGCGCCCAGACCGTATTGCAGGTTGCCGCCGTAGTTGTTCAATGCGGTGTGGTAAGCGGCCAGAGCCCAGACCTCGGTTGCGCCACCCGGCCCGCCGTCGGTGGCCAGCAGGATGTATTCGAACGATGTCAGCAGCGACAGTGTCTGGTAGGACGAGGTGAACAGGATCGGCCAGCGCAATTGCGGCAGGATGATAAAGCGGATCTGCTGCCAGCGGTTCGCGCCATCCACTTCGGAGGCATACAGCATCGAAGCCGGGATCGTGCGGATCGCAGAAGAAAACAGGATCATGCCCAGCGACGCACCGACAAAGCCGTTGATAAGGATCACCACGATCCAAGCGTTCGTCGCAGTGTCCAACATCCAGTTGCGCGGAGCGACGCCGAACCAGCTCATGAACGAAGAAATGATGCCGGTGTCCCATGTCAGCCAGTACCACATCAGCACGTATAGAACCGGCGGCAGGATGCGTGGCAGGAACCAGATGGTGCGGAACGTGTTGGCGATACCTGAGGGCAGGTAAAAGGTCGAGATCGCCAGAAACAGGCCAAAGCCCACATTAAATGTCAGAGTGAACACAACATAGAACAGCGTGTTCATCGCATAGCGCCACGAACTGTCCAGCGAGAACAACAGCTTCATATTCTCGGTCGTCCAGACCCAACCGGTATAGGCAACTTTAACCAGTTTCGCCTGATCCGCCTCCGGAATACCAGCCCCGGTCAGAGCAGCGCGAAATTCATCCTCGGTCTGGAACCGTTCATCCATGACACTGGAGGTGAAAAGCTCGGCCAGTGTTTTTCGGTCGCGCGTGGACCGGATGCGGTTATCGCGCAGGTCCTTCAGCGCCCGCTCCATATCGCGGCGCGACGAGAACGTTGCTCCGGCGTGCAGCGCGGCCAGCTCATCCGCCGTTGCCTGATCACGTGCTTCAGCCAGACGGGCCAGACCGGCCTGATCGACCACGTATCCCGCATTTTCCAGCTTGTCGTAAGTCTCGTCCGAAACTCCGCTGGCTTTGACGTCCCGAAGGTCGGAATTGGTCAACAGGTATTCCCCGCCCGTGATGCCCGTCGAAGTGGACATATTAGTGAAGGCGAAGAACACCGTCAGGATGACGGGGGCCAGAAAAAACAGCGTTACCACGACCATCGCGGGTGCAAGAAATCCGAACCCAAGCGCGTTGAAGCGGGGCATTTAAGTCTCCGAGAAATGGTGGCCGGGGCAAGACCGCGTGCCCCGGCCGATGGGGGTGATCTTACTGGACGATGAGGTTGTCGCCCAGTTTGGCGGTCAGTTCAGCTTCAAGCTCGGCCACTGCCTCGGCCGGAGTTTTCACACCTGTCCATGCAGCTTCTAGCCCTTTGAACATGGCCTCGGAATAGGCGCCGTAGTCCAGATTGTTTGGCTGCGCATTGGCATTGACGAGCAGGCGCTCGGTCGCCTCTGAGGCCCAACGGTCGTTGGCGTAAAGCTCGATATTCGCCTGCTGTTGCCCGATGCCCAAATGCGCCGACTTGATCGCATGCAGCGAGTTCAGGCGCGGTTCAGAAGCGATCTTCACCAGTTGTGCTGCAATCTCTTCGTGATCGTCAATTTCCTGATCGGTGATCAGATAGACCAGCGGATGTGTGATGGTGTTCGGACGACCACCTTCGTCACCCGCTGGAATCAGTGAGAATTCGATGGTTCCGAAGAAATCTTCGTTGCCTTCCTTGCCGGTGTAGCGGGCATAGTGCCAAGTGCCACCATGCCAGGTTGCAGCCTTGCCGTTGGCGACTTCGGTGTACCACTGGCCCCAATCGGTGCCGAGGTGGTTCTTACGGGTGATGCCCGCCTCAACCGCGTCGGCGAAGAACTGGTAGAAGCCTTCCATCGCCGCCTTGTCCAATAGCAGCTTGCCGGTTTCAGGGTCCTGCAGCACGCCACCAAAGGATTGGTAGAACTGACCCCAATCCGGACCGTTGGACGGGCGCGGGTAGAAGCCGTAGCCTTCTTCAACCAGGCCCAGTTCAACAGCTTTCTTGGCATCAGCCAGAACGTTTTGCAGGGTGTACTCCCCTGCGGCTACTTTCTCGGGCAGTGTAGCGATGTCCTCTTCCGAGTACCCAATACCGCGCATTGTGTCTTTCCAGAAGAAAAACGGGCGGCTTTCCGCATCCTGCGGCAGGCCCCACTGAATGCCGTTATAGGCAGCGATTTCCAACAGGTTCGGATAGAGATCATTCAGCGGCCAGGCGTCGAAATCCAAATAATCCTCGGCCGGAACGATGTAGCCCGCTTGGCTCCACGGCGCGATATCCAAATGACTGGTGACCACGATGTTCGGCGCGGTGCCAGCCTCGGCAGCCAGAGTCACACCCTGCTTGAATTCTTCCCAACCACCAAAATCGCGCTTGCCTTCGACAGTGATGTTCAACTCACGTCCTTCGATTGCCGCTTCTCGCTCGAGCATATCGGCGGCGAGTTCGATGGCGTCAATGCGATACGCGTCCGCATCGTTCGAGCCACCGGCCCAGACAGTGATGGTGACGTCTTCGGCGAAAGCCGGAACCGCCATCGCGCCTAATACCAGCGCAGCAGTGGTTCGTTTCAGCAGTGATGTGGTCATGGATGATCCCCTTTTGATCGGCGCGCACAAGTTCTGAACACGTGTGCAACTGCCTGTTATCCTCGATTCATGTAACCAGTGTGACAAAAGCCAATTTAGACCGAACTTTTTTGCAAACTACGAAACATTAGCGTAATTTCAGCGATTTTCAAGAAACTCCATGCGCCCGACGTAAACTGGCCGTCCTCCCTTCGTGCTTCCAAAATTGAACACGTGTGCAACTTCTGTCAACAATTTTGTCAAACGGCGTTCAGGTTAGTGGCGCACAAGCCTTTTTGGCCCACTCCAGCGTAGATGGAGTAAGGTCTGAACCAAGGCAATCCAAAAGCTGGGAATGATACGCGTTCAACCAACGCCGCTCGGCATTTGTCAGGAGGTCAGGCAACAGCATATCGGTCTGGATTGGGCACCAGGTCAGATTCGCAAACTCCATGAACCCATCTGGGCAGGCTACAATTTCGAACAGGTTTTCAATGCGAATGCCAAAGCGGTCCGCCTCATAGTAACCGGGTTCAATAGACAGAATCATTCCAGCGGCCAGATCGACCGGGTTGTAGGGTTTTCCAATGCGTTGCGGATGCTCATGTACAGACAAGCGATGACCAACCCCATGGCCGGTCCCATGGTCGTAGTCCAGCCCTAAATCCCAAAGCGGACGGCGGCAAATTGCATCAATGTGATGACCTTGCGTACCCGGGGGAAAGCGCAATGTTGCGAGTGCGTGGAAGGCTTTGAACACGGCCGTGTAGGCTCGATCATAGCCCTCGGGCCGAGAGGCTCCAAAGGCAAAACTGCGGGTCGCGTCGGTGGTTCCGGTTTCATATTGCCCCCCGGAATCAAGCAGGTAAGTACCGCTGTCAGGGATCGGAACCGCTTCTCCGTTTTGGGCTGCATAGTGGCACATTGCGGCGTGACCACCCGCCGCTGAAATCGGATTGAAGCTATTCTGGCGAAATCCGGGGCGCGCCTGACGGAAACCCAGCATTGCTTTCTCTGCCTCCTGCTCGGTTACAGGTGAATCTGACGGCGCGCGGCGCGACACCTCGTTGGCTAACCATGCACAAAACTCGGTCCAAGCGATGCCATCCTCAATGTGACATGCACGCATACCTTCGAGTTCGATCCGATTCTTGCAAGCCTTTGCGGTCGTCAGCGAGCCAGTTCGTTCGAGTGGAACTGCCCCGGATTTCTGTAGCGCCATGCGCACGGCCACTGGCGAGAATTCGGGGTCAAACAAAACGTTTTGCCCCGCTGAAATACGCGCCTCAAGCGTCGGCAGGAAACTGTCGGGGGCACAAACCTGAACCTCGTCGGGAAGGTGGTCAATCACGGATTGGTTCAGCTTTTGTGACGCAACAAACCATTGTACCTGCCCCGCCGCATCTGCCAGCAGAAATGATTGAGGTACTGGGTTAAAGGCAACATCCGCGCCACGGACATTTAATAGCCACGCAATGTTGTCTGGCTGCGTTTCCACTAGGAACGTCGCCTTTTGGGCCCGGATTACTTCCGTCAGATTCGCTATCTTTCCGGAAGAGGCCTGACCGGCGAATTGAACAGGAAACGGTTCAATTCGGCCCGATGGTGTGGGCGGCTGGTTGGGCCAGACCGCATCTACAGGATTGTTCCGAACCGGAAACAACTGCCGCTTTTTCAAGGCTTCGTAGAAGCGGTCGTATAAGGCGCATGGCAGATGCAGAGCGTCGAAACCAATCCACCAACCAGATCGAGCGTGATCAGCCAACCAAAGCTCGGGCAAGTCATCAAACAAATGCCGGTGAGTGAACATCGGACCAGGGCATTGCTGCTCGGCCTGCACCACATATCGGCCATCCACAAACAAGGCGACCGTGTCCATCGTTACAATTGCCAGACCCGCCGACCCGGTGAAGCCGGTGACATAAGCCAGACGTTCATCATGCGGGGCCACGTATTCAGCCTGATATGCATCGTATCGCGGCAGTATGAAAGCATCCAAACCCTGTACCCGCAACTCAGCCCGCAAGGCGGCAATTACCGGACCGCGTTCTGCTTGAGAGACATCACGCATTGGCATTGATCTCTTCAACATGGTGACAAGCGACCTCACCCCGCCCCTCAAACGGCAGAAGGTGGGGCAGGCTTTCTTTGCAAACCGGACTGGCGTGGCGGCAACGCACGTGGAACGGGCAACCCGAGGGCATGTTCAAAGGCGACGGCAGCTCGCCCTCAAGGCGTGCGATCTTGCCCCGCTCGTCAGGGTCCAGAGACGGGGCTGCTGACAACAGGGCCTGACTGTAGGGGTGCGCAGGATTCGAAAACAATGTTTCACTGTCGCCGATCTCAACGATCCGCCCCAGGTAGATCACCGCAACACGGTTCGACACATGGCGCACCAAACGCAAGTCATGGGCGACAAAAAGGATCGTCAGACCCAATTCCCGCTGCAACTCCAGCAGCAGGTTCACCACCTGCGCCTGCACCGAGACATCGAGCGCCGAGACCAACTCATCTGCGATCAGAACCTCCGGTTCCACCGCAAGTGCGCGTGCGATCGCGATGCGCTGACGCTGACCGCCCGAGAACTCGTGCGGTAGTTTGTGCTGTGCGTCCTGAGGCAGGCGCACCAGTTCCAGCAATTCAGCCACGCGTGCCGGGATATCGGGTTCGGGGCGCATGTTGTGGACGCGCAGAGCCTCGGTCAAAATCTGACCGGTCGTCATGCGGGGGTTCAGCGAGGAATACGGGTCCTGAAACATCATCTGGACGCGGCGATTATAGCTTCGGTCGGTACGCCGACCTGCATCGAAGATATCTTGGCCATCAAAACGGATTTCACCCGAACTGGGTTTGTACAAGCGCACGATGCAGCGCGCCAAGGTAGACTTGCCACAGCCAGACTCGCCGACAACGCCAAGCGTTTCCCCACGAACCAGGTCCAGGCTAACGCCGTTTAGTGCGTTGACGACGCGACCAGGGCGGCCCATGGCGACATCGGCCATGCTACGGCCCAGAGGAAAGCGAAGATGAAGGTCGCGGATTTCCAACACGGCACGCGTCATGCGGCATTCCCCTGTGCTTTCGAAACCGGGTTGAAACAGGCGACGTGGCGCCCATCCGTGATCAGGGATAGCGGTGGCCGGTCCTGTTCGCACGCAGCGACACAGGCGGTGCAACGTGGAGCAAAGGCGCACCCCCCCGGCAGCGCGTCGAGACTGGGCGGCACTCCGGGCACCGAATAAAGCGGCGTGCGTGGTGGCAGATTCTCGGGAACTGACCGCATCAGGCCAACCGTATAGGGGTGGCGGGGGTCTTTGAGCACGCCGCGCACAGGCCCTTGTTCGACAATCCGGCCGGCATACATTACCGCCACGTGGTCACAGGTCTGTGCCACCACCCCCAGATCATGGGTCACCAGCACGACACCCATATCCATGTCCTGCGCCAGCCGCAGGATCAAATCGAGGATCTGCACCTGAATCGTCACATCCAGCGCCGTTGTTGGTTCATCCGCCAGCAGCAGTTTTGGGTTCGCGGCCAGCGCAATAGCGATCATCACCCGTTGCCGCATCCCGCCCGAAAACTGGTGCGGATAGTCCTTCAACCGCTGCGCGGCTGAGGGGATGCCGACCAGATCCAGCATCTCAATCGCCCGGTCGCGGCGCGCGGCTTTGGACAGGTCGGTGTGGGCGCGTAGGGTTTCTTCTAACTGCAACCCGACCGTCAACAGAGGATTGAGCGAGGTCATCGGCTCCTGAAAGATCATCGCGATTTCCCGGCCCTGAATCTGGCGCAGGTTGCCGTCCGACATCCCCACCAAATCACGGCCAAGCCAGCGCACTTGCCCCGTCACCTCACCGTAACGGCGCGCCAAGCCGATAATTGAGCGCAGCGTGACACTCTTGCCGGACCCGCTTTCGCCGACCAGCCCCAGAACCTCGCCCCGTGCGACCGAGAAACTGACATCGCGCAGTGCTGGCAATGGCTGACCTGAACGGTGAAACGTGGTGTTCAGGCCGTCGACTTCTAGTACCGGTGCGTGATGATCCATCCCCTACCCCCTTGGCCTTAGAAGATCGGCCAAACCATCGCCTAGCAACGAAAAGCCGAGCCCGGTTAGAACAATAGCAAGACCGGGCATCAGGCTGAGCCACCATGCGGTCGAGATAAAGTTGCGCCCTTCAGCAATCAGAACGCCCCATTCCGCCTGCGGCGGCTGCGCGCCCAGACCGAGGTAACCCAGCGACGATCCCAGCAGGATCACCAGCGCCATATCGGTCATCCAGTAGACAATGACGGGGGTGATTGCGTTGGGCAGCAAGTGGCGAAAGATGATGCGCCGGTCGGAATAGCCCATGACTATACCCGCGGCCGCATAGTCATTGCCCAACTGAGCAATTACCTCGGCCCGCATCAGACGTGCGTAATAGACCCAATAGACCACTGATATCGCGATATACATGTTGACCAACCCCGGCCCCAATACTGCGACCACAGCGATAACCAGAACCAGAAACGGGAAGGTGATCACCGCATCGACAATACGGCCAAAGATCATGTCGGCGATGCCGCGATAATACCCAACCAAAGCACCGACGATGACCCCTGTGACCAACGCGAACACGGTCCCAAAGATCGCCATCTGCATGTTGACCTGATAGGCCCAGATCACCCGAGACAGGCTGTCTCGGCCCAGCAGATCGGTACCAAACGGATGTGCCCAGCTTGGTGGTTGCCGAACTGCCAGATAGTCAATCGCATTAGGGTCATAAGGTGCAAAAGCACCGGGGAAGAGCGCCAGCAGGGTGGAAAACCCAACAATCAGCAGCCCTGCCAGAAACCCCGGTTTGCGTAGGGCAAGCTGAGTAAAGGACGGGCGGGTGGTCGTGAAGGTCGCGTCACTCATTGCAGGCGCATCCTCGGGTCAAGGCGGGCCTGGAACAGGTCGGTCATAAGAAAGACCAGTGAGACCAAAACCGCAAAGGTCAGCGTAAGCCCCTGAATCAGAGGATAATCACGGGCAAAGATCGCCTCGAGCATCAGTCGCCCCATGCCGGGCACGGCGAACACGGTCTCGGTGACCAAAGTGCCACTCATTAGATTACCGATGGACAGACCCAGCAACGTCACGGTCGAGATCAACGCATTGCGCAATACGTGCCGCCCGAGGATTAGACGTGAGGGCAACCCTTTGGCGCGCGCGAACTGGACATATTCGGCATCTAGCACCTCGATTATCGCACTACGCAAGTTCCGCATGATAATGGCTGAGGTGTAAAGCGCCACCGTGACCGATGGCAGAAACAGATGATAGAGCCGCTCGGTAATCGTGTCGCCATAGCCGCCCACCGGAAAAAGACGCATCTGCGCGGCAAGGAAAGTCAGCAGCACGAGGCCGATATAGAACACCGGCATCGACAACCCGATTTGAAACACGGTGCGGATTACCGCATCGGGCCACCGCCCACGATTGAGTGCCGCGACAAAGGCCAGAGGACCAGCTATCAGCAGTGACAGGGCAACCGAATAGACCGTCAGAAACACGGTGATCGGCAGGCGTTCGGCTATGACTTCCAGTACGTCAGTCCGCATCAGGATCGACCGGCCCAGATCGCCTTGCATTGTGTTGCTGAGAAACAGCCAGAATTGCACCAGCATAGGTTCGGTCAGACCCAGTCGTTCCCGGATAGCCTGAATATCTGCGTCCGAAGCCCTGTCGCCCGCTATCGCGATCGCGGGATCGCCCGGCAACAACCGCACCAAAAGGAAGATGATGACCATGACCAGAAAAAAGGTTGGGATCAGCATCAAGAACCGTTTCAGAATGTAAGACAAGCTGGACACTTGGACCCTCCGCAAAAAGCCCCGCCGCCTTTGCGCGGCGAGGCAAGGGCATCAGCTCTTAGCGGCTGACTGTTGCTTCGTCGAAGATATTATTGCCCAAGGGCGTCTGAACATAGCCCGCGACCGCTGTACTAAGCGCCACAGCAAACGGGGTCTCATACATGAATAACAAGGGGGCCGCTTCGGCGTAAAGTTCTTGCATCCGGGCAAACTTGGCCTTGCGGGCCTCCGGGTCCATCTCGTTGGCGGCCTCTTCGAACAAGGTATTGAACTCGGTGTTTTCCCATCCGGTGCCTACGGCTTTGGCGGTCGGGGTATAGCCCAGCCAGCCGACAACTTGGCTGGGGTCATTCACGTCATTCACCCAGCCATAGGTGTGAATGTCGAACTCACCCGAGCGGTTTTTGGCCCCGCGTGTCGCGCCATCGACCTGTTCGACCACCAGATTGATGCCCAAAGGTGCCCACATCTGTTGCAATGCCGCAAATATGGTCGCGTCGTCCGCAGACCCAGCCAGCGTGGTCAGCGTCACATCCGTACCCTGCTCAAGCCCGGCCTCGGCGACCAACGACTTGGCCTTGTCCATGTCATACGCGTAGAGCGGGTTCAGGTCGGCCGCATACTGCGTGGCCTTGGCCATCAAGGGTGAGCTCATCGGCTGCCCCGCACCGTGCAGAACCACTCCAATCAGCGCCTCTTTGTTGGTGCCATAGTTCAGTGCCTGACGAACCCGAACATCCGCAAGCGGGTTCGGTGACCCGTCAGCTCGGGTGTCGCGGGTATTAATGGGCGAATAAATAATACGCGTCGATGGGTAGAGTTGCATATCGACATTCGGATCGGCTTCCAGTTCGGCCACGCGGCTGAAAGGAATGAACTCGGCCGCATCCACTTCACCGGCCTGCAGGCTCAGGATGCGGGTCGCATCATCAGGAATTATCTCGAAATGCACGCCCTCCAGATAGGGCAATGGTTTTCCATCCGTCCCCAAACGCCAGTAGTGCTCGTTGGCACAGAAATCCATCGAGGCGCCCTGCTCAAACCCACACAGGTAGAATGGTCCCGACCCAACTCCGGCTGAGGCTGATGCAAAAATGGCAGCGGACTTATCCTGATCCGTTTCGCCTGCAGCGGCTTCAAACACGGCCCTGGACACAATGGCCGTGTTGAACGTGGCCAGCATCGACAGGATCGTCGGATCGGGTGCTTTCAGCGAAATAGTGATTGCATTACCGTCAGCTGAAACCGAGTCAATTGATCCCAAGAGCCCGGCCCAAGGGCTGAGATCTCCATTGCGCGCCCGGTCGAGTGAGAACACGACATCCTCTCCGGACATCGGCGATCCGTCTGCGAACTTAATACCCTCTCGCAAGGTGATAACGACAGTCTTCCCATCGTCAGACACAGAGAAACTTTCAGCCAATCCCGGTTCAACCGAGTTGCCGTCGGCGCTGCCCCGCAACAACGTGTCAAACAAGCTGCCTACCATCCAGATGTCGGGATTTCGATCCGCATAGATCGGATCAATCAGCCGCGATCCATCATAGCGGGCGAAATTCATCGTTCCGCCCCGCTCTTGCGCCATCACCGGCAACGCCAGCGCGGCTGCAACAGTCAATCCTAGTGCCGTTCTCTTCTTCATTCTTCTCTCCTCCCGCATATTTCTTGCGTCCTTGCTGGAGAGAATAAGTGATTCTTAGTTTTACTAAAGTTTTTTTTAGTATTTGAGAGAAATTTTTTACTGTCGCATCAAGCTCCCCTGATTACCGATCAGCCCGAACTCCCCGAATCCTTGATCGGAGAGGTGGTGACCCACAGCTCAACCGCTTCGATTTCGCCAAGAACAACCGAGTAGTGCCTGACCATCGTGTCGTGGTGAATCACATCCCCCGGAGACATGATGAAAACTTGATCGCCAAGATGGTATTCCAACTGGCCGGATAGCAAATAACAAAAGGCCTCTCCGTCGTGACACATCTTTTCCGATACGTGCCCTGGCGGGCGATGGACGATCTGAGGATGAAACAAGGCCCCTGCGAAACCAGGGCCCAACTTTTCATAAAACCGCCCTCTCATGCCAAGGGAATATGTCTGACGCCCGTCATGTGGGACATATTCCGAGAACACCTCAGGCACGCTGAGCAACTGTTCGATACTGGTCTGCAGTGCGGCTGCAATCGCCATAAGCGACGTCAGCGATGGCGAACTGATCCCCCGCTCAACCTGCGAAAGGAACCCTGTGGTCAAGTCAGCCAGTTTCGCCACCTGATCCAACGTCAGCCCCATGGCTTTACGCCGCCGTCGTATTGATTGGCCCAGCTCGGTCGGCTTGCCCTTGGTTTTAGGTTTGGCACGCTCAGAAGGCGCTTCCATGGAGAACTCCTGCGTTTTTTAGGTGGCTTCCATTGAATAGAATTCCAACAAGAAGATCAAAATTTATTTTAGCATTACTAAAATTCGCCCAGTTCTCCGCGAGGCATAAGCATGAACTTCACTTCGAATTTGCCATGGATATATCATTTCCACGCAAAAGAGCTCGACGCGTATCATGTTTCGATTGGCTGCAACGCAGAACCTCCCGTAGCACAGTTCTGTTGCTCAACCTTCTGCTAGACGATAAGCGTCTGGACTTATGACAGATACGCCAAGAAAACGGAGGCTAGGTGTCTGAGCAGCAGATGAAGAAATCGGATGACATCGCGCACAAACTCTCGGCGCGTATTGTAAGCGGCGCGCTGAGGCCGGGCGAAAAGCTACGGCAGGATCTGATCGCGCGCGAGCTCGGGGTAAGTCAAGTGACGGTGCGCGAAGCACTGTTTCACCTTGCCTCACAAGGATTGGTGGTTGGCCTGCCTCGCCGCGGAATGTGTGTGGCGCCCTTGGATCAGAACGCGATTCAAGAGCTTCGGGTCATGCGCCGAGCACTGGAGCCAGTGGCCTTGCTGCATTCCGTACCGAACCTCACCACCCTTCAGATTGCACAAATAGAGCAGGTTCATGAAGAATGCGACAAGGCTCGGACAGCACTTGATTGGGAGGATGCAAATCAACGGTTTCATATGGCCGTTATCGCAGCCTGCAACATGCCGCGCATGATCGCTGAAATTCAAAATTTGCAACTGCTTTATGCTTGGCATTTCAACAATCTGCATACAACAAAGTGGCGACAACGCGCTGATCCGGACCACGCGGCCATTCTTGCCGCCATCAAAGATCGCGACGCAGCCAAGGCGCATTCAGTGATGCAGCGCCACCTGACCCGGCTGCCCTAAACTGCGTCAGGCTTTCGCGCGATAAGCCAGGTCGGGTGATAGGTCAGCGAAACCCCGTGCGCATCGCCAAATCGCTGAGAATAGTCCTTGCTGAACGCGAGAAGGTTAGATTTTGTCCAAGGTTTCTGCGCCCGGCCGTTCACACCGGTTTTTCGCAGATGGTCCAACACCTTTCTGGGCGTTGAGAAACGCATCTGCCGCTCATCTTCGCCGAACGAGACGACATCCAGAAGATCAATGACCGCAGCGACCATTTCTTCAGCCCGGCACAAACCAGGCGCTTTGGCTGCCGAGCCGACATGCATCAGTTCGCGATACTGCCCCGGGCCGAACCCCGAAACCGCCAGCCAACCACCCGGTACCAGAGCGGTGGCCGCACGGCGCAGGAATGCCGCCGGGTCGGGAAGCCATTGAATCATTGACGCGGACACAATCAGATCCGGACGCGCTGGCCACGCGATCGTTTCAGCGTCGCCGCACAGAAAATCCGCGCCAAAGTCATAGGCCGTTTCCTGGGCTTCCGGCGATAGGTCGTTGATTGTCAGCTGGTCAAAGGCAAACTGAGCGCAGAGCCGCTGGGTCAGAAGTCCGGTGCCACATCCAAATTCCAAGCCTGACACAAATTGGCGCGGAGCACCGCTTTTGTGCAGATCCTGTGCCAGACGCTCTGCAATTCGGGCCTGTTGGCAAGCCGCGTCGTGATAGGTGCGAAAGCTGCGGCTGAAACTGCGTTGCACACGGTCGGTCATCTGGACATTCATGCGAGCCACTCCTCCCAGCTTTGCCCGCTTTGGAAGGGGACATGCGCGCCGGAAATACTTCGAACCGCCTCTTGTTGTGTGGCCCAGGCAGCATGTTGTGCCTGAGTTGGAATGATACGATCCCGTTCAGGAATCCAAATCCGATCAAATTTGGTGTCGGGTGCCGTACCGCGCTCGATCACTGCATAAAGCTCGGCCCGTGCGGAGCCGATATCGATCTCGGGTGCGGTCCCGCCCAACCCGGCCCGGCGGCAGAATTTGGTGAAACTGGCAGGACTCAGGTTCTCGGCAGTCGCGCGGATCATATCTGGCGCGATACCGCGAGTGACATCTGCCGGTGACAGCGTGCCGCTTACTGCGATCAGACGATCCGGTCGCACTCCTGTCTGCGCCAGCCAATGCGCCGCGGACGCCACGCCAAAAGAAAAGGCGAGCAAGTTGACCCTGTCAAATTGCGAAAGGTCATTCAGTGGATCATCCAGTCGGGTGTAATCCTCGACCAGAAGAACGTCCATGTCTCCCACCAATCCTTGGAAAGGCGTGGCACCAAGGCCCCAGCCCCCGAATACCACAAGCACCTCTTTGGTGCCCAAGCGGGACAACCAACATTGTTTCATGACATCCCTCGCGCCAACGAGACCATGGCAGACGTCACGCGACTCAGCTCATCCGGAGCCATGATATAGGGTGGCATGCAGTAGATATTGCGCGCAAAGGGACGCAGCCACACACCGGTTTCAAGGGCTAGTCCATGCGCGATCGAAGGATCGACCCAGTCCTCCATTTCGATAACGCCGATTGCGCCGAATACGCGCACATCGGCGACGCCGGGCAGGCCAAGCGCCGGGGCGAGTTCCTGCGACATCTGCTCGGCAATGCCTGTCACTTCGGCGCGCCAGTCCCGGACCGATAGCTGTTCCAGACTGGCCACTGCCGCCGCACATGCCAGAGGGTTGGCCATGTAGGTCGGGCCATGCATCATCACGCCGGCCTCGCTCTCACCAATCCGGCGGGCAACGGTTTCGGTAGTGACTGTCGCAGCCAGAGTGATGTGCCCCCCGGTCAGAGCTTTACCGAGGCATAGGATATCCGGAACCACATTGGCATGGTGCAGGGCAAACAGCTCTCCGGTGCGGCCAAAGCCTGTGGCGATCTCATCGAAGATGACCAGCACGTCATGCGCCTTGCACATCTCGTGCGCCCGCTGCAGCCATGTCGGGTGATAGAAATACATCCCCCCCGCCCCCTGAACGACGGGTTCCAGGATCAAGCCCGCAATCTGGTCCGCTTTGGTTTCCAGCAATATTTCCAGCGCGTTTAGCCCATTCAGGTCGCCATCCTCGGACCAATCCTGATTAAACGCGATCTGCGGGCGAGGCAGAAAATGCTGAACGGACAAGGCCCCCGCGAACAGGCCATGCATCCCGTTGACCGGGTCACAGACGCTCATCGCTTTCCAAGTGTCGCCATGATAACCGCCGCGAATGGTGGCGAATTGCGTGCGTCCTTTGCGGCCCTGCGCCATCTGGTACTGCACCGCCATTTTCAGAGCGACTTCAATAGCGACGGACCCGCTATCGCTGTAGAAAATACGATCCAGACCATCGGGCATCAGGTCAATCATCTTGCGGCCAAGTTCTATCGCAGGCGAATGGGTCAGACCGCCGAACATCACATGGGGCATCTGATCCAATTGTGTCTGCATTGCTGCAATGATGGCCGGATGACGATGCCCGTGCACCGCGCACCACCAGGAAGACATCGCATCTATCATCTGCGTTCCGTCTTCGGTGGTTAACCAGACACCTTCTGCCCCGGTGATCAAATGCATCGGGCCGGGCTTCAGCACGTTGGTATACGGATGCCACAGGTGGCGGGCGTCAAACTCGAGCGGGGTCACAGGGCGCTCCGGATTTTATCGACGTCGATCGCCGTAAAAGCGTCGGTCAGAGTCTCGCGGGACAGAGGGTCGATGAAAGGTAGTCGACCCAGATGCCGGGCATCGCCCATCTCGGCTATGGTCTGTTCAACATCCGGCTCGGCATCACCGACGAAAGCCACGCCCACCACGTTGCATCCGGCATTGCGCAGTGCCATCAGGGACAAGGTTGTATGGTTGATCGTGCCCAACGCGGTGCGCGCCACCAGCACCACCGGAGCATTCCACTGCGCGATCACGTCGAGAAAGAATACCCGGCGATTCAGCGGCACCATAAGCCCGCCCGCGCCTTCGACAACCAAAGGGCCCTCAACCAGTGGCAAAACTAAATGGGCGGGGTCGATCTCAATCCCCATATCCTCGGCCGACAAATGCGGCGAGGCGGGCATGTTCAGCCGATAGGCCTCGGGCAAGATGTCGCCCCCGGACAGAGCCTTTACAATTTCCGAGTCCGTGGCCTCTTCCAACCCCGATTGCACGGGCTTCCAATAGCGCGCGCCAAGGGCGGCAGTCAGACCCGCCGCGAAGACGGTTTTTCCGATGCCAGTATCCGTTCCGACTACGATGACGGTACTCATGCGGCCTCACTTTGATGCTGCGCAAGCGTTTCGAACAGGGCCGTGATATCGACCTTAGAGACGTTGCCGGTGACCGAGACCCGCAATCGCGACGTGCCACGCGGAACCGTTGGTGGGCGGATACCACGCACATCAAAGCCTTGCGCCTGCAGGGTCGCAGCCATCTGCATCGTCCGGGCCTCATCACCCAAAATGACAGGAATGATCTGGCTGTTGAGCATGTCCTTCGGCACTCTACCCCGGCCCGCAGCGATGTGGGCATGGTGCATGCGCGCCGTTGCAGCCTCGGTCAGGGTCGTGTCCTTTTTCAGATGCGCAAGCACTGCACGTACGAGCGCGGCATTGAACGGAGACGGCGCGGTTGCAAAGATAAACGGCCTTGCACGGTTGATCAGTGCCTCGATCATCACCTGCGAGCCACAGATCAGACCACCCGAAACGCCCAAACCTTTGCCGCAGGTGTGCAAGGTCAAAACTTCAGCCTTCAAACCATGTGCCAGACCTTTACCGTTCGGTCCGAAAACGCCAGTGGCATGAGCTTCGTCCACAACCAATACAGCCTCGTGCTCGACGGCCAGATCGGACAATGTGACCAAGGGCGCGACATCGCCCTCCATCGAATAGATGCTTTCCACCGCGATCCAGATTTGGCCAGTGCCGCCACCGGCCAGCCAATCGGACAGAACGCGCCTTGCATCAGCCACATCGTTGTGGGCAAAGGCCCGCGTGTCGGCGCGGCTAATGCGCATTCCCTCATGGGCGCTGGCATGAACCAAGTCGTCATAAAGGATCAGGTCTCCGGCAGCGGGCAGAGTTGAGAAGATCGCTTGATTGGCCTGAAAACCGCCGCCCATAAACAGCGCGCCCTCGGCCCCAAAGAATGCGGCAGCCTCTTCCTCCAATGCTTCGTGCTCGGGGTGATTGCCGCGCAATAGGCGCGAACCGCCAGACCCAAGCGGCACGCCCCGCTCCAGCGCCTGTTGCGCCGCGCCATGCAACAACGGAGACTCCGCCAAGCCTAAATAATCATTCGAGGCAAAGTCCAACCCATGCCTCGGGGCCAGCACCCGGCGGCGATGCCGGGAGCCGAGCGTTTCAAGCATCGAGTTCAGTCGACTCAATGCTTTCATTCAGCAGCTTCCGCGCAGCTTTGCCCAGCCACCGTTTCAGCCTCCAGCCCCAGTTTGGCAAACAGAATGGCGTCCTTGTCCTCTTCCGGGTTTTCCGCCGTCAGCAGCGTTTCCCCCACAAAGATCGAATTCGCCCCGGCAAAGAAACACATGGCCTGATGTTCATCGGTCATGTCGCTGCGTCCGGCGGACAGCCGGACATAGGATTTCGGCATCATGATGCGAGCCGTAGCGATTACACGCACGAACTCAATCGGGTCGATCGGCTTGGCATCAGCAAGCGGCGTGTCTTCCTGTGGCATCAGCATGTTTACCGGCACAGATTCAGGCGCGGGACCCAAGTTTGCCAGTGTGACTAGCATATCGATCCGGTCGTTAATCTCTTCACCCATTCCAAGGATGCCGCCAGAGCACACCTTGATCCCGGCTTCCTGCACACGGTTCAGCGTATCGAGCCGGTCCGCGAATGTACGGGTGGTGATCACCTCGGGGTAATAGCGCTCGGAGGTATCGATGTTGTGGTTGTAGTAGTCCAACCCGGCGTCGCGCAAACGGAAGACCTGGTCCTCGTCCAGCATGCCCAGCGTCATGCAGGTTTCCATGCCCATATCGCGGACGCCTTCAACCATGGCTACCAGAGCATCCATGTCGCGATCTTTCGGCTCACGCCAGGCCGCCCCCATGCAGAACCGGGTTGCGCCGCCATCTTTCGCCTTTTGGGCCTCGGTCAGCACACGCTGGACTTCAATCAGCTTAGAGGCGGACAACTTCGACCCATTGCGCGCCGATTGGGAACAATAAGAGCAATCCTCGGCACAGCCACCTGTCTTGATCGAAAGTAGCTTGGAGGTCTGGATCTTGTTGGGATCAAAATTCTCGCGATGCACGGTCTGTGCGCGGAACAGCAAGTCCATCAGTGGAAGATCATATACGGCCTGCGCCGCCTCACGGGTCCAGGTAGGAGAGGTGTTTTCCATTTTATCGATAATTTGTCCCAAGTTCCATGCCTGCCTTTTTAATATCGATAAACTTGCAACTTGCAACTTACAAATTGCCGCGCTGCACAAAACCGCCGGTTAGACAGGGCAATATGCAACATTCTTCCACACTTGCTGGACGCGCATCTCTTTTGCTCGCAACCTTTTTTTCAGACCGCCATGAAACACGTAGCGCGATTTGACCGTGGTAAATGCCGCATACGACAGGGTGAGAATTCAAAATAGTGCCCTAATCCGTCGCTTACATAACTGAGATGCTCTGCCTAGTGGCCGGAAGCCCTGCCCTGAGTGCCAGATCAGACAATCACATGCGGAACAAACAGGATTTGCACCGAAACCGCGATAAAGAACAGCACGCTCCCAGCCAAGACAAATACGTGCCAAATGGTGTTGTGAAAAGGCAACCGCTCATAGAGGTAGAATATGACGCCCACAGTATAAGCAACGCCACCCGCAATGATCAGCCAGACAACGGCCGGGGAAAG
Source organism: Ruegeria sp. SCP11 (assembly GCF_040329455.1). Taxonomy (NCBI): domain Bacteria; kingdom Pseudomonadati; phylum Pseudomonadota; class Alphaproteobacteria; order Rhodobacterales; family Roseobacteraceae; genus Ruegeria; species Ruegeria sp. SCP11. Next base: position 247,308 of record NZ_JBDZYG010000003.1, on the reverse strand, counting down.
CGCGGTCAACATGGATTTTCCGGCCCAAACGACAGCCCATCCCATCATCAGATACAGCGCCAAACCGAACCATCGAAAACGCGCAGGATCGATCAATTTCAGCATGGACCCCAAGGTGGCAGAGGACCAAAGACCAATCAGAAGCCCCGGAGCCTGAACACCCGGCAACAACAGGAACGGCGTGTACGTGCCCGCGATCTTCACATAAATGCCCGAGTGGTCGAGGCGGCGCAGCAGGTCAGACCATCGTTCACTTTCGATCATGTTGTACAGCGCCGAAAACGTCAGCATCAGAATTAGCGTAATACCGTAGATTAAAACCCCCAGCACCGCTTCGGGCTCGGGCCGGTTTTGGGCGGTGGTCGCGATCAGGATCGGGACCGCCACAAGGGCCGCGGCAACCCCTAAAACATGCACAACCCCATCACTGATACGCTCGGCTCGGCTGTAAGCCGGGCGGATATCTGCGAAGGACCACATAAATTTAAGGTAGGTGCCAGCGGTCGACCGGGCAAGTCTACCGCGATTTCAGCAAAACGTCACCCGCGCTCAGCTAGGTTCGTCTCCCGGCTTGGGATCTTTATACCTGTTCAGATCAAAGAGCCCTGCCTGGATGGGCTTCTGGCCAAGAAACATCTCATAAACCCGGTCGCTCAGAGCCCAGAATTCAGGGCTCGTCCTACGCACCCCGTACTCGGCCACTGCGTCCATGTAGTCACCTTGCGATTGGATGGATTTGAGCGCTGCTATGAAAGTGGGCAACTGATCCTGACGCAGGTGGAAATAGAAATTCGGGTAGCTGCCGATCAGTCCGGGAAGAACTGTCAGTACATCTGCGTCGGGTTCTCGCCTAGCCTTCTCATCAAACAGGAACGCCACGTTGTAATGCGCCTTGTCATGGACAAGAGTGAAAAGTTGTGCTGCCCCGCCTTCCTGCTCAACCACAAGAACGGACAAGTCCGGCAGGTATTTCACCCAATCGCCAGTTTGATCCGCCAATTCACGCAGTACCGTACCCAATTCGTCCGTGGGGCAATCACTTTCGGCACATCTGTTGATAGGGTCCTCGGTGGGCCACAACCCGTTGCCTCGTTCAAGCAATTTAAGCAGAAATTCCCGCTTGGGCGTAGTGGTTTCAAAGGTTATCCCAGCGGGAAAACTGTCGTCGACGCGCCGACGATGCCAATAGGTATGCAATTCAGCCAGCGCACCCTGATACCAGCGGTCATGCATCTGCGGCCGGACTTCCCGTGGCATGAAGAACAGAAAAGTATCTTCGCTCTCCATCCGCAACTCATCCATATAGAGGCGTGTGGCCAATTGATGCTCAACCCGACCGAACACATCATAGCCCGCCACGAGGTCATAGTAGATACGCTCAAAGATCGGGAAATCGATGACCCAAGCGGTTTCCGGAATGCCACCGTGAAACCCAGTCATGGCCGAGGCATTGTCAAAATGCCGAAACACCGTAATCAGCGCGTTTGGGTTGGCACCGTCGCCATCCCAAATCGAATTGTAGTCAAACCCGGTTTCGTAGATCGGAGCGCCCCGGTATCGTGCATCCCTGAACTCAAGATACTGAGCTTGCTTCTTGTGCGAGAACCCTTGCAACGTGCCCAGAACACCGGCGTCGGCTTCTGACACCGGCAATTCAAGATAGGCTGCACCTTCTTGCAGATAGCTCGGGTCTGTAATCGACAAGTCCGCTTCGGGGTCAAGAAAGCTGACCCAGAACCGGTCCTCGATCACATCGACTGCGGTCTCTCCGTGGCAGACCGGGCCGCGGATGAAGCTGCGGACGAAAAACAGCGCATCGTCCAACAGAAACTGATAACGGCTATTGGCGGGTATCTGCATGAATGTGCTGAACGGGTTGCCGCCCTCGGCGTCTCCATACGGGGGCAGTTCAGCCAGTGTCCACGCAGGGTCAAGGAACAATTGCCGGTAGCGCGCCATGCGGTCTGGTCCTAGCGTGTAGACCAGATGCTCTTTGTGCACGATTGTTTCGGTGATCTGCTCCAATCGATAGTAAAACTCGCCCGATCCTGGATCATCAAACGGGCGCCGCGTCGCGATGATGCCGATGTCTTCTCCCGGTCCTGTGGTCGAGCGCACAAGCTGGAAAAATCGCCTTGGATCGTCGCCCCGAAAATGGAGTCGAGCCAAAAACAGATGTTCGTACAGGTACCGGCTCATCAGCTGGCTACGCAGATCATCGCTGTTCAGGAATGCCTCCCAAGCGGTGATCTGGTCCTGAACTTCGCTTGGAATGTCGGCAGGTTCAGCTGGAAGCGGCGCACCGCTGCGCGCCCACGTCATGAGGGTCTGATACTCTGCATCCGTGAGCGGCGCAGTACCATAGGGCATGCCAGCCATCGCGTGAACTCGGCTGAACGTATCAAACTCACCAGACGTCGGGCAGACCAAAGGACGGTCTAGGGCAAGGCCAAGTTCATCAGGAAGTGGCGCGTCAACTGGCAAAACATTCCGAGGTCCCAACTCAAGATACCGTTCCAACAAGCTCGCGGAATCGCCCGACCCTGGATCGCGGGTAACTGAATGAAACCCTAACGCGCGCCATTCAGGCACGGTCTGAGCGTCTATCCCAACCCGGGTAGGCTGAGCATCCTTCAAACGTTCGGTATGGTAGACGGCTTCTTTACTGGCCCCGCGCAAAACACCTTCGGGCGAGGTCAGCTTCAGCTGGCAGGGCGCGTCATAGCAGCTGTGGCAAACGACACAGCGGCGATCCATGATCGCCTTCACGTCAGTCAATGACGGGCTTTCTAAGACAGGGGCGGCATCTTGCGCCCGGACCTCAAGCGCAAAAAGACTTGCTGCTGCCAACACAAGTGCAACTGCTGGCGACCATAGGATTTTTCTCATGGGAGCCCCCCGTAACCTGTCAATATCATTGCAGTTACCGGGGGCGTTAGGCAAGAAACGCTTTACCGTTAGCCGATGTGGTATCCCGGAGTGGAGCGCGAGATTTCGGCTTCTTCATCCGTCATGTCTACAGGGAAAGCATCGAAGAGAGGCGTACTCAGATACCGCTCTCCGGTGTCGGGCAACATGCACAGCACGGACGCGCCAGGCTCGGCCTGTTCAGCGATTTGCATCGCAACGGCAAAGGTCGCACCGCCTGATATTCCGGTCAGAATGCCTTCCTGACTCGCCAGTTTTTGCGCCCATTCAACTCCTGTTGGACCGGACACAGGGATCAGTTCATCGAAATAACGATTGTCGATGGATTCCTGTAACACCGCCGGAATGAAATCCGGCGTCCATCCCTGTATCACGTGCGGCTCAAACGCAGGGTGGCTTGAAACGGGATCACTCTCTTCGCCCCGCTCGGTCGCGATGCCACTTCCCACCAGTTGCGCGTTGGCGGGTTCGGAGAGGATGATTTTTGTCTCGGGCCGCTCGGCGCGCAGGACCCGTGAAACACCGGTAACCGTGCCGCCCGTGCCGTAGCCCGTCACGAAATAGTCTAGCCGATCACCGTTGAGGTCTCCCAAAATCTCCCGCGCAGTTGTAGCAGCATGGATCTCGGCATTCGCCTGAGTCTCGAACTGACGCGCCAGAAACCAGCCATGTTCCTCGGCCAGTTCCGCGGCTTTACGATACATCCCAAAGCCTTTTTCCGCTTTCGGTGTCAGAACGACCTTGGCCCCCAGCATGCGCATCAACCGGCGGCGCTCGGTCGAGAAGCTTTCGGCCATGGTAACGACCAGCGGATAGCCCTTTTGCGCACAGACCATGGCCAGACCAATGCCAGTGTTGCCACTGGTCGCCTCGACGACTGTCTGACCAGGTTTCAGTGCTCCGCTGCGCTCGGCCGCCTCAATGATATTGACGGCCAGACGGTCCTTTACCGACCCAGCGGGATTGAACGCCTCAAACTTCACAAACAGGTTGACGCCCTCTGGCCCCAGATTGTTGATGCGGATTGTAGGCGTGTTACCGATCGTGTCGAGCACGCTGTCAAAGATACGGCCATTGCCCGATGTGGTTCTGAGCTTGGGGTCGGTCATTGGGTTTCCTCACATTTTCGGCTGAGCGTTCAGACCTTTCTACCCCTCACACATGACAATGTCCCGAACCGTTTCGAGAAAATGTCGAAAAGCCCCGTGGTTTACACCCGCTACGCGAGAGGTCTCAGAGGTCCAGCACCACCCTATCCGAACCTTCGGCAGGGACGGCACAACAGATCAGCACCTCATCTTCGGCATGATCCGCAGTCGGCTCAGAGCGATACGCGACTTGGCCAGAGATTTTACGTGTCAGACAACTGCCGCACGACCCGGAGCGGCACGAGAAAGAGGGAGCCAACCCCTGCGCCTCGGAAGTTTCCAGCAGCGTAGGTTCGCCCCGTTTCCACCGCACATTTTTAGCGCTGGCCTCAAAAACAACCACTGCCTCTTCGGCCTCCGATCCCGGACGGAAGGGGGTAGCTTCGTCATCCAAACGTCGTTTCAGCGAGGCAGGGCCAAAGCTCTCAGCAAAAATTCGGTCATCTTGCGCACCGAGATCACGTAGCAAATCGTAGACGGATTGCATGAAGGGAGGCGGTCCGCAGAGGAAGAAATCATAGTCATCCAGTGCCAGTTTTTCTTGGATCAACTCAGGCGTGATGTAGCCCTTGGCATCAATGTCCGAACCTTCGCGAGCGTCATGCTCGGGGCGGGAAATGACCGATACATATCGAATCTTGCCACTGCTGGTGGCTTCGGCACGGCGTAGATCTGTGTGAAATGCCCTTTGCGAGACGGTCTGTGCCGCGTGGAAGATGGTCAGTCGACGAGTGTGGCCAGTCCGCTGCCCTTCGTTGAGCACATGGCGGGTCATTGACACTATCGGTGTGATCCCAACCCCGCCCGCAATCAACACGGCGGGACGGGTTTCTTTGGCATTCAGGTGGAATTGACCTTGGGGGGCTTTGACTTCGACCAGATCTCCGACGGACAGCCTATCGTGAAGGTAGTTCGACACGGTGCCACCGGGTTCGCGTTTGACAGAAATACGGTAACCGGGATCACCGGGGCCAGAAGAAACCGTGTAGGTCCGCGTCACCGGTTTTTCGCTGTCAGCGCGGACACGGATCGTCAGGAACTGGCCCGCCTCAAAAGACAGCAAGGGCAATCCGTCCGCAGACTCAAAGAGGAAGGAACGGATTGTCTCGCTTTCGTCCTTCACCGAGGCCACCCGCATGGATCGCCATTGTCGTCGCGACGCTTCGGCCTTCTGCCGTGTCTCGACCGCCTGCCAACTGTCCGCCATCAGGCTGTTGGGCGAAAACTCCTGAAATTCGCCCCGGAAGGGCAGAGCATCATAGATGCGCAACCCGTGATACAAATGAAATCGCCAGCCCCGACTTGCCCCCTGGAAACCCGCGATATCGGGATGGTTGTCCGGCAAAACTTCGACCGTCCCGGTTAACATCAGCAGATCGCCGGTCTGATAGTCCGGGAACAGCAAGCCTGCGCGTGGGTTCACCAGAAAATTTCCCAGCGTGTTAAAGAAATTATTGCCGGCAAAATCCGGCACCAGCAGACTGTTGTCTTCGACCTTGACGAACCCAGACCGCCCACCCCGGTGCGAGACATCCACGCCCGTGTGGTCCATCGTTTCTACAGAACTTGCAACATAGAAGGAATTGGCTGAGCCGATAATTCCGCGCGCCTGCCCGTCCAGTTCAAAGAACCGGTCGCTGCGGCGGCGGTCGATTATGGCCTCGGGTTCCCTAACGAAAGAAACCTCATGGGTCTGGATGTACTGCGGGCAATTGCCAAAGGATTGAACCACATCCAGCGAGAATCCATCATCTTCGACCTGGTTTACGGTGGCATTCATGCGGTTGCGGCGGCGCGTGGACAGCTCGACTCCAACCAAGCCGATCGGCGCACCGGCTTTCAGCGCAGTGCTGAGCGGATCGTCTTCTATAAGTCGGGTGTCGATATCCAATCGCGTGTTGTGCGGTGAAGTCATAAACCCGGGCCACCCAGAGATCATAGACGCCCAGGGCCATCCGTCTGGATTGACGCTGCCAATGACGATGAAGGGCAATTTGCCGAAGAACTCTCGGTGTTGATCGGGCATGAACGGGCGAATGAAGTTGCGCCCCAGTTCCTCTATCTTGTCCCGCTTACCCACGCGGGATTGCATATCCCGTTCGCCCGCGTGAAACGGCGACTTTTGTGGTGTGACCGGAGCATTCATGACAGACCTCATATGTCTTCGGAGTTGGCTGGTCAGCAACGCCTGCGCGCAACTGACCATGGGCACATTCAGATCAGGCGGCGTTGAGGCCAGCTGCGGTGCTGGGCATCGGAACGAAACCGTTCAACGCCTCAATATTGGTCAGCAGGCGGCGCACTTTTGCATAGGGTTCCAACGACACACCGCCTTCGGGCGCATGCGCGGTATAGCTGTAGATCGCCACATCCGCGATGGTGGGCGCATCACCAACCAGCCAATCACGCCCCTCCAGATGAGTATCCAACTTTTTCAGGACTTTGGCGGCGATCGCATGGGTGAAATCCATGTCATAGGGCGCATTAAAAACAGTGATTAGCCGTGCAGCGGCCGGACCAAAGGCGATCTCACCGGCGGCGAGCGTCAGGAATTTCTGCACCTCGGCCTCCAGCACCGGATCGGACGGCAAGTAAGACGACGCGTATTTCCGGGCCAGATAGACCAAGATGGCGTTGCTGTCGGTGACAACCGTATCGCCGTCCTCCAGCACGGGCACCTGACCCGCTGGATTCAGCTTCAGAAACGGTTCGCGCTTATGCTCACCACCGGCAAGGTCAACGTCGATGACTTCATGTTTGATGCCGGCCAAGCTGGCAAAAAGTACAGCGCGGTGGGCATGACCGGACAACGGAAAGCTGTGAATTCGGATCGTGTTGGGCATCTGATAGCTCTTTCTCTGACTGGGGGTTTTGCTGAGGGTCAGCGACTGAGCACCAGACTTAATTTGATTTAATAATGGCGATAATATATTAATTTGGTGAATTACTATGAACAAAGCGTAGACAATGGACACAATTCAGGGCATGCGCGCATTCGCGGCCGTAGCGGCACATTCTTCGTTCACTGAAGGTGCAAAGCAGATTGGCATCAGCACCAAACTGGCTAGCAAATATGTCGGCCAGTTAGAAGACCGATTGAACGCACAACTGTTCAACCGCACGACACGCAGCGTGACCCTGACAGATACAGGTCGATCCTACTACGAACGTTGTTTACCGCTGCTTGAGCAGTTTGATGAACTGGAAGGTCTTGTCCAACAACGGCAGACCGAGCTGGCGGGCCGCATTCGGATCACTGCACCAACCGGCTATGGCTCGGCCGAGTTGATTCACCTGCTGAAGCCATTTCAGACACAACATCCCAAAGTTTCAGTCGAACTTCACCTGTCAGATTATCACGTCTCAATGGTCGAGGAAGGTTATGATCTGGCTATTCGGTTTGGGGCGCTGAAGGATTCGACACTGGTGGCACGCAAGCTCATGGACATGCGCATCGTGTGCTGTGCGTCGCCCGAGTATTTGACACAGCATGGAACCCCAAGTAGCCCAGCCGCGTTGCCTACCCACAACTGTCTGCTGCAAACTGCTGGCACCAATTTCGACCACTGGGCCTTCAAGGGAACAGATGGCTCGTATTCAGTTACCGTTGCAGGCAATTTCCGCGCGAATTCACCACGTGCCGTCGCAAATATGGCGGCAGATGGCATGGGGATCGGGCGTATCCCCCTATACACAGCGCAGCCGTTTTTGGCCTCGGGCCAACTGAAATTGTTGTTTGAGTCACAGGAGGCTGTCTCGGTGGGCCTATACGCCGTTTATCCGCAAAACCGCCACCTGACCGCACGGATTAGGGCTCTAATCGAGCATCTGGTCACGCAATTGCGCGGGTCGTGAAATCCGATCCCCTCACACCCCCGTGAGTTTCCAAATCAGAATTCATCCTATGTTGCAGACCAATCTTCCTATCCCCACGTAGGTCTAACGAGCGCAAACGCTGATAAGTGACGCCATCTAAATTCAGCCGTCGAAAGGAACCTTCATCATGGAACTCAACTCCGACTTTTCCTCCCGCGTCGTCGTTCATTCCGATCAGCTTAAATGGCAGCCCTCGCCGATGAAAGGCGTGGACCGGCGCATGTTGGATCGGATCGGAGGTGAGGTCGCCCGCGCCACCACCATCGTGAGATACGCACCGGGCAGCCACTTTTCGGCACACTCTCATACTGGCGGCGAAGAGTTCATCGTGCTTGACGGAGTCTTTCAGGACGAACACGGTGACTATCCTGCTGGCACATATGTGCGCAATCCCCCCACGACATCACACACACCGGGGTCTGAACCAGGTTGCACCATCTTTGTGAAGCTTTGGCAATTCGATATGGAAGACCGAAACCAGTTCCGCAAAAATATGGCCGACGAACTGCCAGCCCCGGTGAACGGTCTGGCGATCGTGACCCTGCACAGCGACGCGCGCGAAGTCGTAACCTACAGCCATCTTGATCCTGGCGTGTCCCTTGAATCCGACGCATCGGGAGGAATTGAGCTTTTGGTCATAGATGGCACCATAACGAACGGAGAAGATGTTCTGCACAAGAACGGCTGGTTACGCTTGCCCGAAGGCGAAAAACTGTCAGCCACTGCTGGCGCCGAAGGCGCTAAAATCTGGATGAAATCCGGGCACTTGCCTTATGCCAAGGCACCAGCCGTCTAGCGTTTGAAAAGGTACCATCGATGGAGACGCGGGTATTAATTATTGGCGCCGGGCTTTCCGGCCTGAGCCTTGCGACCCAGCTGTTTGAGCGGGGCCATGATGTGCTGCTGGCAGAAGCGAGGGATCGACCAGGCGGTCGCATCCTCACCGAACGGCTAGGAAACGGGTTTTTCGACCTCGGCCCAGCCTGGTATTGGCCAGGACAGCCACGTATTGCCGCTTTGGTTGATCAACTGGGTCTGAAGTGGTTCAAACAATATTCAACCGGCGCGCTTTGCTTTGAGGACGAAACCGGGCGCGTCGAATGGGGCAGAAGTTTTGCTTCCATGCAGGAGCCCTACCGCCTTCAAGGAGGGATGGCAGCGTTGACCGATGCACTGGTCGCCGAACTTCCTGCAGATCGGATAAAGCTGTCCACGTCGATCACCGCGCTGAACCGGGATAACGACGGAATTACCGCTACTTCGGAAAATGGCCTGACGATCCGGGCACAACAAGTGGTTTTGGCTCTGCCGCCCCGAGTCGCAAGCCGGATCGCGTTTTCCCCTGCCCTGCCTCAGGCAACGCGGGAAGCTATGTCCGGGATCGCGACGTGGATGGCCGGTCAGGCCAAGGCCATTGCTACCTACGACACCCCTTTTTGGCGCAAAGCGGGCCTTTCCGGCGGCGCGATGAGCCGTCATGGACCGATGGTAGAGCTGCACGACGCCTCACCTGCTTTGGGAGGACATTATGCGCTGTTCGGGTTCATCGGCCTCCCTCCACAGGCCCGTCGGGACGAACTACATTTGCGGCAGGCGCTGTCGGATCAGCTGGTCCGGCTTTTCGGACTGGAAGCGGCCGAGCCGGTTTCACTGCGGATCGTGGATTGGGTGTTTGAACCCTTTACCGCTACCCCGCTCGATCAGCAGCCCATGTATGCGCACCCGCACTATGGAATGCCACGTGCTTTGGACCGTATTTGGGGAAATCGTCTGATTTTTGCCGGCACCGAGGTTGCGACACAGTTCGGCGGGTATCTTGAAGGTGCGCTTGAGGCAGCGGAAAATGCGCTGCTGCTGATCGAAAAAGAAAAGGTTTAAGAGGTTCCAAAGCCGCATTTCCGAATGTGACCCGCGCGAGGGTTCGACGGGTTGAAACATGCCGTTTGGAGCTTCGTCGTAAATGGGACTTCGATGAACAACGGTAGGTCGCGCGAACCGGCGATTGGACGATGCCTCAAATTTGTTTCAAAAATCCGCACGTTGTCACCTGTGCGTGAGAGCTCTTTCAATACGTTGAAATCACCCGCCGCTTCCCGATTTAAGAACGCAAGCAACATTACCGGAATGAAAGGTCTCCCAATGACGATGTCAGAAAGTTCCAAAGTTTCCACGGGGCTGTTCCCTAAGTTCAGCATCCCCCTTTTGGGCATGATGTTCATTTCGGGTTTCTTCGCCTCCAATGCGTTTGACCTATGGGGGCAATTGATCAGCCCAGCCATCGGTTTTGCCAATTTGTCCCCGCATGGTTTGGCACGCAGCCTGCTTGGCACTCTCGGACTACCCAACGGTGAGTTTGCAGGCTACTTCGTCCATTTCTATCTGGTGGGTCTGATCGGTTATCCGATCGGCTGGCTCTATGTCTTCAACCCGATCTGGACGTCGATCTTCAAAGGCCGTCACATCTTTCTCGGCTCGGCCATCTATGGTTTTGGGCTTTGGGTCTTTGCCATCGGGGGCATCACCGCCATTGCTGGTCTGCCCTTCTTCTTGAACTTTACTGGCATCGCTTGGGTCGCACTGGCCGGGCACGTGCTTTATGGCATCGTGCTGGTCTGGGTTATCCGCCTGATCGAGCGCTGGTCTTAAGCCTGAAGCTTTGGCCAAGAGAGCAAATCACTTGGCCTTTCCGAAGAGCAACAGTTAAATGGCGCGGTCTTCCCCATAGTTCCGCGCCTTTGACATCTTCCCAATCCCCGGATTGAACGAATTGGTCGGATCGCAGCTCGTGTAATGCGCAGCAAGGTCAGGCTTGGCTTTGTACAGATGGCCGACATTATGTTCGGCTGGGTACTCGGCACCGCGTTCATCCAAAATCCTGAGCATCGCCGCTTTGATCTCTTTTGGATCACACCCCTTTTTGACAATGTAATCCTGATGCATCACGTGGCACATCAGATGGCCGTAATAGACCTTACCCACGAGTTGATCGGAGATTTCGGCTGGTAGAGTTTCGAACCAGTCACGGTCATTGCGGCGCAGCGCAATATCCAGCGCCAGAATCTCTTCGACCTCATCCGCGTGAACGTGGCCATATCGCACGGCAGCACCAGCAGCTGCAAAACGATGCAGACCGGCAATCTTGGCTTCACGCGGTGTGCAGGTGATAAACTCAGCTCCGCGCCCCTCGAAGAAATCAGGCAGGAATGCCGCAGCTTCTTCAATACCGCCGTCATGCATTTTCAGGATGAGATGGTGTTCATACTTGTTGCGATAGTCATACAGGAACTTAGGCAGATGCTCGGGCCAGAGCTTTGAGACAACCTGCATAAACTTGTCAGTAAAACCCCGGGTCAGAGCGAACTTGTTCAAGCGTGAATCCACCGCGCCTTTCAAGGCAAAGAACATCGGCAGCCGATCGGTCCCCAGCTTGTCAATCATGACCAACGTGTCCTTGCCATATTTCGCTGCAATGTCGAAACACTCACGGTGCACGTATTCGGCCGAGACAGGCAGAGTCTCGAAATTCTTCAGAATATGGCGTCGCAACTCTGTCAGATCAGCGGGATCGTTTGTTCCGATATAAAAAACCTGCTCACGGCCGTAGGTCGGAAAGGTATCAAGCCGCACTGCGAAGACCGCCAATTTTCCCGCACAGCCGGAAACCTCATACAGCAGCCGGTCGTCGTTGTTATACCGCGAGGGCGTATCAGCATCGACGTCGCGGAGGATCGTGGTGTAGTCCGGATCTGAAGCATTTCGGCCTTCCGGCGTCGGGGCATTCTTTTCAAAGTCCCCAGCTTCAAGCCGCGTCAGGATTTCTTCCGGCCTTTCACCCAGTTCCAGACCCAGGTTATTTACCAATTTCAGCTCGCCATCCGCAGTGATTTGGGCAAACAGCGCAAGCTCGGTATAGCTGGGGCCGCGCTCGCACAGAGCACCGCCGGAATTGTTGCAAACCCCACCCAGAATAGAAGCTCCAATGCTGGAGGAACCAATCACCGAATGGGGTGTACGCCCCAGCGGTCGCAGCTGCTTTTCCAGCTCAAACAGCGATGCGCCTGGGAAACTGAGCACCTGCTGCCCGTCCTGTAAAAGATGCAAAGCATTCATTCGGCTGACGTTGATCAGCACAACATCGCGCTCATACCCGCCTTTGGGGGTGGACCCCTCTGTCAGGCCGGTATTTGAGGCCTGCAGGATGACGATTTTATCAGCCTCGACACAAGCCTGAAGTACCTTCCACTGCTCCAATAGGCTACCCGGTTGAACGACACACAACGCCTGGCCTTCGCCCGAGCGGAAACCGCGCCGAAACCTCTCAGTCGCGCGCTCGCCCGTCAGAACGTGGCGCGATCCGACGATAGAGCGGAAATGTTTGATCAACTCGTCATTGGTCATGGCGGCCTCGTTTCGGTTTAGGCGTTGCGAAAGCGGATATTCTCGCGGCTCAGTTGGTCGACACTGGTGACACCCATCAGTTTCATGTCGCGTTCGATCTCGGCCCTCATCAGGCCCAAAGCGCGCTCGACACCCGCCTGCCCGGCAGCGGCCAGCGGATACAGGTAGTGCCGCCCGACCCCAACCGCCTTTGCGCCTATCGACAATGCTTTGAGCACGTGGGTTCCGCGCTGAATGCCGCTGTCCATCATTACATCCAGCTTGTCGCCGACCGCATCCACAATCTCGGCCAGTTGGTCGAAGGGCGTGCGTGAGCCATCCAACTGGCGACCACCGTGGTTCGAAAGGATAATTCCGGTACAGCCAATCTCGGCGGCACGTTTTGCATCCTCGACAGTCATGATGCCCTTCAGGCAGAATTGACCATCCCAATCGCGTACCATTTTAGCCACGTCTTCCCAGTTCATCGACGGGTCGAGCATGTCGGTGAAATACCCACCAATCGAGCTAGCACCACCGCCCATATCCACATGTTCTTCCAACTGTGGCAGGCGGAATTTCTCGTGAGTGACGTAGTTGATCCCCCACATCGGCTTGATCGCAAACTGGATCATGCCGCCAAGCGTCAGCCGGAACGGGATCGAAAAGCCGGTGCGCAAATCACGCTCGCGGTTACCACCGGTGATGCTGTCGACGGTCAACATCATCACCTCAACACCTGCCTCTTTCGCGCGCTGCATCATTGCAGAGTTCAGGCCGCGATCTTTGTGGAAATAGAACTGATAGACTTGGGGGTTCTTGTGCTTTTGCCTCAGTTCCTCAAGTGACACGGTCCCCAGCGAGGAGACCCCGAACATGGTACCGTATTTCTCGGCCGCCGCCGCGACCGCGCGTTCGCCCTGATGGTGGAACAGGCGCTGCAAAGCGGTGGGTGAGCAATAGACCGGCATATCCAGCTTTTGCCCCATCACCGTGACGGACATGTCCACTTCGGACACCCCACGCAGAACCGAGGGCAACAGATCGCAACGGTCAAACGCGTTGGTGTTTTCCCGATACGTCACCTCATCATCCGCGCCACCGTCAATATAGTTGAAGATGGGCCCCGGCAGCCGCTGTTTGGCCAGCCGCCGGAAGTCATGAAAGTTATGGCATTGGTTCAGTCGCATCGGGTCAACTCCTTAGTAGGCGACCGAGGGCAGCCAAGTGGCGAGGGTCGGCCACAGGAAGACTAGCGCCAGTCCAGTCAGCTGCAACAGGACGAAGGGGATGATGCCCTTGTAGATATGCATCAGCTTGATCTCGGGCGGGCAGACGCCTTTCAGGTAGAATAGCGCAAAGCCCACCGGTGGTGTCAGGAAGCTGGTTTGCAGCGTCACCGCAACAAGGATCACGAACCAAACCAGCGCCGGTTCATCCAGAACGCCAAAGCCGGGGATGTCGATGCCCAACCCGTTCACGATCGGGCGCATAAGCGGCAGGACGATCAGGGTGATCTCAATCCAGTCGAGTACGAAACCCAGCAGGAAGACGATGAACAGGATGAAGAGAACCGTGCCATTTGCACCAAAGCCGGTGGATTGCACCACATGCTCGATCAGTTCGTCTCCGCCCAGTTCACGCAGGACGTACGAGAACACGGTCGCGCCCAGGAAAATCGCGAAGATGTAAGCGGTGGTGTTGAAGGTCGATACCAGCACGTTCCACAGCTTGGCAAAGGTCAGCTTACGGTAACCCAGCGCCAACAACGTCGCGCCCAGTGCACCGATGCCTGAGGCTTCAGTCGGCGTGGTCAGACCGGCGAAGATCGACCCCAGCACAGCGAGGATCAGCATCAGCGTCGGGATTACGGCGATCAGCACGTCTTTGACGGCGGCCCAGTCAGGGGCTTTCGCACCTTCGGGCACGGGGGCCGCATCGCGTTTCACCAGCGCAAGTATGAAGATGTAAGTCAGGTACAAACCGCCGATGATGACACCGGGGAAGACGGCGGCCATGAACAGGTCCCCGACAGACAGGGCCATCTGGTCGGCCATGATCACCAGCATGATCGACGGCGGGATCAGGATGCCTAGAGTACCAGACGCCGAGACTACACCGGCAGCCAGCGTCGGCTGGTATTTTTGCTGCATCATGGTGGGCAGTGACAGCACACCCAACAGCACGACGGATGCACCGATGATCCCGGTCGAAGCCGCGAGGATGATGCCGATCAAGGTTACCGTGATCGCCAGACCACCGCGTACTGTACCGAACAGGCGCTGCATCGACGACATCAGACGCTCGGCTACACCGGATTCGTCCAGCATCAGGCCCATGAAGATGAACATCGGCAACGCAACCAGAACGGCGTTGGACATTGTCGCGTAGACCCGGTTCACCACCGCGCCCAGGGTCAGGTAGTCAAGGCCAGTGAAAGTGCTCTCAAGCCCTGTCCACAGCATCAGGTCGTTGTCGAACAGGTAGGCCAAACCGCAATACGCAACACCGACACCTGCCAGAACCCAGGCTACCGGGTATCCGGTGAAGAGCAGCGCGATGAAGGTCAGGAACATCGCGATAACCAACTTTTCCTCGGTGGTTTCCACTAGGAAAGTCAGGCCCACGCAAACGGCGGCGAACACAGCCAGCACCAGCAAGATGCGGCGTAGAGGGGCGCCCTCGCGTTCGGACTCCGGCCCGTAGAGTAGCGCATGGCCATCGTGGATCAGTCGCGCCAAGGCAGCCAGCGCCAGCAGAATGAAGCTGATCGGAATGACCGCCTTAAAGGCCCAACGTGCAGGCAAACCAGTGGGGCTGTCCGAGCGTTCGTTGACGCGGAAGCTTTCGTAGAAATAGTCGTAGCCCTGGTCGACCATCAGATAAATGAACGGGGTCAGCAAGGTCAGGATGCCGATCACTTCTATCACCCGCTGCGCGCGGCGCGACAATTGCATGTGCAGCACGTCAACCCGCACATGGCTGTCGGTGATCAAGGCATAGGAAATACCGATCATCGTGACGATGCCGTAGAAATGCCACTGGATCTCGTCCAGCTTGGGATAGTTCTGGCTGAACAGATAGCGCAGCGACACCTGAGCGAAGATCGCCCCCATCAGCAGTACGTTTGCCCACATGACCACATGACCGATCGCCTTTACGCTCGTGTCGATCGCGACGGCGATCTTCTGGCGGTCAGTTTCGGGGTGTTCCAGGATGCCTTCATAGGCTTCGACCGGATCGTTGAAGTTCTTTGGATTGGCCATGGTCATTCCTCGCTCAGCAGCCCGACATGCGGTCAGTGATTGGTTAGAAATTCCGAATATGAGAGGGTGTTACCGGAGCGGCGGGTACGGCCGCCCCGGTATCGTCAGTCGGGAGGTTACTGACGAGGGAGGAAAGCGTTGGTTTTCCACAGGTCGTAGCCGTCACGGAATTCTTTCATGTCGGCCAGGACTTTCGCGAAGTAGGCGTCGTTTGCTGCTTCTTCAGCGGCAACTTCTTCCCAAGTCGCACGGAACGTATCCAGCATCTCGGGCGACCATTGCTTGATGGTGACGCCGTTGTTTTCGACATTATCGATCAGAGCCGCGTGCTGGATCGCTTCACCTTCGGCAAAGCTGTCAGCCATCGAAGCCTTACAGGCGCTTTCGATAATCGCCTTGTGCTGGTCGCTGGTTTCGTTCCAGACATCTTTGTTGATCAACAGTTCGAACACGGTCGCCTGCTGGTGCCAGCCAGGGAAGTAGTTGAATTTCACCAGCTTGTGGAAGCCCAGACGCGCGTCGATGGCGGGCATAGAGAATTCGGTCGCGTCGATGGCGCCTTTTTCCAGCGCGGGGAAGATCTCACCACCCGGCAGCAGCGAAGTAGCCACACCCAGTTTCTGCATCACTTTACCGCCCAGACCGAAGAAGCGCATCTTCAGGCCGTTCAGATCCTCGGGCGAGTTGATCTCGGACGCGAACCAGCCCGAAGTTTCCGGAGCAATGATGGCGCAAGGCAGAACGTGAACGTTGTAACCCGCTTGATCATACATCTCTTGGTATAGGGTCAGGCCGTTTCCGTAATACAGCCACGCCATATATTCGCCTGCTTCGGGGCCGAAGGGAACGGCGGAAAACAGCGGTGCAGCCGGGATTTTACCCGCCCAGTAACCGGCAGTGGTGTAGCCCGAGTTGATCTTGCCTGTGGACACAGCGTCCAGGATTTCAAACGGCGGAACCAGCTTGCCGGGTTCATAAACCTTCATTTTCAGTGTGCCGCCCGACATTACGTCCAACTGTTCGGCAACGCGCGGGATCGGCGAGCCGAGGCCCGGCAGTTCGGTCGAGAACGCAATCGGGGTTTTCAGCAACAGCTTGTCAGCGGCAACCGCAGGTGCGGCCATCAGGCTGGCGGCCACGGCGAGGCTCGTCAGGGTCTTTTTCATGAATTCTCCTCCAGGGTTGGTCAGGGCATCTACCCCAATCAGCGGCGCAGGCTCTTCCAGCACCTCTCCGGTGGTAAATTAACTTTACCAATGCAAACCAGTCAACAATTTTATTTACCACTGGTCAGGACGACTGGTCCCACCGCTACGGGAAGCCAGAGCTTCAGTAAGATAAGGCAAAAGCCCATGACTCATGCTGCCTGCCTGTTTTTCTTGAAAAATCATTAGGCTGCGCTTCAAACACCCGCCCGACACGCTCGCTTGAATTTTTCACGAAAATGGTTATGTTTATTTACCAGTAATCCCAGGTCCCGCAGCTAGCAGAGGCAAGGCAACATGAGCCCCACGGCGATTTTTGAACCGGTTGGACACGAATCGCTGGCCGATGCCGTGGTGGCCCAGATTGAGGATCTGATCGCGTCGGGCATTCTGAAACAGGGTCGCAAACTCCCCTCCGAACGCGATCTGGCCGAGATGCTACGCGTGTCACGACCGAAACTGCGAGAAGCCCTCGCGGTTCTGGAAGAACGCGGGCTGGTGACCACCCAACATGGCGAAGGCACCTTCGTTGCCGCGCTAACCGGACAGGCAATGATGCCCGCGCTGCTGGCGCTGTATGAACGACACGAACCCGCCTTTTTTGACTATCTGGAGTACCGGCGCGAGCAGGAACGTTTTGCCGCCCGCCTCGCTGCACGGCGGGCGACCAAGGCCGACAAAGAGCGGATCGCCGAAATTCTGGCCGAAAATGAGCGCGCCTGGCGTGACAACGATACCAAGGCCTCGCAGGAGGCCGATTTTGCTCTGCATTCCGCAATCGTGGATGCAAGTCAAAATGCGACCCTGATACATATCATGGCCTCAATTTACGAACTCACCCGAAAGGGCGTGTTCTACAACCGCGATTTCCTGAAAACGATAGACGGAACGGGGCGGCAGCTGTTGGCTCAGCACTTGGAGCTGGGCCAAGCGGTAATCGAAGGAGATGAGGAACGCGCCGCCAAAGCCGCCGTTGACCATATCGACTTTGTCGAGGAGTCCTTCAGATTGGGAATCGAACGCAACCGCCGCGAAGCCATGGCAGAAAAACGCAGGCTGCTGTCTGAACGGTAGTTGGGAGAACCGGGGACGCCTTATAAGTGAGACCCCTACCACAATCTCAACTTACCAAAGCTCGGTATCTATTACGATTTGCTTTTGTTCTTCTTCTCGCCCAAATATGCACGCTCGGCATGATTAGGCCCGCCATAGGCGCTTCGTTCCGCCAAAATCTGGGTCACTCGTGAAGTAAGATCATAGGTCTAAATCAATAAGTCCGAGGCCTAAGACCAGCAAATCCTGCGACAGAGCTTGCAGGAATACCAGACACTTTCAGCATCCAATTGGCCGTCCTCCGCAAGAATTTATTGGGCAATCCTGTATCCGCTGGCTTGGCGCCAGAAAGGCGCAACCCCATCATGAGGGTAATAACAACAGGGTGCATCCTCTGTTTTCCATATTCCTGTTCCGGTCCGCTCACGCAATGCACAGTCAATCGGAACCAGGCGCGCCATATTGAACGGCTCAATCTGTGGGTGACTCCACCCTTCGCCGGACTCTGAAAGAAGATGTTTCATTGCTGATATCAATCTCTCTCCGGCGGCGCTGCTCCAAGGACGAAGCCCCACACTTTCCAGCAAATTAAACAGGTTTATCCAGGATTGCACATTGAACGTACAGTAGTGCTGAGTCAGCGTGCGTTCCATCTCATGCGGTTGCTCGCCACTCGGTGTGATAGTGCCGAGTATCCGTGCTTGGGCTCTCAAATTGATTTCTTGCAGCGTCTGGACGTCATTCAGAAAGGCTGCGATGGACGCCGTCTGCAGATCAAAACAGGTACCGTGGTTGTTCACGGCTCGGCATTCATCGGCACCTTGCTCACTGGTTGTCAGCCACCCCAAAAATTCCGAACACCAGGTTTTCAGTCCCTCAATAAGCACTTCATTTTCCAAAAATTGAGCCGCGTCGAGGAAGAAGTAGAAGTCCTTTGTTTCGATCACGCCGTGGTGTAGCCCCTTGTCATCCTGATGCCCCCTGCGCACCTGAGCGAAATTCAGATTGGGGTTCATCCTCGTTTCTGCGTTGATGAACCATGTTTGAATCAGGCTTTCGGCCTTGTCCGAGTATTTTTTTTCTCCGGTCGCGCGCGCCGCGAGGACAAGCACAGTTGTATCGTCGAAAAGCCTTTGCAATCGGGTTCTATCATATCGGTCGCTATCGGCCTCATAGAGCCGTGTTCCTGGTACCCGCTTGCCGTCCTGACGAATATAGGGCAGCCCATCTTTTTTCTTGGGATTGGGCCACCAGTAGGGCGCAGGGTGAAAATAATCGTTCAAGTCACCACTTGGCGCTGGCTCTGGCTTATCTGTCACAGAATACAGCCCACGGGTCAGTGCCTCATCCGCGGCAGAAAGGAGCGCGATGTAATCTGGGTCACTGAAATTGGCCGAAAGTACGTCAAGTCGATCGGGGTCGTAGAAGAAATGGCCATGACCCCGCAATTTCTCTGTCACCTTGCTCGCTTCCAGCATGTCCAGAGTCGCGCGGATAGCTTCATTTCTTGCCAACCCCCGATTCTTTAAGCTTTTTGTACCTTCTTTTTCCAAGCCCGATTGGCCGGAAAACAGTCGAGCTACCCAGCCCGCCTGTGCAACTCTGTGGCCTTCCGGACTGACTTTTCGCGGCGGGCTGTCAAAGAAATCCACTAGCCAATACTGCCACGGGCCCTCTATACCCAAATGAACAAACAGTTCGACCTTTGGTCTACGACCGTAGGGGTGGGTCTCATCAAACCGCAGGGGGGCGTCGCACCGGAACGCCATCTGTGGCTCTTCAGTCGCATTAAACGTGGCGTCGTCATCAAGAAGGTCCGCATTGTCCTGCATCCGAGCCATTGGGACTGTGAAATAACGTTTGTCCCTATTGGCCACAACGTCATCGCGAAATGAGCCCCAGGCATTTTTGGTAAAATAGCAATTGCCATCAAACGGCAGCGCCCATTTTGCATGATGCAAGCACAGTTTAAGTGCTGCATTTCGCGCGCCGTTATTGTTCATGACATAGTTGTTCTTAGCTCGGTAGGCCTGAGTTACCATTCTGGCTCGAGTTTCCGCTTCCACCGAATCGAGCGTGCCATCAGAAAAGACCAACGGGTTTTCGAATGTTTCAAAGTCATAGCCCGTCGTTTGCAATTCATCGGCATCGAAGGGGATTCTTTCATACGTCTGTTGATGCTCATCCAGTAGTGAAAGCAATTTTGCTTCGTTATCAGGATCAAAAATCCGGTTGAGAATCCAAAGCTTGGTGCAGTTTTCAAGTTCAGGTTCGTTTTCCAGAATGAACTTTAAGTTCGCCAAAGACTGACCAGCGGCATGCCGGGGGATCAGATCGTTCCCAATGATGCGGCAAAGTGCAAACGTATCGGGCAAAGAATTGACTCGTTCTTCTTCCCCTTCGTCCCTCACCGCAGGCGCAACGGACGCAAGCGATCCGGCGATTTCACCCATGCGGCCTTTGGGGCGCTGTAATCCCGCCACGCGCATTTTTCTCTTTCGATTGCGCATCACCAGGTAGATTGGCAACAACACGGGAGATAACAGAACAAGTACAGGCGACAGTAGGATGAGTATGAGATTGCGCCGTTTCTTACGGCGAATTCGTTCCTCCAGAGAGCGGGTGGGTTTTCTCGCCTCTGTTCCCAACTTCATGATCATTGATTCAACCTGTTCTTGCGTAAAGTGAAGCGGTGCAAGTGCTTCAGAATTCACTGACGCTGAAAATACTTATTCTCAATCTCACTAACGCTCACGAAGTGCAAGCTCGGGCTTCTACCACGTTGTCGCCACCCATGAGCCTCCTCAACCGAACTGGTTCACCACCATGTTTAGGAGACAAAGGGCCAAGAATGACGAACAAGCGATTAAAGCCCGAAGGGTATTTCGAAGTTACGACAGGTCGAGACGCTGAAGTGGCAAGGTATGTCGAGTTTCAATGCGATCAGGCGGATTAGTCTTTGCAAACCTATTACCGTTGGATAAAGGACAGTGCGAGAGCTTCAACGGGCGAAAGCTCATCGGGGAGGGCTTTTTCGGCCTCCGCGAGGCTCAAATTCTGCCCCAGAAACCATCATACCCATGGAACAGAGGCTGCTCAGTAACCACTGCCAAATGATAACACTCTAAACAAAGCCGTGGCGCACAACTATTGACCTAATGCTATTTTCGAATATCCGACTGTCGAAACCAAAGAAGCCGAAATGTTTCTGAGATCATAACTAGACGCAGGACGTATTGTACCCTCCAAATAGCCAAAACCTGCCGTAAATTGAGGTCCGGCTTTTTCCGCAGGGTTTTGAACGTTCGGAATGAGGGGATCAGTTTTTGGATCGGTGGGACATAGTTTAAGGCACCGCGTCCGGCGTTTCGGCGCAACCTCGCCCCTTCGATACGACGTACTTTTGTTGCGAATTCGCGCAAAGTGGACCGGGCGGGATGGCGGACGATTGCGTCGGCGGCAAAAAAAATCGGCTCACCTGCCGCAGTCGCCCGATCATTCCACTCCATATCGCCCCCTGATAACACCTCGCTGTTGAACAAACCGACGCGGTCAAACATGTCGCGGCGCACGATGAGGTTGGCCGTGACGGCGCGGCCGCGTTCCACCCATTTCCTTTGCTCAAGACCGAGGTGGTAATCGTACAACTCAACAGCTGTCCATTCGGAGCCATTGGGAACAAGCACTACATCACCCCCAAAACGGCCAAATTCTGGGTGCTCCTGTGCGATACGTAGTCCGCTTTCGACATATTCGGGCACCGGCAAACAATCAGAGTCGGTGAAAAACAGCAGATCGGTGCTCGCGGCGGCAATCCCCCTGTTTCGGGCAGCGTAAGACCCCGGTTTGCCTTCCGTGAGTATCTGCGCATTTGTCGGAAGCCGGAAGTCTTCAGGAGTGGAATCCAAGGGGTCATTGTTTACCACAATGATCTCGAATTTTTGTGGCTCAACAGTCTGAGACGCAAGGCAATCCAGGCACGACTGCAGCTTGTCCCAGCTATGGTAAGTCGGAATTATAACTGATGCATCCATGTCATTTCTTACCGTATTAGGCCATCGCGGATTTCTATTGACGTCAGAAGTTTGCGAATGGGTGGCGTCGCCGGCGAGAAATTACACTGGACTGGCAACGCTTTGTCTAGATTCACCTATAATTGGTCAGCATGAACAACATTCGCATATTGATGATCATACAAAGCCCGAAATGGGCCGTTATTTTTAAGCAGCTCTTTGGCGTTTCCTTTTTCAACAACTTGACCGGCCTCAATCACCACGATTTGGTCAGCATGAAGAATAGTGGAAAGACGGTGGGCGACGATAATGGTTGTGCGCCCGGAAGTCAGCCGCTGCAAGGCCTCCTGCACTAGGTGTTCGGACTTCGAGTCGAGTGCGCTTGTCGGCTCGTCAAGCAGCAAAATTGGGCTGTCCCGCAACAAGGCGCGGGCGATCGCCAACCGCTGCTTTTGACCACCAGACAGGAAAGCGCCATTTTCGCCTACAAGAGTGTCGAAACCGTCTTCGAGGTCTGTGATAAAATCGTAGGCGTTTGCGGCTTTTGCGGCTTCGATCACATCCTGCCGCGACGCCCCTTCTCGGCCCAGCCGAATATTGTCGGCAATAGATGCCGAGAACAAAAAGGTTTCCTGTCCGACAAACGACATGTTCGCTCGTAGGCTTGCAAACGAAGCATGCTTAACGTCCTGCCCATCAATCGCGACCACGCCAGATTGCGGGTCGTAAAGGCGGAGCGCGAGGTTAAGGATCGTCGATTTTCCTCCGCCGGACAAACCAACAAGCGCGGTGGTTTTTCCAGCGTCAAAAGTTAGGGAAAAGTCTTTGAGTATTGGTTCGATGGTGCGATAGCCGAAGGTGACATCCTCAAACTTTATCTCTCTGGGGCCGGAAGGCAGGGCTTGGGGATCCTTTCCCTCAGCCAAGGTTTCAGGTTGATCCAGTAGATTAAACAGCATTTTTACACGCCGCAAACCGATCTCAAGCTTGACGCGAACGCGTGACAGCCTTTTGGCTGGTTCGTATGCCATCATCAATGCAGTCACGAATGACATCAACTCTCCGGGCGTGGATTTCCCAGACCCGAATATGTTGGCCGCACTCAAACCAATGACTGACGCAATGGCAAAGCCCGCAAGGACATCCATCAAAGGGCTAGTAGCAGCTTGTAGACGTGCTAGTTTATTTCGGCGTTTCTCGACACTTTTGACGGACTCGTACATGCGATCGGCCATCCGCTTTTCCAGCCCGAACGACTTTATGACCCGGATACCACCAGACGTTTCCTGGATCACTTGCATGATCCCCCCAAGAGATTGCATTTCCATATCTGCGATCTCTCGCACTCTTCGCAAAAGAGTTCTGACGCCCCAGATCGCAAGAGGACCAATTACCAAAGTGAAAAGCGACAACAGAGGTTGCTGGTAGAACATAACCGCCAACAATCCAATCAAGCTCAGCGTGTCGCGAACGGCCGTGGTAACGATCGTCTCGATGACTTGGCGCGCTGCCTGAGCAGATTGGGTAACCCTCATCAGCAGATTAGAGCTTTCCGTAAGATTGAAGAAAGACACGCCCTGACGCAGCAACTTATCATAGAGTTTTATCTGCTGAAGCGAAACAATTCGGTTACCAGCACGCGTCAAGGCTACAACCTGTACGTAGGTTGCAACCCCTTTGACCAGAAAAATTACAAATACTGCGATGGAGACACTCAAGACCTGCGAGGCATTATCTGCCTCGAACAGCGAGTCCACGACATCTCTCATAATGAAAGCGATGGCAGCGGTGGTAGCTGCAACAAACACCATTGCAAGTATGGCAATAATGTATGGGACCCTCTGAGATTTCAGGTTTTCCCGTAACAAGCGCCATAAGATCGAATTGTTCAGCGTTTCTGCAATATTCAGTTTTGTTTTCTGCAATGCAAAATTCCAACGTATCCGAGTTGCATTTGTTCCTGATCGAATTCGGGCCGTTATGCAACCCCACCTACTTGGTCATGAATTCGTCAGGTCGCAATAGTAGACACCGATCGTACGTAGGAGGAGACCACGCTCAAACCTGCATCCTTGGGAAAATAGCAGCCTTTCAAGGGCTCGCTTTAAAGCCGTCAGAGAACCAGTTGTTTTGAACATACGTTTGGAATTGGTATGCCCGTCAATCCAAACCTAAAGTTTATGGTACACCCAAAGCATCAAATTCGTAACGCCACGACCTCGGGCTTTCTGGTACATACTGAGATCGCAGGAGAAATGTGACGGGCATGTTGTCGTCTCTGATCGTTTTAAGAGGATTCAACATAACCCCAAATCCGGCCTTCGGTTGAAGCGGCTGGTTCGAAGTTTGTCAGTGACCGGTGACTTTCTTGTAAAGTGCAGATTTATAGCCGAATGGGATGCTCAGAACGCCGACGAGCCAACCTGCGGTGCGCGCGATATCGATAAGTCTTTTTTTTGGTTGGAATGGCAGCAACACGATCAACCCCGCCAATGCGACTATTCGAAATGGCGCGGTGGCAATCTGCATCACCGCGTTGACTGGTCTACGTTCTAGCCTTCTTCGCATATAAGCGTTGGATTGATCGCGACCGCGTGCAGCCTGATACCAAAAAGACAGACGTTCGGGAGGTATCCTTTCATAAACAAACGCATTGTCGACCCAACCGACAGGCAAACCTGCAGCAACAGTTTCAGCGTAAAACTTGGCGTCAGTACCGCCTGTCATCCGCATGGTTTCGTCGAACCAGATATTGTGGTCGGTAAATAGCCGGGTCTCCCCCAGCCAGTTATTGGTCACGATTGTCACTCCACCGGTATCTTCAAGCGTGGCCCGCTTGGAGGCTTTCCTTTCCTTTGTCAGATACCGATTTTCAATATTGCTTAGCATGAGCCGCTGTATTGCGGTCTCGGCTCCTGAGGGTGGTGCAGCCCGCAGAGGGGCTCCTAACAGAACGGCCGAACTGGTTCTGTATCCGGTCACCAAACGGTCTAACCAATCTTGGGCAACGGTTTCGTCGTCATCCATAAAACACAGCAAATCAGATCCATGCGCGATCGCATGGCGGGCGGCGCAATTGCGACCGAATGGTATGCCCGGTTCCGTCTCAAGTGCATAAAGAAGAGGCATGCCATTTGGCAGGGTTTCGCCATATGCTCGAACCACTGCTTCACTGTGGGGAACCGTGTCATTTTCGACCACGAGGCACTGGACTGAACAGTTTTCTGGAACAGTCATCCCTCCCCAGCTTTCGAGCAATGCCGACAGCATTTCCGGGCGCTGCCTGGTCAGGGCTGAGACGGTGATCTTTAAATGTGTTAAATGACGATCCATAGAAATTCCATAAAGCTAACATTTGGATTTGGTAAGCCTGTTTTTAGTCCCGAAAAACAGCCTTTAGACAGATATCTTCTAGCTTGGTCAGCGCTCAAGCCGGTAACCACCCAGTGCGGGCGCATGCGGTGATCAACAGCCGCACGCTCACTCACGATGGAATCGAAGTTATGAATTTGATCCGCAAGGACAGGCTCACAATTGGATTCAACGCATTTCTTCAATTCTTGAAACTGGGTGCATTGCCCGCGGGTCCCGGACGTTCTCTTCAGTCAGTCAGAAACTTTGCCACAAATCCCGTTGCGATCCCCATTTTTTCGCGCAGTGGTCACTTACCAATTCTTTGTATTTTGCATCTTCGGTATTGTAGTGCGCAAAATGATAATCTTTTGCGCACTAGGTAAGCACCAGAATTTTATAACCTACGGACCCAGTCACACAATGCTCGGGCAAGTTTCAATCTTTGAAACAGCCAAGCCCCTAAAAGCCAACTGATAGATTATTGCAGTTCAGTTTTTGGCGCGAAGCTCACCCAGATAAGAGGCGAGTTGCTCAACAATATCCAGCGCGCCTTCGTCCGTGACGCTCTGGCCACGTATACGGATGCGCAATTCTCCTGCGGACACCTCGGCCAAGATCTCCCCTCCATCCGAAAGTGAAACAGGAGCCAATCGCTGTACCTGCTGCGGGCGCCCACCCCGCGCTTTGTCTTTTGCGGAAGCAGGTGCCCCTTTCAGAGCTGCTTCGATGAGTGCCCATTCAGACTTGGGGTCCAACTCTCCCGCCTCAGCCAATGCCTGACGCAACCTGACCTGTGCACCGTCTCTTAGAGCGGACGCCAACCTCAGCCCGGACTTCTCGGTCAGAGAAACGGGGTGCTGCAACAGATCTCCAAGTGATTCATGGACCATGGCAAAACTACGGACCTTTGATCTTTTGGCCTTGGAAGACGCAGCAAACAGCACGTCAACAGCAGCTTCAGTCGAGGGAAAGACCCCCTGCCCCGCTGCCAATACCGCGATACGCCCTCGTTCATAGGGGCTGAGATTGGCCCGGAGTTCGTTTTCTTCGACCATGGACACATAGGCGCCCTGCCCCGATCCGGCTTCTCGGATGAACGCAGGGATTTCGCGAAAACGTGGTTCAGTTTCCGCGAGATGTAGAAAGGCTTTCAGTCGCCGAAAACCCGAGATCAGTCCAAAGCCATCACCATCGCGCGTTACTTCAATTGGGGTACGCAAACCGTGAACGCGCAGAGATTCCAAGAGTTCGGCCATCGCTTCTTCGTCCTCGACCATGCGGTCCCGGCGAATGAAATCGGCGTTGATCTGATCCAGCGGCAGCATCTCTGCAACCAACCCGGCGCCCTGAGCATCCCGCCATTTGGTCGCGTCACCCTGGTCCTGTGCCAAGGCGACTCGATCCGTGACTGCCGTCAGACTATTCAACGCAGCCGCTTCCGCTGCGACCTGAGCTATAGGAGGCGTTGACGACTTCGACTCGAATGGACTGATCGAGGGTTTCGCCACGAAACCTGCCTCAAGCTGCTCAAGCTCTGCAGTATCCGGAGCACTCAATCTTCTGCGTTTAGCCATTTGCTTCTTCTCCCATCTGCGCGTCGCGCCACCAGCAACCAATCAACACCTGCTTGAATTCAGCATAGGTACGATCAAAGGTCTCTCGCCCGCGAACATAGGTATCCCGGTTGAAGTCCCTGTAGTCTGCCTCGTAAATACCGTTGACCTGTTCGCCCGCCTGCCCGACTAAAGCGGTGTAGTCCTGCCGGTAAGCGTTCATGAAATCGCCAAAATAGGCCTGAATGACATTTGCCATATCGGTCTGTTGACTAGCATCAAATCGGGTGATGATTGCCCTCACCACATCCCATTCGAACTTAAGCTCGGGCAAACCAGCCGCCCTTTGAGCGGCGTTTTCTCCATCTTCGATACTGGCGAAAGTGGTGTAGAGCATGTCAAAGAACCGACCGGTCGAGTCAAATTCCAGAAAAGAAGCCCCCAGCGGAACCAATAGAATATCCGCAGCAGCCAGCGCATTAATCGTTAGGTACCCAAGTGCAGGAGGCGTATCCAAGAAAACGATGTCGTAATCATTCAAAACACCTTCATCATGCAGGAAGTTGGTTAAGCCATCCCAAAGCGGCCAACTCCTCAGCCCCATACGCCAAACTGGAATTTGGAATTCCGCCCAGTACAAGTTCAGCTGCGCTCCAATCAGATCGATGTTGGGCCAGTGCGTCTTCTGGATCACGTCACGGGGCAGGGTGTTGAGCGCCTCCTGCAAGGTCTCATCCAACGGGATATCAGGGTGCCCGGCTGCGGCGCGAACCCGGTTTTCTTCCTGCACTGCACGCGCGTAGTCTTTGGCAATCAACGGAAAAACAGTTTGCCATTCATCTGCAACGTTTCCACCGAGGATGGAGGTCATCGACCCCTGGCTATCTAGATCGATGACCAGAACCTTATACCCGTCTAATGCCGCTGACATAGCCAGATGCGCAGCTGTTGACGTTTTACCGACACCACCCTTGAAATTAGCAACGGCGACGACTTTTGCAGGAAGTCCATCAGGTCGGTAGGGCAGGTATTCCTTAGTGCTCACACCTTCGGCAGCAAAATGCTTGCGAAGCATGAGTACTTCTTCGAGTGTAAACCACTTAGATCCTGCCTCACCTTCGCCTTGTGGCAAATCCGGGTTGGCCTTGAGGACTCGCCGTAGATGCGCCGGGGCGACTGGGATTAGATACTTTGTTATCTCCCAAATAGAAAAGCGTCTTAGTCTTTTCTCACCATCGGGGGCATATCCACGACGGGCAAGGTCTTCACGTCCTTTGGCGCAAAACGTCGCTGCTTTTGCGAATCGCGATGTGCCAATAGGATCAGGTAGCTTCTTTGCTGCAAGCTCCGGGTCAAGATTCAGATATGGCGGCAAGGGAGGTTGGTTAGGTTTATTCACTGTCGATGCCTCAGATAATGTTCGCCTTAGCGGCGTATATTGCGCAACATAGCGAACATTTTCCTGCGAAGCTATCCTTTGAATGCGGGTTTTCCACAGAATAGGTGCTGAAAGCCTGGTTTCGTGGCGAAACCGAATAAAATAGAAGAACACACGGCTAACAAAAGTTTATTATTTTTATATTGTTTAGAATCTTTAGAACAGAAATAGTTAAATAAAACAATAACTAAGACCTATTTAGGTACCTGTATACGGTTCTAAAGGTGCCTGCATTCAGGATCAAAGGTGCCCGTACACGGGATGAAAGGTTCTGTTTTTCAGTAAGAAGGGTTCCGATTCGCAGGACTTTGAATTTGCAGACAGTTTAGGCCCTAATTAGCGGAGTTTTGTCTTGTCTTCCTCAACAACGGACTCGCGAAGAGGCTGCCAAATTGAGCATTGCTGTGGATAACTCAGGGGTGCGCAACGCTAGGTACCCGGATACGGGATGCGGCGTCTCCTGTATTTGGGTACCTAAATTAAATTGATCCCTAGGTACTTTTCGTGCCAGAAATATAAAAACGAGCAGCCAGGCAGAATCATGCCGGATACACAAATAAATATGGACCAGCTTGCCGGACCTTTGCGCCGGGAAACGGTTAAGAAGAACGTTGCCGCAATCCACATCAGCGGTAAGCTTACGTTGTTGCAGCGTAAGCTTTCGAATGTATTGCTTTTGAATGCATACGATGCGCTGACCTCCGCCCAGACACACACGATCGATGCCCGTACATTGGCGATGATGGTTGGCTATAACTCGAATGATTTCGATACACTCCGAGCCAGTCTGCGCGCTTTGGCCGAAACCGTTGCAGAGTGGGATATGCTGGATGAGCAGGGCCGGCAGGAATGGGGTGTGTCTTCATTGTTAAGCTTTGCCAAACTGAAAAACGGTGTTTGCGAATATGCCTACTCTCCGGCATTGGCGCAGAAACTGTACGATCCAAAAATCTATGCTTTGATCAATGTTCAGATTCAACGCAACTTTAGCTCTGGTCACGGTCTCGCGCTCTATGAAAATTGCTATAGGTTTGTTCGAACTGGCTCGACCGGTTGGTGGTCCTTGGATGTTTTCCGCAAGCTCATGGGGGTGGACGGTAGCGACTATTACAGCAGTTTCAAGCATCTCAATGCGAAGATCATCAAGCCTGCTGTTGCTGAGGTCAACAAAAGCTCTGACATTCTGATTGAACCAGAGTTCCAGAAGAAAGGGCGTTCCGTTACTGATATCCGCTTTTTGATCAAGGGCAATCCTCAGAAAGCGATGTTTGAGATCGATGACAGTGACGGAGTGCGAAATCTGCAGGTGTACAAGACGCTGCGCAATCAGGGTGTCTCGGACCGGTTGGCGCGTCAGTGGATTGCCGAGCATGGTGAAGACTATGTGCAGCAAAAACTGGATTATGTCAGAGGGCAGGGTGATGTGAAGTCGACGGTAGGGTATTTGTCCGCGGCTTTACGGGACGATTACCAACCGGTTGAAGCGGCCTCTCCGAAAGAACCAAGTCCCGAAGCCGTCGAAGCCGCGAGACTTCGAGAGGTTAAAAAGGCCCAAGAAGATCAGGCCTATGCGGCGCGAGCCGCGGACCGTGCCGAGCGGTCTCGCAAGCTGACCATTGTTGAAGATCTGGTTTCGCGGCGAAACCCGACACAACGCGATGCTGACAAGCGTCTGTTTTTGGCCGGGCTCGACAACGATTTAGACCGAGAGCACTTCCGTGCTCATGGCTGGCGTTCCGGATTAAACGCCAATGCAATCTTCGAATTCTGGGAAGAACTGGAGCCTGACGCATTCGCGTAAGGCCCCAAGTTTGGAGCCTTAATAGCTCCCTATCGGTTCAGCGGTTTTTCATAGCAGATTTGAGTGCATCTGCAAAAGCGCTGTTCTGTGCATTATCGCCGGATTTTGCGTGTTGAGGGCCTTTGGGTCCAGAGGAGCTTAGGTTCTTTCTTGGTCCGCGACTCACTCGATCTTCGCGGGCTGAGGCTCCGCCATCCTTTCGCATGGTAAGGCCGATCCGTTTCCGTGACACATCAACCTCCACCACGGTAACCTTGACCACCTGCCCGGCTTTGACCACTTCATGCGGGTCTTTTACGAACCGATCAGCCAACTGGCTGACATGAACCAAGCCGTCCTGGTGAACGCCGATGTCAACGAAAGCACCAAAGGCTGCGACGTTGGTCACTGTTCCCTCAAGCACCATTCCGGGTTTCAAATCGGTAATGTCTTCGACACCATCGGTGAAGGACGCAGTGACAAAGCTGGGTCGCGGGTCGCGGCCTGGTTTTTCCAACTCTGTAAAAATATCCCGCACAGTCGGCAGTCCAAACGTGTCATTGACAAACTGTTCCGCCCGCAATCCCTTGAGTGCCCCGTCGCTCCCCATGATCTGACGGATATCGCGCCCGCAGGCCGAGACGATCTGGCGCGCCACGCCGTATGCCTCGGGGTGGACCGAAGACGCGTCCAATGGTTCTACGCCTTCTCTGATGCGCAAAAAACCTGCGCATTGTTCATACGCACGAGGGCCGAGCCGGGAAACACTCAGCAGTTCCTTGCGTGACGTAAACGCGCCATTCAAGTCGCGATGCATCACGATCGCTTCGGCCAATCCAGGCCCCAAACCCGATACGTGAGAGAGTAGGGGCGCGGACGCCGTGTTCAGGTCTACGCCCACCGCATTCACCACGTCTTCGATCACTGAAGCCAGCGATTGCGATAGCCGGTGCTGGTCGACGTCATGCTGATACTGGCCGACCCCAATGGATTTGGGTTCGATCTTCACCAATTCAGCCAGAGGGTCTTGCAGGCGACGGGCAATCGAAACTGCCCCGCGCAGTGATACATCAAGATCCGGAAACTCGCGCGCGGCCAGTTCCGATGCAGAGTAAACCGAAGCACCGGCTTCCGACACGACGACCTTGGTCGGGGTGGTGACGGTCTTGGGCAGAAGTTTCAGCGTATCGGCCACCATCTTCTCAGTCTCGCGGCTGGCCGTGCCATTGCCGATGGCGATCAGTTCGATTTTGTGAGAGGCGATCAGGTTCAGAATGGTTGCCTGCGCTCCTCGCAGATTATTCTTTGGCTGAAAAGGATAGAGAGTATCGGTCGCAACCACCTTGCCGGTCGCATCTACGACTGCGGCTTTGACGCCCGTGCGAATTCCAGGGTCCAGACCCAGTGTTGCCCGTGCGCCGGCCGGAGCGGCAAATAGCAGGTCTTTCAGGTTTCGAGAAAAAACCTGAATAGCCTCCTCTTGTGCGCGACTGCGCAAATCAGCCATCAGCTCAACCATCATCGACAGGGATAGTTTCACTCGCCAGGTCCACCCCGCCACCTTGCGTAGCCATTTGTCGGCAGGACCGTCGCTGCGCGTGTGCAAATGGGCAGCGACAATTGCCTCGGCTCTTGCCGCACCGGTTTCGGGGTCAGGCGCGACATCCAGGGTTACGATCCCCTCTTTCGAGGCGCGCAGCATCGCAAGTGCACGGTGCGAGGGAGTTTTGGCCCACAGCTCCGAATGGTTGAAATAGTCGCTGAATTTCGCGCCTTCCTGCTCTTTGCCGTCGATTACTTTCGAGGTCAGCAGAGCTTCGCGCTGCATGAAGCTCCGCAACTCACCCAGTAGGGCGGCGTTTTCGGTTAGACGTTCGGTGATGATATCTCGCGCACCGTTTAGGGCGTCTTTGGTGGTCGGCACCGCCTCAGTCATGTAGCCGTGCGCCAGGATCTCGGGGTCGGCCGAGCGGTCGGACAGAATGGCATCCGCCAGCGGTTCCAGCCCGTTTTCGCGCGCGATCTTTGCCTTGGTGCGGCGCTTAGGTTTGTAGGGCAGGTAAATATCTTCCAACTGCGCCTTGGTGTCTGCCTGCGCGATGGATTTGGCCAATTCGTCGGTCAGTTTGCCCTGATCCTTGATCGACCCTAGGATCGTTTCGCGCCGCGCTTCCAACTCGCGTAGATAGGACAGGCGGTC
Organism: Ruegeria sp. SCP11; assembly: GCF_040329455.1. Taxonomy (NCBI): domain Bacteria; kingdom Pseudomonadati; phylum Pseudomonadota; class Alphaproteobacteria; order Rhodobacterales; family Roseobacteraceae; genus Ruegeria; species Ruegeria sp. SCP11. The sequence goes on along the minus strand of NZ_JBDZYG010000003.1, from coordinate 215,117 downwards.
TGACAGGGTGCGTAGCTGAGTGTCGTCCAGCCCACCCGTCACCTCTTTGCGATAGCGGGCGACAAAGGGCACGGTGGCTCCTTCGTCCAGCAGTTTTACCGCGGCGCCGACCTGTTCGGGCCGGGCGTTGATCTCGGTGGCGATGGTGCGGGCGATGCGGTCCAAGGGGGCCTCCTGAATATGTCTGGAGGGACTTCTTAGCCAGCCGCATTACCAAGGGAAAGGGGCTTTACGTTGCCTGCACTTCTTCGGCCAATGTCTGCAGATCGTCATACAGGGTTTTGGCGACTTCAATATATCCTCGCTCGGTGTTCCGCGCCCTAGCAGCGAAGCGCCGTTGAGAGGGCAGGCGGGCACCTTGGTCGGCAATGTCGGTGAACAGGCGCTCGGCACGATCGTCATTCTCAGTAACCCGACCACCGCTGAACTGGGCCGGATCGAAGGCCAGCAGGATTTCTCCGTGATAGGGCGCGCCGCCTGCGCCTTCAGCGAATTCCATGCTTTCCAGGCTGGTCAGGTCGTCGATCAACGGGCCGGCCAGCAATTCGATCATGATCGAGAGGGCCGAGCCTTTGTAGCTGCCAAAGGTCAGCATGGCACCGTCCATAGCGGCCTGGGGATCAGTTGTCGGGTTGCCGTCTTTGTCGATGGCGACACCCTCGGGTAGGGGTTTGCCTGCGCGGCGATAGAGTTCGATCTCACCCCGGGCAAAAGCGCTGGTGGCGAAGTCAAAGGTGAACGGGTCTTTGCCCGGACGCGGCCAGCTAAAGGCCAGCGGGTTGGTGCCAAGGCTGCCTCTTGTGCCACCCGCCGGGGCAACCCAGGCATGGCTGGGTACCATAGCCATCGCAGCCAGACCGACCGAGGACAGGCGTTCTACCTCGGGCCAGAGCGCTGAGAAGTGGAAGCAACGGTTAATCGCCATTGCGGCAATGCCGTGGGTGCGGGTTTTCTCGATCAGCACCGGCAGAGCCTTTTCAAAGGCTAGCAGAGACATGCCACCCTGCGCGTCCACACGGACGACGGCATTGTCCGAAGGTTCAAGTGTCGGCTCCACATGCCCGTCAATTTGCCCGGCCTTTATCGTGTCGGCGCACATGAACAGGCGGAACAGTCCGTGGGACTGGCAATCGTCGATCTGGCAAGTGGTCAGCATGTTGGCGATGGCTGCTGCGTGATCCGGTCCGAAGCCAGATTTGGTGAGGATTGACAGGCTGAGGCTCCGGATCTCATCCAATGTCAGTTTGACCGTTTCGCTCATGATCTGCGCCTCCCTCATATGTGCTGCGACAAGGGATAACGTGGCTGAGCGGCTAAAGGGAACCCGGTTTCAGCCGGGTTCGGGATTAGCCTTGTGTCTCAGCCTGCAGGTAAGCAATCAGGTTGGCGATATCCCCGTCCTTTTTAAGGCCGGGAAACTGCATTTTGTTGCCGGGGATGGTACCGCGCGGGTCGGACAGGAACGCGGTCAGGGTTTCGGTGGTCCAGACGACGCCTGACTTTTGCAACGGCGCGGAGTAGCGGAACCCGTCGGACTGCCCGGCCGTGGCACCGATGATGCCATGCAGGGATGGGCCGACTGTGTGGTGGTCTTCATCCAGCTTGTGGCAGGCGCTGCACTTGCGGAACACTTTCTTACCCGCTTTGACGTCCCCTGTAACGGCGGCCACAGCGATCGGGGCAGGAGCAACCGGGGCCTGTTCCTCATCCCTGTTGAAGATCAGTCGCGCGGTCACCGGCACAGTCCGGGTGATGCCCGGCAGGCTGGCGAGTTCCATCAGCTTGTCGACGCCGGCATTCACGCCTGCATCCTCGGTGCTTAGGAACACCATGTCATTGGTCGACACCTTGACTTGGGTCTCGGTCAGACGCGCCATGAACATCTCAGCGTCAAATGTCACGTCTGTCCCCGACAGAGACAATACGGCTTGGGCATCGACAGTGGTGGTTTCGCCGACGCTCAGGCCTGAAACCTCAGCCATATCAAACTTGGTCGTCAGAGATGCGGTCCCGGCCTTGCTGAACACATGTTCGATCATCCGTTTGTTGCGAATGTCGATATTGGTTTCGACCGAGGACAGGTCGATCTCAACCTCTGCCTTGCCGCCCGGGGTGACATGGCCGCGGAGGCCGGTGAACGAATTGACCTCGCCCACAGTGTCTTTCTTGATTGAACCGTAGGCCAGATGCGAGCCTGCGGGAGCCAAGGTCCAGCTTTCCGCCAGAGCTGGGGCTGCAACAATTGCCGACGCAATCGTGACTGCCTTCAACAGAAGTTTCATTTCATTCCTCCTCGGATTATGTCAGTCCTGACCCCGCGGGCCCGGTCCGTGGAAAGCAAACACACACAGGTCGCGATTTATTCGATGGGCGGTGAGATTAGTTCAGAACAGGCCGTACGCGGTGCGATCCAGACCCATTCGAAACGAGTTTGGCGGTTCGGGCTGGCGTTATCCGGCGCGTCGGACGTGGCCGACGATCTGCTGCAGTCCACATGTTTACGCGCGTTAGAGCGTCACCATCAGGTCACCTCCTATGACAGGCTGGACAGTTGGTTGATGACGATCTGCCGTTCGATCTGGTTGAATGAAGTGCGTGCGCGCTCGGTTCGTAAGGCTCAGGCACTATCCGTCACGCCCGAAGCGGAATTAATTTCGCATGAGGCGGACTCAGAAACGAATATTTTCGCTGCTGAAGTGTTTACACAAGTGATGCAGCTGCCAGAAGCGCAGCGGGAAACGGTAACGCTTGTTTTCGTAGAGGGTTACAGCTACCGCGAAGCCGCTGCGTTGCTGGAGGTGCCGATAGGGACTATCATGAGCCGGTTGTCAAGCGCCCGGCAGAAACTGAAAACCGTGATGCAGCATGAGGCGGCAGACGCCGTTCGACGGAGTGGCAAATGAAGTTTTCCGATGAGACGCTGCTGGCGTATCTGGAAGGCAATCTGGATGAAGCCGAAGCCCGTTCGGTCGAAAGTGCGGTGGAGGAGAATCCCGAACTTGAGCAACGCCTGATGGCGCTGGATCCATTTGCACCTGTGGTTCAGGCTGTGTTCGAGCGTTTACCAGCCGAAGATCCGAAGATTGATCTGCCAGAACCCGAGCCCCATACCCAACCCGCTGTTGGGGGACTTCGATTGCTGGCCGTTGCGGCCTCGGTAGCGGTTGTGGCCGCGTCGGCAACTTTCTGGGCTACACGCCCCCAGCCGATGGGCTGGGCCGAGCAGGCCGCTATTTACCAGTCACTTTACGTGCCGGATACGATTGCGGCGCTGGACACTTCGTCCGAGGCTTTGGCCGCACAATTTGCGCAGGCTGAGGAACAGCTGGGTCGTTCGCTCAACCGAGAGGCGCTAGAGGCGCTGCCGGGGGTGGAGTTGAAACGTGCGCAGGTCCTGTCCTTCAAGGGCAAGCCGCTGATTCAGATCGTCTTTGCCGACGCGCAGGGCCGACCCTTTGCCTTCTGTGTGATCCGGCAGGGGGACGGTGCGCCGAGAAAGGACGTCAAACAGGCAGTGCTGAGTGGGTTGGCTACGGCCACATGGGCGCAGGATGGTTATGGGTACATGCTGATCGGCAGCAGCGAGCAGAGTGATCTGAGCGGGCAGTTGGATTTTCTAACTGAAAATTTTGCCAGTTAAACGCGTAATGCGCAAAAAAAACGTCTTGTGAACTGGGGAAAATCCTCGAAGTATACCGGGCATGACAAGAAAGCCCGTCATGCCTGATCTGGATGAGGACGCCGACGCGGTTGGTCCTTCCAGTATCTATGACGTGGACCCGCCCGAAGACGATGACTTGTGGTTTCTGCCTCCCGAGGATGAAGAGGCTGTAGATGACTTCCTGATCCCGGGTCCAAAAGCTGATCGGCGGTTGCTTTTCGATCCGCGGGACTGGCGCGCGGCTCAAGCTGAGCTTTCTTATGAGTTGGCGGATCTGGCTGCCATCTTCGGCGCTTTGGACGAACGCCTTCGTGCCGGACCAAAAGGCTGGACCCATCGACTGGCCCTGATGGACGTGTCTGATCTGGGGTGGTGGACGGGAGATCGGATCAGTGTCGACCGGCTCGCCCTTTGGACCGGACTGCGGATCGGTGCGACCGGAGACGACGTGCAAGCTCTGTTCCGGGCTGGCTGGGCTGTGCGGCGGTTGACGTCAGGTCCGGGCCCCTCCGAAGGGGGGTGGGAGACAGGTCTAACCGCATTTCTGGACCGTATGGCCCAAGGGTTTGATGAGATCCCAGAGGCCGTGGCCGACTTGGCTGAGGTTATGCGAAATTCCGAAGGCCTGCATCCGGTGACGCAGGCTGCAATTGGGTTTCACGCCTGGCGTGCCTTGTCACCGGGGATCGGGCAGGATACCGAAGCCGCGATTATCGCAGGTCGTCACGCGGCAACGATGGGACGGGGGGGGGCGATGTTCATGCCCTTGGCTCTGTCGGGACCCGGGGCATTGCGCGGGGCTGGGGGCGTGGACGACAAGCTTTCGGCCTGGGTCAACGGGGCAGGGCAGGCGGCTCTGGCGGCGCTGATGCATCTGGACCGGGTCAGCGCGTGGGAACAGCGCGCCCGAGAGGCAACCAGCGGGCTGAGCGGACGGACTCCACCTTTGTTGATCGACGTACTGACTGCTTGGCCGATGGTCTCGGCGCCGTTGGCCGAAGAGATAACAAAGGCATCACGGGCGGCAGTACAGCGTAACATCGACCGTTTTACAAGACGTGGGCTGATCCGCGAAGTGACAGGGCAGGGGCGTTACCGGGTCTGGACTGCAGCGCTTTAGCCCAGCAAGCAGCCACAGAACGCCCGAGCCGAAGCTCGGGCAACCTGACGACTTAGAACCAGCGGCCAACCGCAATGGCCGTTGGGATCAACATCGTCGTATCGTTTGCCGTGGCCAGCACCTTGAACCCCACCTCAGTCTCTGTTGGTGCGTCGAACGCGATGAACCGATTGCTTGCACCCCCGCTGCCGCTAACGGCGACTGTTACTCCGGTGGCAAAGGCCACCGGGAAATCCCAGACCGCCACATTGCTTGCGAACAAGGCACCGTCATCGCTGGTACAGCCTGTGGCGGGTAGTGAAACGAAGCAAATTTGTGTACCGTCTGCATGGCGCACGAATTCGCCATTGGACGTGGAGCCACGTTCGATCACAGCTCCGGTCGGCGTACCGCCACTTTCCGACACGATCCCCAATAGGTTGCCCGGACCATAGCCGAAATCCGCTCGCATCAGCCGGCCGGTGGTCGTATCGTCAGCGCTTGCCTGAACCGCCGCGCCACTGGCTGTGCCTGTCGATGGGTTTAAGCTCAGGGCGTCAGTCCAACTGCCGCCGTCTGGAGATAGTTTGATAGCAAACCCGTTATTTCCCGACAGACCCATCTCGGCGTGCCCTGTCCAGTTGGACTGAAACAGCAATGACGCGGTGTCGCTGGCGCTGGCTTTGTTGATTTTCAACTGATGTCCGGTGCCATCATGGCTGAGCAGTGTTGCCGGTGAGCGCACCGACAGGCGGTTGGTGCTGTCATAGCCCGTGGCAATACCCACACCGTCCAGGTTTTGCGTCGCTATCGGAGGGTCAATCCAGGCGCTGCCGTCCCAGACCAGCATTTGCCCGGCGCTTTCGTCCCATGCGCGCCACCCCGCACGGGGGGATACAAAGTGCCAGGCGTTGTCCAGCCAGACGGCAAGCGAACCAGCCTGCCCCGACCATTCCCCTGTCGGGGCATTGCCCAATGCATGAATTTCTCCCTGATCCGGCGCGGCGGGCGGGATCGTGGCATTGGTCGAAATCACTGTGAGTTGAGTAACTATGTCAAGCTGCCGCAATGCTTCATTGTGGGTTACGTGTTTCTGAGCCTGTGATGGTTGCAAAAAAGGCAGGTTCAAACGGGGTGAATTTTGTGACACGGGCGTCCTCCTGAGGCTGTCGGTTCGACATTTGATTTGCGCACCACATTGCCGTCCCGTGGATGAATCCCTGCTGACCGGGGCGAACGCCGGGAAAATACTTTGCTAACTTTTAAACGCCCGAAATAAAACTGGGCCGAGGCACAGTACGCCTCGGCCCAGAAAAGGTTGTCAAATCGCCAAAGGCTTAAACAGTGCGTTACTGCGCCGCTTGGCCTGTTGCCACGATGTCGTGCAAGTACTGGTTTAGATCTTCACGCAGGTCGTCCCGAGCCAACGCGAACGCCACAGTGGCCTGCAAGAAACCAGACTTAGAGCCGCAGTCAAACCGCTGACCATCGAACTTGTAGCCAAATACCGGCACGCCATTGCCAATATCCTCGGCGATAGCATCGGTTAGCTGAATCTCACCGCCGCTGCCTTTTTTCTTTTGGTTCAGATTGTACAGCACTGACGGACCCAGCACATAGCGTCCGATTACAGCCAGATTGGAAGGTGCCTCTTCGGGTTTTGGTTTCTCCACCATGCCGCGTGCGCGCACGACCGTGCCGATATTGTCGCCTACGTCCAGCACACCGTAGGAGCTGGTCTTGTCAGAAGGTACTTCCATAGCTGCAACCATGTTCCCGCCGGTTTCTTCGTAGGCTTCAACCATCTGCTGTAGACAGGGTTTTTCGGCAGCAATCACGTCATCGGGCAGCATGACCGCAAACGGCTCATCCCCAATCAGGCGGCGGGCGCACCAGACGGCGTGTCCCAGACCAAGCGCTTTATGCTGGCGGATATAGGCGATCGCTCCGCTTTCCATGTTGGTTGCGTTCAGCGTTTCCAGAAGCTGGTCCTTGCCCTTGGTTTTGAGCTCCTGCTCAAGAACCAAGTTGTGGTCGAAATAATCTTCAAGGGCAGACTTACCGCGCGACGTGACAAAAATGAATTCAGTAATTCCAGCGGCACGCGCCTCGTCGATGGCGTACTGCACCAACGGGCGATCAACCAGTGTCATGATCTCTTTTGGTACTGACTTTGTGGCTGGCAAAAACCGGGTGCCGAGCCCTGCAACGGGGAAGATCGCCTTCGTGACCTTGCGTGCCATATAACCTCTCAAGTTACTAAAACAATGACTGTTAGATTTGAACTACGAGGACCTATTAGGCCCTGTGGCTCTAACAATCAACGCCAACAAACAGTCTGTATGTCTTTTTCAAAGATGGTGCCATCTGAGGGTTAATAAGTCAAAACGATCAGCTTAATTTTGCTTAGTCACAGCGGTTCATTGCCCTGATGTGCGACAATATCGGGCAGTGATTTTGCCAGAGTACAGGCAGCAGAAACGCGCCTGTAAACGCGAACAGGCCCCGAAGCCGATTACCGACTTCGGGGCAGGTAGGTTAGGTCCCATTCATTATGGCATCCAGTGGGTCATGTTCGGCCACAAAGTGGTTGGGCTTCACCTCACTCAGTTGCGGTACATAGTCAGCCTGTCCTGCGGCTAACCGGCTGGGTAGAAACCGCAATGCCGCTTTTGGGTCCATCGGCGAAGGCAGTTCACCGGGCAGCTTCAATCTCTGACGGCTGCGTTCGACATCCGGGTCTGGAATCGGTACGGCAGAAATCAGGGATTTGGTGTAGGGGTGGATTGGGTCTGAGCAGATCACCTCGCCATCCCCCAGTTCTACAATCCGGCCCAGATACAGCACCATGATCCGGTTCGAGACCGCCCGCACGACCGACAAGTCGTGGCTGATGAAGATCATTGAAAGGCCAAACTCTTGTTGCAGTTCCCGCAACAATTCGACGATTTGGGCCTGAATGGACACGTCCAGAGCGGAAACGGCCTCATCGCAGATGATCAGCTTGGGTTTATTGATCATTGCCCGCGCAATGCCGACTCGCTGGTTTTGCCCACCGGACAATTCATGCGGATAGCGGTTGATCATGTTGGCGTTCAAGCCAACGCGCTCCATCATCTCAGAGACCATCGTCTTGCGCTCGCGTTCGGTCAGATCCGGGCGATAGGTCTTCAGCGGTTCGGCAATCGAGGCCGAAATCGTCATCCGTGGATCAAGGCTGGCCAGCGGATCCTGGAATACGATCTGAAGGTCCTTGCGGTACTTGTTCAACTCGGCCCGTCTGAGACCGACAATTGGATGACCCAGCCAACTGACACTGCCACCGCTGGGTTCGATGAGTTGAAGAACAGCGCGGGCCAGCGTGGACTTGCCGCAGCCCGATTCACCCACAACACCCAGCGTTTCCCCCTTGCGGATATCAAAGCTGACACCGTCGACTGCTTTCAAAGGCACTTTGCGTCCGAACAACCCACCTGAAACATGGATTGGGAAATGTACCTTGACGTCGTCGACCTTGAGCAGCGGCTCGTCGACCTTGTCCAGCGCTTTGGGCGCGTCCCCGGCATCAATACGCGGCATCGCATCCAGCAATGAGCGGGTGTATTCGTGCTGCGGCGCACGAAAGATTTCGCGCGTGTCTCCGGCTTCGACGAATTGACCCAGGCGCATGACCTGGATGCGGTCGCACATGCGGGCGACAACACCCATATCGTGGGTGATCAGGGCAATTGCGGTGCCTTCGTCCTTTTGCAGGCGCACCATCAGGTCCAGAATGTCCGCCTGAACGGTGACGTCCAGGGCAGTGGTCGGCTCGTCTGCGATCAGCAGTTTGGGGTTGCACAGCATAGACATGGCGATCATCACGCGCTGGCGCATTCCGCCCGACAACTCGTGCGGGTATTGATCCAGCCGTCGCTTTGCCTCGGGGATACGCACGCGGTCCAGCCATTCCAGGCATCGGGCCCGTGCAACCGAACCTTGCAACCCTTCGTGCACCTGCAAAACTTCGCGCATCTGTTGGCCGATCCGAAGGTGCGGGGTCAGGGCGGTCAGCGGGTCCTGAAAAATCATGCCGACATCGTCGCCACGGATCTTGTTCAGCTTGTTGATGGGCAGGTTCAGGATTTCCTTGCCATTCAGCGTGGCAGACCCCAAGGCCCGTCCGGCCGGCGGCAGCAGCCCCATCGCGGCCATGAAGGTCTGACTTTTGCCTGACCCGCTTTCGCCCACAATGCCCAGGCATTCACCGGGATTGATGTCAAAGCTGATGCCTTTGACAGCCTCGACAACGCCATCAGGAGTGTCGAACTGGACGCTCAGGTCTTTTATGGAAAACAGGCTCATATCAGCGATCCTTTGGGTCCAGAGCGTCGCGCAAACCATCGCCGATGAAGAACATCGAGATGATGATGGCGACATAGATTGTCAGAGGGAACATCAACTGCCACAGCGTGCCGTAAGCCATCGTTCCTGCGCCTTCGGCAATCAAACGACCCAGGGACGTGTAGGGCTCTGAAATGCCCAGCCCAAGGAACGAAATGAAGCTTTCCATCAGGATCATTTCCGGCACCAACAGCGAGGCATAGACAATCACCACACCCAGCAGGTTGGGCAGAATATGGCGATACATAATAGTGAATTCGCTGACACCGGCGGCCCGTGCGGCTTCGATGAACTCGCGGTTCTTCAAGGTCAGGGTTTGCCCACGCACGATCCGCGCCATAGTCAGCCAACCCACCGCGCCAAGCGCGATGAACAACATGAAGAACGACCGCCCTGCGACGACCAGCAGCAAGATGACGATCAACGTTGCCGGGATCGCCAGCAAGATGTCGACGAAACGCATCATGACGCTGTCGGTGCGCCCGCCGATATATCCGGCGGCGATACCGTAGCAAGTACCAACGATCAGCGCGGTCGCCGCCCCGATCAGCCCCACCAGCAGCGAGGTCGTCGTTGCCTGAATGACGCGGCTGTAAAGGTCACGCCCGAGATCGTCGACGCCGAAAAAGTGCCCCGTTTCGATCGAGGGCATCCCCATACCGCGCACGTCACCCATGACGTTCCAGTCGATTTCTTCGTTGTTCCAGACGGCGAAATATGGACCGATGATTGTGAACAGAACGATGAGGCCCAGAATGAACACGCTGGCCATAGCAGCCTTGTTGCGAACAAACCGCATCCGCGCATCTTGCCAGAGCGACCGCCCCTGAATGACCGTGTAGTCGGTGACGTCTTCGGCCAGCTGGGCGGCTTTTTGTGATTTACCAAGCATTGCCAGCCCCTCAGTAACGGATTTTCGGATCGAACCAGGCGTAGGCCAGGTCGGTCAGCAGGTTCACGACAACGGTCAGTGCGCCATAGAGGATCGTGACCCCCAGCAGCACGGCATAGTCCCGCGACAGGGCTGAACCCACATAGGCCTGTCCCAGACCGCCGGTCGAGAAGTAGATGTCGACGAACACCGAACCGGTCAGCACGTAGACAAAGACCGGTCCCAAATACGAAACGACAGGCAAAAGCGTCGGCTTCAGCGCATGACGCCAGATCACGGTTCTGGTCGGCAGGCCTTTGGCGCGGGCGGTGCGAATGAAGTTCGAGTTCAGAACTTCCAGCATCGACGATCGCGTTATCCGCGCGATTGATCCCATGTACGAAGTCGCAAGCGCAATTACCGGCATGACCAGATATTGCCATTGCCCGCCGTTCCAGCCACCGCCAGGCAGCCATCCCAGCCACAAGGTGAATGTCAGGATCAGGATCGGGCCCATGATGAAGTTCGGCAGCGCCTGCGCTGCGATGCCCAGACCCACGGCGAAATAGTCGATCCAGCTGTTATGCTTGATCGCCGCAGCAATCCCGAGACCGACACCGATGGTCGTCGCGACCAGGAACGACAGCGAGCCATAGGTCAACGAGATCGGGAAGCCCTGTGCGATGATGTCATTCACGTCCCGGTCCTTGAACTTGAAGGACGGTCCGAAATCAAAATGCACGACGATGTTGTAGAGATAGTCCCAAAGCTGTTTCCAAAGCGGTTGGTCCAACCCGTACCGTGCCTCGATGTTGGCCAGAACTGCCGGCGGCAAAGGCCGCTCTGACGTGAAAGGCCCGCCGGGCGCGAAGTGCATCAGAAAGAAACAGGCGACGATCAGCAACAGGATCGTCGGAATGGCGACCAGCAGTCGCCGAAGACTATAGGCAAGCATTTCATGCCCCCATGTTTATTGGCCCTGCCCCGGGCGGTCCCGGGACAGGGCGCGGTTCAAAGACGATTATTCGGCGACCTTGTAGAGGTTTTTCGAGTACCAGTTCTGCTCGACGTTATTGATCGGCCAGTTCCCGACATCGGTGTCCATCATGTAGACACCCGCATAGTGATAGATCGGGATCACAGGGGTTTCCTGTGCGATGATACGCTCAACCTCGGTATATAAGGGGGCAGGGTCGTCGGCAGTTTTGGCTTGTGCCAGCAACTCGTCCACGCGGGCGTTGGCATATTTGCCGTCGTTGTAGCCCGACTGCGATTGCAGCAGGTCGAGGAAGGTGGACGCTTCGTTATAGTCGCCACACCACGCGCCACGGGCCAGATCAAAGTTCTGGTTGCCGCGCTCTTCCAGGAACACTTTCCATTCCATGTTGGCCAGTTCGACATTCACGCCCAGCTTTTGCTTCCACATCTGGCTCAGCGCCACGGCGACCTTCTTGTGGTCTTCGTTGGTGTTGTAGACCATCTCAAAGCTCAGCGGATTGTCGGGGCCATACCCGGCACCGGCCAGCAGTTCCTTGGCCAACTCGTCGCGCTCGGGCTGAGTCATCGAGGCCATTTCAACCTCGGGGACGGTGAAGCCTGCAGTGGCTTCGGGTGCGAAGGTGTAGGCCTGCGGCTGTCCACCAGCCATGACTTTTTCAGTGATGATTGCCCGATCCACTGCCAGCGACAGCGCCTGACGCACGTTGGGGTCCTTGAACGCTTCGGGGCCGTCTTCGGTCAGGTTGAAGGTGTAGTAATAGTTGCACAGGCGCGGGAAGCTGATCGCTTCGTCCGGGTGTTCCTGGCTGAGGCGGGGGAACTGGCCTGCGGGCACTTCGGTGCGGTCCAGTTCACCAGCCAGATAGCGGGTCAGGGCAACGTTCTCGTCATTGATGATTAGGGCGACCACCTTGTCGAGAATGGTGTTCTCGTTGTCCCAATACATTTCGTTGCGTTCACGAACCGAACGTTCCTGCGGCACGTGCTCGGTCAGGATATAGGCGCCGTTCGAAACGATATTTTCGGGGCGTGTCCAAGCGTCGCCATGTTCCTCGATTACCTTTTGCGGTGCCGGAAATGTGGTCGAATGCGTGGTCATCTGCGGGAAATACGGCAGAGGTGCGCTGAGGGTGACTTCCAGAGTGTGATCGTCGATGGCTTTGACGCCCAGTTCGTCAATCGGCTTTTCGCCTGCAATAATCTCGGCGGCGTTCTCGATCGACATCAACTCCATGAACCAAGCATAGGGCGAGGACAGGGCGGGATCGACGGCACGTTTCCATGCGTAGACAAAGTCGCCTGCGGTCACCGGGTCGCCGTTCGACCACTTGGCGTTGTCGCGCAGAGTAAAAGTGTAGACGTCCTTGGTTTCGTTGGTGGTGTAGTCAGTGGCGACACCCGGAACCAGATTTCCGTCTTCGTCTTGGTTCATCAGCCCTTCGAACAGGTCGCGGGTGATTTCGGCGCCATAGGTATCTTCGACAACCTGCGGGTCGACCGAGCTGTGTTCATCTCCGAGGCGATAGATAAAGGTCTGGTCGTCAGCTAGCGCTTCACCGGTTGTCGGATGGGTGCCAGCAGCGAAGGCTGCACCGGTGATCATGGTCGAGGTCAATAACCCCGCCAGAGATGTCCGAATGTACTTGTTCATGTTGTTCTACTCCCATTTTTTTAGGGGCATGGCACCCGCATCCTTTCAGGATGGCTGCCAACCATCATGTTTGTCCGACCCTGAGAGACCGGGACTGGTTCAATTTTTGCTTTTTCAGATCGCAATGAACACCGCGTCGCAGTCTTTCGGTTTGCAGTCGGGAACGTTTTTGCAAAAGTCGCCTTTCACTGGCGCTGAAGGTGACACTATTTCTAAAAAGGATAAAGATGCTGCCTTAAAAATAAGCAACTGGAGGTGGATCGTGAATGAAACAGGCGTAGGCTCGGAAATTAAATAATGAAACCTCATCCGTTCTTGACATTTTTGTGAAGGGTACCACTCGCGCTTGACCCTTGGGCAACAAGGAGAGGCGCCAATCGGCGAGGTTCCACGCGCGAATCGCTACCGCACGAGAGCGCCCTTCATGGCGGTTTCTGGGAAGCAAGTGGGCGTCCTGCCCGTCGCCTTTTGCCAGCGCCCGATTGAGCGGCGCGTTTTAAAACCGGGCAATCCGTCCGCGCCACCCACATCGTGACCTTGCTGTTCCAATGCCCGTTGCATAGCCGCGATATCCGACCGGTAGAGTTGTCCTAATTTGCCCCAGCGCCCCTTAAAGTCGCCTACGCCGTATTGAATGCGATCCCCCACATGGCCCACGAACAAGGCATACAGGTCGCTTTTGTTGTAGTCCTTCAGCACATAGAAATTCGGTGTCACGATAAAAGCAGGGCCATTACGTCCAGCGGGCATCATAAGAAAGCCTTCGCCTTGCAACTCATGCTCTGGGAACGGTCTGCCCGACACCCGGGTGACGCCCATTGCTACCCAGTCCTGAATGGGCTTGCCCTGATCCGGCCCCTCTAAAGCACAAGAAACTGAGGCCGGAACGTTCACTTCAAAGCCCCAATCGCGGCCGGTGACCCAACCATGTTGGGACAAAAAACTCCCGATTGATGCGATTGTATCGTCTGGTGAACCCCAGATATCTGATCGACCGTCACCGTTGCCATCGGCCGCATAGATTAGAAAGTTTGACGGCATGAATTGTGGTTGACCCAACGCCCCAGCCCAGCTGCTTTTCAAGGTGCCCGGTGGCGCGTGACCGGCCTCCGCTATCTGCAGCGCGGCAATCAGCTCTTTGGTGAAATAGTCAGAACGGGTGCTCATGAAGCCTTTCGTACTTAGAACCTGAAAGGCGTTGTGTCGGATTGGCACTTGGCCATACCCGCTCTCGCGGCCCCAAATAGCCAGGATGATGCGTCCGGGCACGCCTGTTTCCGCCTCAACGCGTGCCAAAGTCGTTGAATGGCGACGCGCCATTTGTCGCCCTGTGGCTGTGGCCCCCTGAACAGAGCCATTGTTGAAGTAGCGTCCTGGTGATCCGAATTCGGCCTGTTTTTGTCGCTTGGGCACTTGCGCTTGGCTGCCCGGCGGCACCAAATCCGGTAGCTTCCAGTTGAGTGTGACTCCCTCGAAAGCCTGGCGCATTGTGCGGCGCGAGACGCCGCTGGTCTTGGCCTGTGGCCATACGGTATCTTGCAGCCATGCTTGAAACTGACGTTCAACCGCCGCGCGATCCTGCGCGTATGCGCTGGTTGCAAGACACCAAAGACAAAGGGCGAGAATAATTGGACGCATCACCAAAATGTCTCGCGCGCCTCCGATGTTAAGTCAACCGCGGCATTGGCGGTGATTTGCGCAATCGTAATGCTACGGTTGTTCAGGCGGTGTGTCGGGTAATCGATGATTATGGAAAATTCCTTGAGAAAATTCCTGACTCTGCCGATAGTTGGCCGAAAGCGACGACGTAAGAGGAAGATCAGGCGTGGCCTTTCCCAGACCCTTACCTGTGTCACGGGCAATGCCGTTGGCGGCAATTGTAGTCGCCGCGACAGCGCAGATGGCAGGGGCGAGCGACAGTTTCATGGACCCTCAGGGCCCAATTGCGGCGGTCCAGAAGGTTCATCTGCTGCGGGCAACGGTTCTGATCCTCATTGCCGTGGTCCCCGTTCTGGTTCTGGTGCCGCTGATTGCGTTGCGATACCGGCGTCGTAAGGACAGCGCTGCTACGTACCGGCCGAAATGGGATTTCTCCCCGCCGCTGGAATTCGCCATGTGGGGCGTGCCTGTTGTCATTGTTGCTCTGTTGTCCTTTTACCTGTGGAAAGCAACGCACCGGCTTGACCCTTACGCAGCCAGGTTCGGTGAAACCCCCGCACTTAATGTTCAGGTCGTTGGGCTGGATTGGAAATGGCTGTTCATTTACCCCGATCTGGGTATTGCCAGTGTCGGAGAGCTGGGCATCCCGGTTAAGCAACAAGTTGCAATGACGCTGACCACTGACACGGTCATGCAATCTTTTATGATCCCGGCTTTGGCCGGGCAGATTTACGCCATGCCCGGAATGACGACGCAACTGCATTTGGTGGCCGATACGCCCAAGACGATGCAGGGCGAGAACACGCAATACAACGGCCGCGGCTTTACCAAGCAGAAATTCAAAACGCTCGCTATGCAATCAGAGGATTTCAGTTCTTGGGTCGAGGCTGTTCGCGCCAATGGCATTCCACTGGACCCTCAGACCTACCGCACTTTGGCCATGCGCACTGACCGGGATGAGGTTCAGGCCGCGCTGGGAACCGCCCAGATGCCAGATGACGCTCTGTATTTCACGCTGGTAGAGGGTGATTTGTTCCAGTCTATTCTGCATCGCTATCACGGTGGGAAACCGCTGCCTGTGGATCAGCAGCCGGGAAGCTTTGAATACGGGCAGGAGGGCACGCAATGACCGACACCGGTTTCTTTGGCCGCCTAAGCTGGGATTCCTTCCCGATTGCCGGTCTGATCCAGACACCCAACGCGAATGAAATCGTAGCTAATGCAGCCGCCGCTGTTGTGGTCGTCGGTGTTGTCGTTGTCGTTGGATTGCTGACATGGTTCCGCCTGTGGGGGCCGCTGTGGCGCGACTGGCTGACCAGCGCCGATCATAAAAAGATCGGTATCATGTATATCGTCTTTGCCATCGTCATGTTGGCAAGAGGCGTGTTGGAGGGCGTGGTCATGCGCGCCCAGCAGGCGGCTGGGCCGGGCGATGGGTTTCTAGAAGCCGAGCATTTCGCCGAGCTGTTCAGCACCCATGGCACAATCATGGTGTTCTTTGTCGCTGTGCCATTTGTGTTCGGATTGGCAAACTTTTTGATCCCACTGATGATCGGTGCGCGGGATGTGGCCTTTCCGGTGATGAACCAGATCAGCCTGGGTCTGACCGTTTCGGCCGGCATGATGTTGATGGTGTCACTGGTTGTCGGTAACTTCTCTACCGGCGGTTGGACGGCCTATCCGCCGTATACGGGGGCCGCCTTCAACCCCGGCGTAGGACCAGATTACTGGATATGGGCCATCGTCGTTTCGGGCATCGGTACCACATTGACGGGCATCAACTTTGCGGTGACGATCTACAAGCTGCGGGCGCCGGGAATGAAGTTCATGCGGTTGCCGATGTATTGCTGGACCATCATCAGCAGCTCAATCCTGATTATCTTTGCAATGCCGCCACTCGGGGTGGCGGCGCTGATGTTGGCGGCGGACCGCTATCTGGGCTTTCACTTTTTTACCAATGACCTTGGCGGCAACATGATGAACTACGCCAACCTGTTTTGGCTGTTCGGCCACCCAGAGGTCTATCTGTTGGTCCTGCCTGCCTATGGCATCTATTCCGAGATCTTTGCGACGTTCTCGGCCAAACGCCTTTATGGTTACAACTCACTGGTGATCGCCACGATGTGTATCGCGGTGCTGTCTTTCACCGTTTGGCTGCACCATTTCTTCACAATGGGCCAAAGTGCTCTGATCAATGCGGTGTTCGGGATCGCCACCATGCTGATCGCGATCCCGACAGGTGTGAAAGTCTATGACTGGATGGCAACCCTTTATCGCGGCCGCATCCGGTTTTCTGTGCCGATGCTCTACGGCTTGGCGTTTCTGATGCTGTTTGTGATTGGCGGGTTGTCTGGCGTGATCCTCGCCAATCCCACGGTCGACTATCAAGTGCATAACACCCTGTTTCTGGTCGCGCATTTCCACAACGTCCTGCTGCCGGGCGTATTGTTCGGTCTGCTGGCCGGGTACAACTACTGGTTCCCCAAAGCCTTTGGTTTCCGCTTGAACGAATACTGGGGCCGGATCACAGTCGTACTTTGGACGGTCGGATTCATGTTGACCTTCTTACCGCTCTATTTCGTTGGCCTCATGGGAATGCCGCGCCGGTCGTTCAGCTGGGAAGACCCCAGCTTTCACCCCTATATGATCATCGCTGTTATGGGCGCGTTGGTGATCCTCTCAGCCTTGCTGTCGGTGGTTTTTCAACTGTGGGTCAGCATCCGCGACCGGGAAAAAACCCGTGTGCCAGTCGGTGATCCTTGGGACGCACGGACGCTGGAATGGTCAATCCCGGCACCGCCGCCGCCTTACAACTTTGCAATCATCCCACAGGTCACAGACAGGGACAATTTCGCGGCCGCCAAGGAACGAGGTAACGCCTATCCGACACCTGACGCCTATGAAGACATAACAATGCCGCGCAACACCGCCATCGGGTTCATCCTGTGCGTGCTTAGTGGTGTCTGGATGTTCGCATTGGTCTGGTGGATCTGGTGGCTGGCTGCATTGATGACGGGCTTGATGTTGCTGTCCTTCATTCTCTGGACCTTCAGACTGAATATCGAAGAGGTCATCCCCGCCGAAGAAGTGCGCAAACAACATGAGGCTTGGCTGGATCTGGTCCATAGTTCAATGGCCGTGGACCGTGACCATGAAACCGCTCCGGAAAACCGCGGTCTTGCCCGCCCTGATCTGGAGGCGGTGACATGAAGCGCGCACCGACCCACAGCTATCCAGGTCTAAATCTCGGGCGAAGGCACGCTAGCGCCGACAAGGCCAGCGAGGTCGTAACCTTTGGCTTTTGGGTCTTCCTGATGAGCGATCTGGTCTATTTCGGCCTGATGTTCGCCATTTACATCACAATGATTGACGCCCAGGCCGGAGGGCCAGGTCCGCATGAGCTTTTCGACCTGAGAAGCATCTTTGCCCAAACCATGATCCTGCTCACCAGTAGCCTGACCGTCGGGCTGGCGATGTTGGCCTTGAAATACAATCTGCCCCGGTCACGGATCGTTTTCTGGTTTTGTGTGACACTTGTTTTGGGGCTCTGCTTTTTGGTTCTGGAGGTCCGCGATTTCATCTCAATGGCCGAAAAAGGCGGCATTCCCCAACGCAGCGGGTTCTTGTCGGCGTTTTACGGATTGGTTCCGCTGCACGGGCTGCATGTGGCGGCGGGGTGTCTGTGGTTGGTTGTTCTGGGCATCCAGTTACGGTTGTTTGGCCTGACCGATCTGTTGATGTCGCGTGTGGTGCGGTTGGCCTTGTTCTGGCACTTCCTCGACCTAATCTGGATCGGCATCATCACCATCGTATATTTCGGAGGGCTGGCCTATGGATAAGCGCAGCGAAATGCACCGGCGCGAGCGCCGTAGGTATGTGATTGGCTATGGCGGTTCGTTGTTGCTGACATTCGCCGTGTTCACAATCGCCTACACATACGGCATTGAAACTAAGGGGGTCTACCTGTCGATTGCGTTGCTAGGGTTAGCGCAGTTGATCGTGCAGCTGGTTTACTTCCTCCATATCGACCGCCGTCGCAGCAGCCGTGAAGATCTGGACTTAGTTCTTTTTTCAACACTTGTTTTGCTGATTATCATCCTCGGAACTGTCTGGATTATGGGCAATCTAGCGGTGCGGATGCACACCTATCCAATGTAACGCCTTGTAAGAGAACGGATTTATGAAGCTTTTTAAAGCCGTAGCCGCAGCAGTCATGCTGATCGCAATTGCCGCCGGCCTGTTTCTCTATTGGCGCCATGAAGAACGCTACCCCTCGACCAAGGATGCGTACGTTGGTGCAAATATTATCAAAGTTGCTGCAAGAGTAACCGGTCAAGTTGCAGAGGTACCAATCACGGACAATCAGCCGGTAAAGGCAGGCGATCTTCTGTTCACGATTGATGAAACGCAGTTCAAAGCTTCTGTCGACCAGGCTCAGGCCAATCTGGATAGCGCCATGCAGCAGGCGCAATCGTACTCTACCCAGATCACGGCGGCTGAAGCGGCTGTCGAGTCCACGCAATCAGCCTATGACACAGCCAAGAACAATTTCGAACGCGCCAAGGCTCTGTTCTCGGACGGCGATCTGGCGCAGGCCTCACTGGACCAAGCGACAACAACCTTTGCCGAGGCCTCGGCCCGGTTGACCGCGAGCCAGTCCACCCTTTTGGCACTCCAAAGTGGACTGTCTGCAAAGCAGGACGATGTTCTGTCGTCGCGTGCGCAGCTTGAGATTGCACAGGCCGACTTGAACTGGACCAGGGTCTACGCCACGTCGGATGGGTGGATTGCCAACCTGACTCTGCGACCAGGTTCGGCGGTGTCAGCCAATGCACCGCAGTTTTCGATTGTTGAATCGTCGGATTGGTGGGTCGACGCGAATTTCAAGGAAACTTCGCTACCGCGCATACGTCCGGGTCAGCCGGTCACGGTAAAGGTCGACATGCTGCCGGGCGTGACTTTGAAGGGCAAAGTTGCCTCAATTGGGCGGGGATCAGGGGATACGTTTTCGTTGTTGCCGTCTGAGAATTCCAGCGGCAATTGGGTTAAGGTCACCCGGCGGTTTCCAGTACGTGTCGAATTAAATCCGACTGATGCGCCGCTGCGCGTCGGTGGCAGCAGTAAGGTGATCGTAGATACCACAGTGGATCAGGTCGAAAAATGACGGGTTCGGCGGCCGGCCGCGTCAATCCGGTAATCGTCATCGCCGTTGTACTCAGCGCCATTCTCGAGGTGTTGGACAGCACGATCGTCAATGTCGCTCTCCCTCACATTCAGGCGGCGTTTGGCGCTACAACTGATCAAGCGACGTGGATTCTAACCAGTTATATCGTCTCTGCGGTTGTGGTGATGCCGCTAACCGGTTTTGTCGCGCGCCGGGTTGGACGGCGCAGGCTGATCCTGACCGCCATTGCTGGCTTTACCACCATGTCCGTCATGTGTGGCCTGTCTTGGAGTCTTGAGACTATTGTCTTTTTTCGCTTGGCGCAGGGGATGTTCGGCGCGTTTTTGATTCCACTGTCACAATCTATCCTGTTTGATGCCTTTCCTCGCGCAAAACGCGGACAGGCGATGGCGCTATTTGGGTTGGGTGTCGTGGTGGCCCCGGTCCTCGGGCCGACAGTTGGAGCGATCCTGACGGAATATTTCTCGTGGCGGATGGTGTTCTTCGTTAATTTGCCGGTTGCCGCCCTGGCATTGTTGCTGCTGACAGGAGAATTGCCCGAAGACAAGACCGAAGAGGTTCGGATCGACTGGACCGGTCTTGCCATGCTGGCCATCGGCATCGGCTGTCTGCAGTTCATCCTGGACCAGGGCGAGAGCAAGGATTGGCTGTCGTCCCGCGTTATTCAGGTGGCGGTGATCGCCTCGGTCTTGGGTGCGCTAGGGTTCATTATTCACGCGCTTACCACCAGGCGCCCGGTCGTCGATCTGCGCCTGTTTGCGGATCGTAACTTTGCCCTGTGCAATCTGGTTATTGCCGGATTTGCGGTTTCTTTGTTCGGAGGTATCGCGATCCTGCCAACTTTTGTGCAGAACTTGCTGGACTACCCGGTAATTGCCTCAGGCCACCTCTTCATTCCGCGCGGTATAACGGCGGGCTTGTCCATGGTTGTGACGGGCGCAGTTTTGGTGTCACGCTTCGATCCACGGTTGCTGGCCGGCATTGGGATGATGCTGACTGCCGTGAGTAATTTCATGATGGGCGCGCTCAACATGAATGCGGGGTTCTGGGAATTGGCTTGGCCGGGAGCTGTCAGTGGGTTAGGCATGGGGCTGGTCTTTGTACCGATGTCGATTTTGGCGTTCGAAAGCATCTCGAAGGATCGACAGGACGAAGCCTCGGGCCTGTTCAACGTGACCCGACAGTTGGGTTCATCGGTTGGAATCTCGCTTGTGGGCACTTGGGTGGTACGCGGTTTGCAGACGAATACGGCGGTGCTCAGCCAGAACGTGACGCCCTATAACCCGGCGGCACAGGCTTATCTGGAACCACTTGGGCTGACGCCAGACAGTGCCGAAGGCGCCGCTATTCTGGGGCAGGAAATCTATAGCCAAGCCGAGATGATTTCCTACCTGACCGTTTTCAACAACCTAGGCTTGCTAGCCTTGGCGACGATCCCATTGCTGTTTTTCTGTAAAGCGCCGAGTCCTGGCACGCAGGCGGTGGCGCCAGCCCATTAACGTATCAGGAAAAGGCCTAGCCACAGGGCGAACCAGCACAAGGCCAGGCTCAGCAGTATATTTCCTGCAGCCAGAGCAATCGTGCGTTCGCGTCGCAACTCTAGCGACTGATAGGCAAAGCTGGAAAAGGTTGTGAAGCCGCCACAAAACCCGAAGACCAGCCTTCTTTCTTCTTCGCCCATTTCGACAGGGCCACCCAGATACCCAATCCACAGGCCCAGCAGCAGGCTACCCAGAACGTTCACGATCAGGGTCGCAAAGGGAAGGTCGTGCTGGACCCGCAGTGCGATCCAATGGCGCAACACTGCCCCCAGACCACCACCAAGTCCGAACATGGCGTGCAGGTAGAGCTCGCTCATCCCGCCGACCCCGGCCTGTGAAATCGCCGTCCGATGGCCTCACCCAAAATGGCGGCCGCGATGCCGATAGCGATTTCCAACCCCGCAGCTGAGATTGCACCCCATATATTCAATGTGGCCATGCGCTCTAGCTCAGCAACAAACGACGAGAAGGTCGATAACCCGCCGCAGAACCCAACTGCGCCAAGGTGCAGAACATGCGCGTGTACACGGTGCCTCACCGCATAGAGCCAGCCGAGTATGAAACAGGCGAAAATGTTAATGCCAAACGTCGCCGTCAAAATAGGAGCGCCGGGGATTTGGACTGCGAACACCTCTCGCAGCAGCGACCCGGCAGCACCACCCACAAAAACGGCGATGAACATCAGGGCTGCGGGTCGGGTCTGTGTCACGGCCAATCTTTCTGCCCAATTTCACCTTTGTTTTGGCATACATATTGCCGTCGCAAGGATCAACTGTGCGCCGACCGCGAGTTCATTTCACAAGCCGTAATTGTCCTGTTAGGGCTGGCATAAACGCTTGCAACCAAAAGCCGATTTGTTCCACGGTTAGCCTTATGATCGCCACGCGCGAACAGACTGGATCAGGCATCAAGCTGGGAGAGCACGAAATGATTGTACGCAGACTCTATTACTTCCTGAGCTATGTGTGCCTGCCTTTGACTTTGCTATTGGGGTTTTTCTGGCCTCCGGTCCATTGGTTGTTGGTCATCCTAATTCCCTATGCGGTTGTCGGGCTGTATGACCTACTGACTACCAAGCATAACGTGCTGAACAATTACCCGGTTCTGGGGCATTTCCGATACATGCTGGAGTTCGTCAGCCCGGAAATCCGCCAGTATTTTGTGGAAACCAACGAAAGCGGCCGCCCGTACAACCGGATCATTCGCAGCCTGGTCTATTCCCGCGCTAAGGGGCAGGTGGATACGCAAGCTTTTGGCACCCAATTCGACATTCAGACTGTGGGGTACCACAGGGCCAATCACTCTCTTGCGCCCAAGCACGTGGACGAAAGCGAAGAGCGGGTGATGCTGGGAGGGCCGCAATGCAGCAAGCCATACCTCGCCTCACGCCTCAACGTTTCTGCCATGAGTTTCGGGGCCCTCAGTGCCAATGCGATCCGGGCGTTGAACGGTGGGGCCAAAGATGGTGATTTTGCCCATAACACGGGTGAAGGCGGTCTCTCTCCTCACCATTTGGCCGAGGGCGGAGATATCATTTGGCAGATCGGTACCGGGTATTTTGGCTGCCGCACGCCGGACGGTGGGTTCGATAAGGATTTGTTCGCTGAAAAGGCTAAGAAGGACGTCGTCAAAGCGATCGAAATCAAGTTGTCACAAGGTGCAAAACCCTCCCACGGTGGGGTTTTACCTGCGGCCAAGGTGGACAAGGAAATTGCCGAAATTCGGGGTGTACCAGAGCATCAGGATGTTATTTCTCCTCCCATCCACTCGGCTTTCGAAGGTCCGACGGGGTTGATGCACTTTGTACAGCACCTGCGCGAAATGTCGGATGGCAAGCCCATCGGCTTCAAGCTGTGTATTGGGCGACCGTCCGAGTTCATGGCGATCTGCAAAGCGATGCTTGAAACCGGAATTCTGCCGGACTTTATCACCATTGATGGTGCAGAAGGGGGCACCGGAGCAGCTCCGGTGGAATTCACCAACCGTTTGGGCATGCCGCTGAATGAGGCGCTGATCTTCGTCAACAACTGTTTGCGCGGGGTGGGGTTGCGTGACAAGATCCGGATCATTTGCTCGGGTAAGGTGGCCACGGGTTATGATATGGTCGAGAAATTCGCGCTTGGCGCCGATATGTGTAACGCCGCGAGGGCCATGATGTTTGCGGTCGGTTGTATTCAGGCGTTGCATTGCAATACGAACCGTTGCCCTTCAGGAGTGGCAACACAGGATCCGATCCGGGGGCAAGCAGTGCACGTGCCTCGAAAACGCAAGCGGGTGCATCGCTTTCACGATGCTACGTTGGAAAGTTTCCGCGAACTTTTGGGGGCAATGGGCAAGGAAAAGGTTTCGGATCTGCGCCCAAGCGATATTCGTCGGCGTCTGGCGGATGAGCGGGAAAGGTCATATGCGGACCTCTATACCTTTCTCGATGAGGGTGTTTTGCTGACGGACGCGGTGCCGGACGAATTTGCTGCGGACTGGAAATTGGCCACTGCGGAAAACTTCTAATTTTTTTCAACACCCACCAAGGATTGACCTCACTGATCCGTCATACCCATCGTTATGCGCATGACAACATCGGATGAGAATCTGGCCAAGGCTGCCGCGAAAGGGGATGCAGACGCGTTCGCGACCCTTTTGGCACGGCACTACGATCGGATGTTTCGTCTGGCTTTCCGCCTGACGGGGCGGGCGGATCAGGCCGAAGACCTAGCGCAGGATATCTGCGCGGCGTTGCCCGCTAAAATTGCTGGATTTCGGGCTGAGGCAAAGTTCACGACGTGGCTGTACCGGGTTGTGGTTAACGCAGCCGAAGATGCACGCCGCCGTCAGGCCAGCCACAGCCGCGCCGCAGCAGGATGGGGAGACGTGGAACAAATGCGTCGTGCCGAAGCGGTGGAAACTGCTGAAGCGGTTGATTGGTTGCAGCGGGCCATGCGGTCCTTGCCGCAAGAGTTGCAGGACACACTGGCCCTGACGTTGGAAGATGAGATGACTCATGCCCAGGCGGCCGAGGTTCTGGGCGTGTCCGAGGGCACCGTGTCTTGGCGCATGTCGGACATTCGCAAGCGCCTGCGTGCTCTGCGGCAAGAGGAGTTGGCAGAATGACAGACGATCTTGAAGACCTCAAAACGCTGATGGATGCCGCAACCCCCGCTCCGGATGTGCGGCGTCGGGCCGAGAATCTGGAACAGGCTCAGAAAAATTTTCTACGCGCCCAAGGATTGCTCGGTGCCATGCGTCCGACTGTCAAGCGAGGCCTGATGCCCCGCCTGACAGAAGGAGCGAAATCGATGCTGAACGTCCTCTCTCATCGCGGTGCACTGACCGCGACAACCGCAATCGCTGCCGTGGCCATGGTGATGATCCTACCGCAGACTTGGGAATTTGCGAAAAGCCCGACTACTCTGCCGACCAATAAACGTGTCGAACCACAGGTCCAAACGGCTGAAGTTGATCAGGAAGACGAACTTGCTCACGGAGTTCCCCAGAACTCTTTGCCTGAACCCGTTATTGAAGCGCCGGTGATCGTCGAAGAACTCGCCGCTGAGTCGTCAGTGGTTTCGCAGCCGAAAATGCGCTCATTTAGTTCGGAGGCAGATAGCAGCACTGGGTTAGGAATAGCCTCTGGTGCGCTACTTGGCACGCCACCATCAACCGCCCCAGCCCCGGTTCAATCGGACCTAAGCATTGCTCCAGAAACAGATACCGAAGCTTTTGCCAACGCTGATACCAATCCTTTGAAGGTCACGACCGAAGACCCGGCGTCGACCTTCTCGATTGACGTCGATACGGCCTCTTATTCGATTATCCGATCCTCACTGATGCGTGGGCAATTACCACCGAAAGACGCGGTGCGGGTCGAAGAAATGGTAAATTACTTCCCTTACAGCTATCCCGCACCCGAGGGAGCCACGCCATTCCGCCCTACGATTAAGGTGACTCCGACGCCGTGGAACGATGGCACACAACTGGTCCATATCGGTATTCAGGGCGCTCTGCCTGAGATCGAAGACCGCCCGCCGCTGAACCTTGTCTTTCTGATCGATACATCTGGGTCGATGCAGAATGCGAATAAGCTGCCGCTGCTCAAGCAATCCTTCCGCCTGTTATTATCTGAACTGCGGCCCGAGGATCAGGTCTCAATCGTCACTTATGCGGGTAGCGCCGGGCAGGTGCTGGAACCGACCGCTACGTCAGAGCGGACCAAAATCCTGGCCGCGTTGGATCAGTTGGAGGCTGGTGGCTCTACCGCTGGGCAGGCCGGGTTGCAGCAAGCCTACCAGGTTGCAGAAAGCATGGCTTCGGAGGGCGAAGTCACCCGCGTGATCCTTGCCACTGACGGCGATTTCAATGTTGGCCTGTCAGACCCTGACGCCCTGAAGGATTTCATCGCCAAGAAACGCGACAGTGGCACGTTCCTGAGCGTTCTGGGCTTTGGCCGGGGCAATCTGGATGATGCCACAATGCAGGCGCTGGCGCAGAATGGAAACGGGCAGGCGGCCTATATCGACACGCTGGGCGAAGCGCGCAAGGTTCTGGTCGATCAACTGACCGGGGCGCTGTTCCCGATTGCCAACGACGTCAAGATACAAGTTGAATTCAACCCGGCCCAGATCGCCGAATACCGTCTGATTGGGTATGAAACCCGTTCTCTTCGACGCGAGGATTTCGCAAATGACAAGGTGGATGCAGGAGATATCGGAGCGGGTCACACAGTGACGGCGATCTACGAAGTCACTCCGGTCGGTTCGGACTCAATCCGCAATGGCCCGCTGCGCTACGCCGAACACGTAGAGGCAGAAGACACGGACGAGATCGGTTATTTCAAGTTGCGCTACAAACAGCCGGGCGCGACTGAGAGCCGGCTGATCGAGGAACCAATCTTTCTCGGTCAGGGGACGGCGTCCGAGGATGTTCAATTCTCCTACGCGATCGCCGGGTTCGGGCAGTTACTGCGCGGCGGGGACTACCTGGGGTCATGGTCCTATGATGACGCCATTGCGCTGGCCAATTCAGCGAAAGGGCAGGACACGTTCGGGTATCGTGCCGAAGCCGTCACACTGATGCGATTGGCTGAAACACTAGCTCAGTGAGGTGGGGCGCTGTCGCGCGACAGCGCCCGTTTTCTGAGCTTAATACTGTCTGGGATTGTTGGCGGCGTGGGTGTTGATCTTTCGAACACTCCATTCCACCGCATCCCGCATGGTTTTCCCCAAGGCGTCATCGAACGCCTTGACCAGATCAGGAGTCTGGTCGCTGGCAGCGACCACGTATTCGCGGAAGGAATCCGAGGCGATGATTTTGTCCTCGAACTCATCGATGATCTTGATGTTTATGCGTACTTCAACCCGGATGGTCTGAGACCCATCCGGATTGGTGATCGCCAGTCCTTGAAATTCCCGCAAATCGGGCACTATGACATAGTCTGCCCGCAAGCCTACCGTTGAGCGACCAACGGCTGCGACTTTGCCGCTGTTTTCATAACTTTCAACCAGCAGCGCCTGTACGATCAGAGGTGCGCGATCCACCCAACGTGCGCGAGGCAGATACTGGACCTGCAATGGTGTGGGCTGGATCGCGATCTGATCGGTGTTGACCGTCGCCGTAGCTGTGGGTTCCTGCACCACGATCTGTTTTTGTACGCGTGGAAGTGATGCCGAAAACGTGCTTTTTGGGGTCAGCAGGTACAAGTCATTCGGCTTAGATGCCTGTCGCAGTGTTCCCAAGCCCGTGCAGCCACCAAGCGACACGAGTGTAAGCGCCAAAAGAAAAAACCGGATCATTGGCGAAACTCCGATGCTTGGGTTCCAAGTAGGAAGCGTGCGGGGTCACGTTCGACTTTGTCCACCAATCGGTCAAGACTGACGACCAACCGTTGAGATTCTTCGACAAAGCGTGTGAATTGAGGCAGGCCGACCCGCAGGAAATCCGAAAGCTGGCGCCGGTTTTGCTGCACGATACCGTCGATCGTACTCAACAGTTCCGAGGCGGACTGCGACGCGCTGAGGATATCGGCCGAGATTTTGTCTAACCGTTCAGTGACGTTCTTCACCGTGGACGCGACCTCGTTCGCGGCGGTGCTGATGTCTTCCATCACTGCGCCGACATCATTGTTTATAACCTCATTTGCGGAATCAAAGGCACGCTCTGCTGAAGTCAGAGCGCCTTTTGCCGTTTCCATCGTTCCGGTGATCGACCCAAGCGTTTCATTCGCGTTCACGAACGTTTCTGAAATCGTCGCCAGAGAGATTTCGGCTTCATCCGTCAGCCCGTTCAGATTCTCGGCCAGGGTGGAGGCGCGGTCGATGAACGGTTTCACATCGTCCTGAATTACGCGGTCCGCGTTTTCAATGGCAGTTTTTGCACTGTCCAGCGTGGCGGTTGCGGACTCCGAAGCCGTCTTCACGCTCTTCAACGTATCTGTTCCGGTCGTAAGAGTTGTTTCGGCCGTATCGACCAGCGTGTCCAGATCATCAGTGAAATCGGCGATTTTCTTGGCCGCACCGCCCAGATCAGAGGACAGGGTTTCGAAATCCGATAGTGTCTTCTCAAGTTTGCCCGATGCGGATGCAAGGTTGTCGAGAATGTCGCTGACGTATTCGCGGTTTTTATCGTCGACCACTGCGTTGAGGTTTTCCAGAAGAGTGACCGCCTCATCCAGCACTTTTGGGGCACCTTCAAATAGCGATTGGATCGCACTGCGCTTGCTTTTGATCACGCTGTTTTGTGGTAGCTTTCTGCCGCTGGCTGATCCGCCCGTGAGTTCTACGTAGCTCACACCCGTTACGCCAAGGGACTGCAATTGCGCAATCGTATCCTCTGTTACGGGAATCTCTGCATCGACCTCTAGCTTAACGCGCACCTTCGACGGATCGTCATCGTCCAGCTTCAGCGAAATCACTTGCCCGACGGGCAAACCGTTAAAGCTGACACCTCCAGCCGCTGAAAGACCCGAAACATTGTCGAACAGTACGTCATAATACGCGTATTGCCGGGACACCTCGAATTTCGCCAGCCACAAGAAAAAGCCGAACGCGCCAAGTATACCAGCAAGGGTGAACGCGCCGATCAGGATATAGTTCGCTCGGGTTTCCATGGCCTCTACCTGTCCTGCCCCTTCTCTTGCGCCGCGCGCGCCCGGGGGCCGGTGAAGTATTCCTGCACCCAAGGATGATCGACTTTGGTCATTTCTTCAATCGGTCCTTCAACCAGTACGCGTTTTTCTGCAAGCACTGCGACGCGGTCGCAAATGGCATAGAGGCTGTCCAGGTCATGCGTGACCATGAAAACAGTTAATCCGAGGGCATGCTGCAACTCACCGATCAATTCGTCATAGGCGGCTGCACCGATAGGGTCCAAACCAGCAGTCGGTTCGTCCAGAAACACGATTTCGGGGTCCAGCGCCAGGGCGCGGGCTAGCGCGGCCCTTTTCCGCATACCTCCGGAGAGTTCGGCCGGGAATTTACCACAGCTCAACTGTGGCAGACCTACGAGACTGATTTTCAAGCTGCCGAGCGCCTGCATCAGTTTTTCACTGATCCCCGTGTGTTCGCGCAGTGGAGCCATCACGTTCTGCAAAACGGTCAGCGAGGAGAACAGTGCGCCGTCCTGAAACGCAACTCCCCAGCGCTTTTCGATGCGTCTGCGTTCCTGTTCGGGGCCGTTCAATACGTCGACGCCCAAAACCTCGATACTGCCCGAAGCGGGTTTGTTTAGTCCGACAATCGTGCGCAAAAGCACAGACTTACCTGTACCCGAACCGCCTACTATGCCCAGCACCTCACCACGCCAGACATCAAGGTTAAGATTCTGATGGACCACCTGCGGCCCGAACTGGTTGGTCAGGTTGCGCACACGGATTACCGCTTCGCGCTGCGCGCCGGTGTCTGCTGTCTGTTCAAGCACGGTCCCGTCCATGTCAGATATCCAACACCGAGAAAAAGATCGAGAACAGCGCGTCCAATGCGATCACCATAAAGATCGACTGTACTACCGAAGCCGTTGTCCTTTGGCCGACGCTCTGAGCCGAGCCTTTGACCTGCATCGCCTGCCAACATGCGATTACCCCGATGACGACAGCGAAGAAAGGCGCTTTGATCATACCAATGACAAAGTGCCAAATTCCCGTGCCTTCCTTCAAACGGGTCACGAACATGCCGGGGCTGATGTCAAGGTCGATCCAGCTCATCAACCCGCCGCCGAATAGGGCGGCCATATCGGCGATGAATCCAAGAATCGGCAGCATGATCAGCAAGGCCACAACGCGCGGGATCACCAGCACCTCGGTTGGGTCCAGACCCAGCGTGCGCATGGCGTCGATCTCTTCCTGCACTTTCATTGACCCGATTGACGCGGTAAAGGCCGAACCGGATCGGCCTGCAACAATGATAGCCGTCAGCAAAATCCCCAACTCGCGCAGAACCGAGATCGAGATCAGCTCGACCACGAAAATCTCTGCCCCGAACTGTTTCAGCTGCGTGGCGCCTTGGAAGGCCAGCACAACGCCGATCAGAAAACCCATCAAAGCAACGATTGGGATGGCCTTAAAACCCACTTCCTCCATTTGGGATACCAGGGCCGCCTTGCGCAATCGCCACGGCATCACGATGGTACGGGCGAGGCGATGCAGCGTTAATCCCAGAAATCCCAGCATCGAAAGCGTGTCTTTCCAGGCTCCGACAGTGCGTGCGCCGACCTTTGCGACCCAATCGACAAAACTGCGCTGTTCGGTTGCCGTGCCCGGCTCGTCCGGTATGTTTTGCGCAACTGTGTTGAGCAACGCAGAATGGGCCGGGCTTAGCCCTTCATACGTGACTTGAGCTCCCACGGCGCGGGCTCGCCGTGCCATATCAGCAATCATCCAGGCTCCGCCGGTATCCAAAGCTTCGATCCCGGAGAGATCAAAGGTGATATTGTCACCTTGCGGCTTGATCGCGCTAAAGGCCTGTTCCACGGAGTCCAGAGATTGGGTCAGCATTTCGCCCGAAATCCGTAGGCAGACGCCGTCGGCGTCATGGTCCGAATGTATCATGGGCTGCGTCATGGCCGTATGTGATGTGAAACCGTATTGACCTGCAACGGAATTTTGCACGCGCAAGACAATTGCCGCTGCATCATAGCAAGCGTGTGACAATTTCAAGGTGGTGGACAGTCGCTGTGCCCATAATTGGTTAACAAGCTCATTTATTATTTGGATTTAACCATTAAGCCTGAACAAGCATCCGCGTAAGGAAGCGCTTGCCGGGAACACGGAACCGCTACAGAGTTCGCTTTTGATACGCCTCGGTGGAATCAAGGTAAGTAAAATGAAGCGTGCCGGAAATATTCTGTTCATCATCATTGACCAATTGCGAGCGGATTGCCTGAGTGGCGCCCTTGCTGCCCATGTCGATCTACCGAACTTGCGGGCTTTCAGGGATGATGCAGTCAGTTTTGATAGGCATTTCTCGGTCACCAATCCATGTGGCCCATCGCGCGCTTCGATCCTGACAGGGCAATATGCGATGAACCACAGGTCGGTGCGCAACGGCACACCGCTGCGGCATGACGTTCCGAATTTAGCGACCGAGATGCGTAAGGCCGGTTATCTACCTATGCTGTTTGGATATACCGACACTGCCGCCGATCCTCGTGTACACGATCCAGGCGATCCGCTTCTGAAATCCTATGAGAATCCAATGGTCGGGTTTCACGAAGTCATCGAGATGCGGCTTGAGGAATCCTATCCCTGGCGCGCGCACCTGATGCAGAAAGGGTATGTGTTCGACGAGTATTGGGATTTGTACAAACCGGTTTCCGAAACCGGCGGTGAACCGCGCCTCAACGATCCGGCGCGGTACCGTGCCGAGCACAGTGATACCGCATTTCTGACAGATGCGTTCCTGTCCAATATTGCGCCTTTCACGGGTCAGAACTGGTTCGCCCACCTGACCTATATCCGACCACATCCGCCGTTGGTGGCCCCAGCGCCATATAACGACATGTACGACCCATCCACGCTGCCCCTGCCAGCTGGGTTTGACGAGGCATCGGTAGAGCGGGCGCTGCATCCGTTCTTTGGCCCTACATTGGACAGTCAGTCAGTCGCGGATTTTGTCGAGGGTTTTGGCACTGTCGAGTCAACACCTGAGAACATTCAGGCCCTGCGCGCAGTTTATCTGGGGTTGGCCACCGAAGTGGATCACCACATTGGCCGTGTCATCCAGTTCCTCAAGGATAGTAATCAGTATGAAGATACCCTTCTGGTGATTACAGCTGATCACGGAGAGATGCTGGGTGATCGTCACAGCTGGGGCAAGATGACAGTCTATGATGCCGCGTATCACACGCCGCTGATGATCCGGTTGCCGGGCAATCAGGCTCGGGCTGGAAAGGTGGTATCTGCACCGACCGAGTCCATCGACATCACTCCGACGATCTTGGAATGGGCCGGGCAAGCGGTTCCGAACGCGATGGACGGGCGGTCCCTGATGCCCTTGTTGCAGGGGCAGGAGCCAGAGGATTGGCGCTGCTATTCGTTCAGCGAACTGGATTTCTCTGAGCCCGAGAACCCGACGCCGTGGCAACGGCAACTGGGCACTGGCAATAGTGACTCGTGCCTGTGTATTCTGCGGGAGGAACGATTTACTCTGGTAGAGTTTGCTGCCGACTTGCCACCGATCCTGTTCGACCATCACGGTAGAGGAGAGTTGGAAAACGTCGCTAAAAATACCGAAAATACGGCTGATTTGGCGCGTTTGGGGCGACAGATGTTGCGACATCGGATGCGCAACACAGATCACACTTTATCCCTGTATTCGCTTACGCCCGAGGGTGCCAAATCCAAACCTCGCTACTAAGCCCAATCTGTCGCGTTCATGCCCCCTACACCTGTGAGTTATCCGGTGTTACGCATGGATCACGGGGAGGGTGAATTTGGACATTACTGAACAGCAGATAAAGGCGATGACAACAGCGGGTCTGAACCTGATAGGTCAGGCTCTGTCAATCTACGACAGTCAGTTGCGGCTGGTGGTCAGCAATCGCCGCTTTCAGGATATGTTCGATCTGCCGGAAGAATTGGTACAGCCCGGAGCATTGTTTAGCGATACGATCCGCTATCTTGCCAATCATGGCGAATATGGCGATGACGTCGATGTTGAGGATGCCGTCAACCAGCGGGTTCAGCAGGCGCTGACATTTGAACCACACTACATTGAGCGCGTTCGCGCCGACGGGAGTGTGATTTCGGTCGAAGGTGCTCCCCTGCCAAAAGGGGGCTGGGTCTCGGTCTATACGGATATCACCAATACCAAACAGGCCGAAGCTCTGCTGCGCGCTCGGTCCAAGGAGTTGTCCGGCCAATTGCTGGACCGTGCCGAGGAGCTGTCTGGAGCCAATCGCAAACTTGCCGCCACCAACACTGCCTTGGAAGAGGCCAAGCGTCAGTTGACCGAGATAGAAGCCCGCACGCGCATGACCACCGAGATGATGCCGGCTCATATCGCCCATCTGGATCGTGATAAGAGGTACGATTATTCGAACCACAGACTTAGTTCTGTAATGCCCGGCCGCCCATCCGAAATTCTGGGAATGCATATTTCCGAAGCACTAGGTGCCACGGCCTTCACACGCGTCGAGCCTCATTTGCAGAAAGCCTATGACGGTGAAACCTCGGTATTCGAGTTCACCGAGGATCAGGATTCTCGCCGTATTCGTGTCTCGTTTTCACCGGATGGAGAAGGTGGCGTTTACGTAATGTCGGTGGATATCACCGAGGAAACTCAGGCGCGTGTTGCGCTGCAACAAACACGACGCCGTGAGATGGCAGCGCAGATGACCAGTGGGCTAGCGCATGATTTCTCGAACCTGCTGACGATTATTTTGGGTATGCAGTCCCGGTTGGAAAAAATGGACTTGCCCGAGGACGCACGTGAGCTTGTGGCAGCGACCCAGCAAACCGCGCGCCGGGGTGGGCAATTGCTGAACCGGATCGCGGATATGACGGGTAACCGGACGCTTCAGCCTAAAGCAACTGATATGCGTGGTCTGTTGGAGGACTTGCGCGTTCTGGCTTCGCCATCTCTGCCACGCGGCGTCGGACTATCCGTCGTGAATACGCTGCCGGACGACGCGCTGATGTTGGATCCGGGTATGATTCAAGATGCCTTGTTGAACCTGGTTCTGAACGCACGCGACGCCAGCGGTGGGTTCGGACAGATCACGATCAGCGCACACAAAATCGGTGACATTTGGATTGAGATAGCAGTTTCTGACACTGGTCCAGGTTTTTCCAAGGAAGGGTTGGAGAACGCATTGAACCCATTCTTTACCACCAAGGGCAGCAAAGGATCGGGGTTGGGGCTGCCAATGGTCTATGACACCGTGAAGCTTGCTGGCGGGGATCTGAATTTGCGCAACACTCCTTCGGGTGCGACGGTGGCCATGCGGCTGCCTTACCGACCTGCGCCACCCGTACAAGAAGGGTTGGTGCTGCTGGTCGAAGACAATGACGACCTGCGCGGACAGTTTCGTGACATGCTCGTGGAACTCGGGTGTTCGGTGATCGAGGCAACTTCGGTCGATGAGGCCTTGGCCCTGACTGAGGAAATTGACGAAATCGCGTTTGTTTTGTCGGACATTCGTCTCGAAGGGCAGGGCACGGGGCTTGACCTTCTGGCAAAACTCAAGCTGGGGTTGCCTTGTGCGTTAATGACCTCTCTGCCCTATTCAGACCCTTTGCACCGGCAAGCGCTGACTCTTGCACCGGTGCTAAGCAAACCATTTACGAGAGCGCAACTGTCTGCCCTAATCCGAAACGAGGCCACCTGATGACTCTACCGTTGGTCACAATTGTCGACGACGAGCCCGAAATCCGACGTGTTTTGACTGATGCGCTTGAAGAAGCTGGGTTCCGCACCCAAAGTTTTGCGCGAGCTCGGGAATTTGAAGCCGCGCTGAAAAGGGTTACTCCGGATGTGTGTCTGGTCGACTTGTCATTGCCAGACACTGACGGGTTGGCTCTCGTCCACCGGTTGGCGCTGGAACAGGGTGCAGCGGTGATCATCATTTCCGGTCGCGCGCAGGTGCAGGATCGCGTTACGGGGCTAGAACTTGGGGCGGATGACTATATCACCAAGCCGTTTGATCCGGCCGAAGTGGTGGCCCGTATTCGTGCCAGGCTACGGCCGCCACGGGCGCAGGTCGCACAGTCAGAAGTGGCGCGGTTCAACGGTTGGACCGCATATTTTGATCGCTATGTTCTCGTGGACGACAGCGGTGCGGAACTCCCGTTCAGTCACGCGGAAGGTGAGGTTCTGCGTCTGTTCCTCGAGAGCCCAAAGCGCCTGATCAGCCGCGCTCAGATGCAAGAAACCCTAGGCGGTGCAGCTGGAGACAGTTTCGATCGTGCCATGGACGTGCGTATCTCGCGCTTGCGGACGAAATTGGGGGAAGATCCTAAAAACCCGCGCCTGATCAAAACCATTTATGGCGCCGGATACATTTTTCTCGGGGATGTTGAGTGGCAGTAAACGCAGGTCAATATCGGAAAAGAGGAAGCTGAACTCTGCCGGATCTGCAAAACAGTCATATATTACAGTATATTATAATCGTAGTTGATGTGATTTTTGATTTTAATGTCGGCTGGGACACATGGTTTCCAATATTGGCACTCAGCCTGCGGATTGTTGGTGAAGCCGCGCAAAACTAACAGCATCCCACCTGATGATGCGTGTGACGCAAAGTACCAGGCAGGTGGTCGGTGTAATCGTCACCAGCTTCGTTTGCGATCTGTCGACACTGATCAGTCTTTCAATTGATGTGATTAATCAGGAGCAGTTTGGTACCATCCTGTCCCTCGTTGTTGGGTTGATTGCGTTGAAAAGCATACGCTTTTTCTCAAAGCACTTGCAGTCGAACATGCGGCCTGAGTTGAAATCAAAGCCCGAAATTATCAAGTGTCTGTAGGAAAGGTCCGGCGGCATCAGAGCATCAAAGTTTGTGCTTTTGATTGTTGCATGAATTGTACGATCAGATCCGTTGAGAGACGCGTAAACTCGATTTCCTAATCGAGTTGATAACTAGTCCTCTGATAGATTGCCCGGCCGGTCTGGCCCTTTCGTGCAATTTGCTGATCAACACAATGGGATCGCCGGTTAAGAGCCGACTTCGGCAGGACAACTGATATCTTGATGTGCCGCTCAGTTGAAGGCCTATGAACCGGAAAGGCGAAGTCATCTAGGTAGGCATACGTGAAACCTAGGTTAACAAGAGTCTGCCCCAGCGTGGAGCCAATGAGCACAAGCCTATTCGCGCAGTGCCCTTTCTTTGATTTTCACAACCGGTTGCAGGAGGTATTCTAGTACCGTCTTGTGCCCGGATAGAATGTCGACTTCAGCTAACATGCCCGGTATGATTTCGACGGCGATGCCGTTGGCATCCAGCATTGAATTGCTGGTTTCGATTTCAACAACGAATACCTCTTCGTCATTGCGTTCGGACCGTGTGATCGTGTCTGCGCCAATCCGCGTAATCTGACCGTTCAACGATCCGTAGCGAGCGAAATCATAAGCTGTGATTTTGACCTTTACAGGTTGACCAGCATGTAAGAACGCAATGTCCTCCGGACGCACATAGGCTTCGACAAGCAGTGTGTCGTTTAATGGAACGATCTCTATCAGTTCCTCACCGCTGCGTGCTAGCCCTCCGATCGTACTGCGATGCAATCGATTCACGATACCCCGAACCGGGGATCGCACCTGCGCTCGCTCCGCCCGGTCGCGCAGGGCTGGTAACACCGGTCGCAGTGCTGCAAGTTCAGTAGTTGCCAGAGCCAGATCATTCAGCGCGGCGGTACGGAAGCGGCTGCGTGTCGCGCGAATACGATCGTCTATTTCATCTAATCCGGTCTTTAATCGGTTGGTCGCGGCGATTGCCCGGGTTCGGTAACCCTCCCATTCGGCTTCTCCTCGCCGCAGCGTCAATAGCGTCGTAGCCGGTTCCATCCGTTTTGTCACAAGAGGCTCCATCATAGCACGCTCTTCGGCTAACAGTCTGAGTGTTTGATCGGCAGTCACGCGATCGACCAACCCTTCTTCATATTCTTGCTGTTTTTGTTGTCGCTGCCTTTCAAGGATCGTAATTTCCGCTCGTAATTCAGACCGCCGCCCTTGGTATAGCGCAGTTTCCGACCGCACGACTTCGGGCGCTCCTTCGATCAAATCCGGTGAAAAAAATAGTTCTGTATCGTCAATTTCCGCCTGCAAACGCCGGGCGCGCGCCATCAGGCCGAAGGCACGTTGTTGTTCTTGACTCAATTGACTATCGATTTGTGTCGTCTCGAACTCCATTAACAGTGTACCTTTTTCGACGACCTGCCCTTCACGGATTAGCAGTGATTGCAGGACGCCGGGTTCGGTGGCCTCAATCACCTGAATGTCGCCAGATGGCACGATCCGCCCGTCAACGCGTGTCACATCGTCCAATTCGGTAAGATGTGCCCACAATCCCAATGCGATCAGGCAAGAGGCAATTGCGAACAACAGCAATGATCCCCGTATTGGCGAGCGCCCGCGCATTTCTCGGGCGAGGGTGGCGAGATCAGGATGCCGCGACATTCAGATGCCTCCTTGCTTTGCGCGCGTGTTGGGTGAGCAAGCTCTTGGGCCCGTCTGCGGCCACTCGCCCGTTTTCAATGACGATGACGCGGTCCACCAATTCCAACAGGCTGGTTCGATGTGTGACGATAACCACTGTGGTGTCTTGTGTAGCCTGTTTTAGGCGGCGGATAACCTCGGCCTCGGTTTTCACATCCATCGCGCTTGTCGGCTCATCCAAAAGCAACACAGGAGGCCGTCCGATCAGTGCTCGTGCCAAAGCAATGGCCTGACGCTGACCGCCAGACAACCCTTCTCCCCGCTCGGCAAGTTTCAAATCATATCCGTTAGGTGTCCGGGCCACAAAATCTTCGACGCCAGCCACCTGTCCAGCATCGATCAGATCCTGATCCCGCGGTCTGACAGCTCCACTTATTATGTTTTCGCGAACCGTCCCCGAAAACAACCAGATGTCCTGCAGTACAGATCCGACATTGCGGCGCAAGTCACCAGGGTCAATCTGGCGGATGTCGACTCCATCCAATGTGACCGAGCCAGAGCGCGGTTCATAAAGCCCAAGTAGCAAGCGTGTAATTGTACTTTTCCCAGACCCGATCGGCCCCAAGATCGCTACTTTTTCGCCGAGTTCAATTGAGAAGGATACCCCTGCCAAAGTTTCGTCAGTCTGATCGGGGTATGCAAAATGCACGTCCTTGAAATTAATGCAGCCAGCAAAGTCGCGCCGACTGATCCAGCCTCTTCCCAGCGGCCGTTCGCTATCAGCTTGCATCAATGTGTTCAGACTACGGTAGGCACTGCGCGCTTGATTTACGCGAGTCAGTGTCTGTGCAAGTTGGCTCAATGGCGCCAAAGCCCGACCGGTCAGCATCACCGAAGCAACAAGTGCGCCCATACTGGCCTGACCATCAGTGATCAGGAAGACGCCGTAGAAAACAATAAGAACTTGCGCTGCTTGTTGCGTGAATCCGGTTATATTCAAGGCGAACTGCGTCACTGCCCGACTACTCGCGCCGTGTGAGGATTGTCGTTCTAATGCGGCCTCCCAGCGGGCGCGCATTTGCCTGGCGGCAGCGGTGGTCTTAATGGTCTCAAGTCCTGAAACTGTCTCGATCAGAACAGATTGCTTGGACTGACCATCTGCAAAGTTCCTTTCTGCCAGACGAGACAGCACCGGCTGAACGGCGCCCCCAGCCAATAAAACTATTGGAACCGCTAGGGCAGGGATAAGCGCCAAAGGTCCACCCACCAGATGGATGACAAAGATGAAGAGTGCGATAAATGGCAGATCAACCAGCGCGACTAGTGTTGCCGAAGTAAAGAATTCGCGCAGGGTTTCGAACTCACGAATTGTACTTGCCATGGCGCCGGTGGAGCCGGTGCGCGCCTTCATGCGTATGTTAAGCACCTGATCGAAGATGCGGCGCCCCATTAGCATGTCAGCTTGTTTCCCGGCGCGATCAATGAAGCCTGCGCGCAGTAATTTCAAAATGAAATCAAACCCTAGGGCGATACCGACACCCGCCGTCAGAGCAATGAGGGATTCGGTCGCCTCGTTCGGAAGTACCCGGTCGTAAACGACCATAATGAAGATGGAAGTAGACAGCCCTAATAGATTGGCGAGTGCCGCAGCAAGGATTACCTGGGTATACGACCATCGGTTTGCTGCTAATGCCGACCAGAACCAGTGTCCAGCGACAGGTGTCACACCTGCTGAAATCTCTTCCTCGTGGTTGCGGCGAAACAGAATGGCGTATCCAGTATAAACCCGGTGCAGTTTGTCTTCTGAAACTTCACCAATCCCGTGTCCGAGATCTGGGTCAAAAATCAAAAGTTGCCCATTGCGCGTACGACCATGGAAAACAACCGCTTTGTCATTGTCCAAAAGCAATAGGGCGGGTGTTAGGTTTGCGTCGAAGTCGCAAAGTCGATGTTTGCCGTATCCCGTTTGCAATCCGGCCTTTTGCGAAGCTTCGAGGGCGTCGCGAACGGTCAAATCACCCGTTGGCCCCGATTGAGCGGCATACAAGGCCGCCAAAGTCATCGGGCGATTTAATTGGGCGGCGACATGCAAAATGCAGGCCTCAAGGGATGACAGAGTAGATTCCCGAGAAACTGGTAAGGGCTGCGTCACAAGCTATCCTCCCATTTGGTTGTTGAAATCCCCAAAAGATCAAGAATGTCCCCGGTGAGGCTCAACGCGGCGTAGTTTGTCAAAAAGAAGTTCCGTTCCGCCAGGATCAGCCTTTCCTGTGCATTCACGTAGTCTCGCTGCGAATCCAGAATTTCGATCAAGCTGCGTCTACCGATAGTGAACTGTTCTCGGGCCGCAGCGACACTGTCGGCATTCGCGTCAACTGCGGTTCGGGCTGCTTGCAGTCTGACAGCACCTGCTTGCTGGTCTGATCTGACAAACCCCAACTCTCGACGGATATCCCGGATGACAGCATAGCGCGTGAATTCGGCTTCTTCGACTTGTGCCTCCGCTGCAGCGATAGCAGCCCGGCGTTGCCCTGTGCTGTCGATTTCGTAGTTGAATGAAAGATCAACGCCAAAATTAGCGTCGTTGCTGTCGTCCCGATCAGCAAATGCAGCAATTTGGACCCCGGGTTGGCGCCTTGCAAGGGCTGCTGCGTATTCGGCTTTTGCGGCCAGCAACACGGCATCAGATCGTCTGACCTGTGGGCTATCCATCACGATTTTCTCATCGGTTCGCGAGAGTTTAGGCGCCGCGATTGGGGAAGGCAGGACTCCGGGTGCCACGCCAAAGAATTCGCGGAATTGCGCATTGGCGCGATCCAGTTGTGCCCTGGCATCGGCCAGCCGCGTCCGCGCATCCGCTATGCGAGAGCGCGCCGTCAGGACATCCGCATTCGACCCAACGCCCTGATCGGTGCGCTCAGTGATCTGGTACACCAACTCTTCATGAACGGTTACATTTTGGGCCGCTATTTCCAGAAGCTTCCTTCTGTCCAGTACCACAACGTAGGCTTCAATCGTGGAGAGAGCGATAGCCGACGCTGTTTGTAGTTGGTCGCCCCGACCTTGCAGTACGCGTGCTCTCGCAGCCGCCAGATCGTTTGATGCGGCACCGCCGTCATAAACCAACTGCGAAATACGAAGATACGGAGTGACATCGGCAATGTCAGAATCAACGCGTTCGGATCGAGCATTAATACCGACAGAGAGTTGTGGTAAAAAAGCTCCCTTTGCAGCGACTTCATTGGCTGTGGCGATTTCAAGCCGAGTTGCGCTTTGCGCCAGATCCGGGCTGGCTTCGACAGCGGATCGGATTCGCTGACCAAAAGAACTTTGGGCAAGTTGCGGCGCAGGCATGCTGGCACCAACTCCAATCGAGCCGCGGGACAGTGACACGTTAACCCCTGTAAGATCGGGTGGAGCCGTGCAGGCCGAAGTCAGCGCGGCAAGAAAGAGTAAACATACAATTTTGAGTCTACGACTGCTTATTGGCATAGGTGTTTCACACCCCACTTATTCCGAGAATTTCATCATTCCGCGCATTGGCCATTGCACAGAGAAAACCGGAAACATCTGAATTTTTGGTGTATTTCTCCAGGTAATTGGCTTGAACAATCTGTTGCTGCACTCGATTCAGCCATTCGCAATGTGAAAGCGAGATGTGATGCGCGTGAACCAAAAAAAAACTACCGGACTCGAGCAGTTTTAGTTTCTCGGATACGGGCAAGTTTTTTGTTCGAAGCGTGGAAACGCCAAGCGTTCCCTGCGGCAGAGCGATCCCATTATGAGAACTCATTGGTTCAAACAGGCCCAATGCTTCGATTTGTCGACAAAGTTCCAGCGTTGCTTGCTTGGACGCTTCGCGGGCTTGCAAAAAGCTCCTCACGTCATCCAGTGCAGATGAAAGCGTTCCATTGTGGCTAAAAAACGCCTCGTCCCTGGGATTGTTGCTTATTAACCCAGATGCTTCATCCACACTCAGCCGAAAAAGTGGGGTCTGATCTGCGGTTTCATTGCTGATGAATTCAGCTTGAAAAGGGTAACATCGCAGATCCGAAGGTACATAAGATGCCAACCACAGGCCGTCTGGCGAGACGAAAGGAGTGCTCGAACTGTCCGAAAGGGATAGAATTGCCCGTGGTTCAATGCCCTGGTTTGTATTCTTGAATACGATCGGAAAAGCTGCAGCGGCTTGTGGGAGTTCTTGTAGAACAACTGCACAGTCAGTGCGAGTGGCTGCGAAACTATAAGAGGTGAAACGTTTCCAAAACCTGTGCCCATGCCGAGCAACAGTAACTGGAACAAGGCCGTTCTGCGCCATTGGTGCCCCAATAAATTGTAGTGGGCTGTCGACTCCTGAGGCCGACAGCCAATTTGGTTATCAGGCTGATGCCCCGGTGGGATCGGTATGCAAGAAGTTGTCTGCGCTCAGATTACTCAGGTCATCCAATCCGTTGAATCGAGCAATTGTTTCGACGGCAGCAGAACTAGGAGCTGAATACCCGACTTTGACCAGAACGCTGTCTGACCCATCCGTTGCCATTACATAGATCTCGTCGCCGGTCTGA
Source organism: Ruegeria sp. SCP11 (assembly GCF_040329455.1). NCBI lineage: Bacteria > Pseudomonadati > Pseudomonadota > Alphaproteobacteria > Rhodobacterales > Roseobacteraceae > Ruegeria > Ruegeria sp. SCP11. The sequence continues at coordinate 173,925 of NZ_JBDZYG010000003.1, read as the reverse complement.
AGTCCGGTAAAGCTTTCGACGGCGGTTTCGATCGTGTTTTCGTTCAGATCGTTCAAAACCGTTGTCAGACCAACGACACCAATGTCTGCTCCAGCCGTTTCGCCAACCTCCAGAGTTTCGAAATCCGTTCCATCTCCGCGCAGGGTTCCAATACTCAGACCGCTGAACATCAGAGCATCGGCAATATCGACCGAAGATCCGAGAGTGAAACCCGTCACCGTATCTACACCATTCGCGGCTGGGTCGGCCTCAAAAACGATGATGTCGCGCCCAGCATTCGAAACATCAATCGCGTCATCGCCGTCTTGGCCGCGAATGACATTATCCACCTCGGTTGCAACAAGTGTATCGTCACCGTTGGTACCGATCTGGAAGACCGATGGCCCGCCGTCAGAAGTCGTGATCGACAACTCAATGGGTTTACTTGGGTCGATGACGGTCATGTCGAACGTCAACATTGGTTGGCTTGCATCAGCGAGAGGCGGTCCGAAACTTCCTATGCGGACCAACGAAGCGCTGATTGGGTTGGCTAGCAGAGTAGAGATTCCGCTTTGGGCAGTGTCGAAAGACACAACGGACGGGTTAAATCCCAGATCCATTTGCACAGAAACTCCGCCCGAGAAATCCCGGTCCGCGTTAGCGTAGACTTCAAAGGTTACGGTGTTCCCACTGATGCCAGCTTGCGTGATGACATAGGCAGCAGGTTCGTGCGCTGTGTTGTCGTCAACTGCGTTCAGGGGGTCCGGCCCGCCCGAAACTGTCGCACCTGCCGAAAAATTCAGATCATCGCCGGCATCAAAACCCGAGAAGTCCGAAGCAGGAACGGTGAGCGACCAGGAGCCATCGGCGCCGACCGATGCTGAGCCGACCGACACACTGTTCAATGTAACATCTACAGACTGACCAGCACTCAGCCCGACTGATGATCCAGAAACGGTCACTCCGGAGTTTTGCGCGTCGGTCAGCGAAACTGCGCCATTGGAACCAACCGGGTCAATGGTCAGAATAGGTCGCAAATCCGTGGTCAAGGTAGTCGTTGACGGAGTGGCGGCGTTTCCTGCCTGATCCGCTACGCTTGCAGTGATGGGGTAGCCTGTGCTGTCCGAGAGGGCCGCCAAGTCGGCCGTGGGAACCGTTGCGGACCAAATACCGCTGGAAACCATGCCGTTGTATGTTTGACCGTTCAGCGTAACAGAGACGCTCTGACCATCTTCGGCGCTGCTGGTCCCCGATATGATAAGGTCGCTGCCCTGTTCAGTCACGTCCAGTTCATTCCCAACCGGAAGGGGATCAAGTGTAACAGTCGGAGCGGTGAAGTCCGTTGCAAAGTTTTTGGTATCGCCCGAGGTGTTGCCTGCTGCATCGGCGACGGATGCGTCCACATCATACGAGATGCCGTCCTGCAAAGAGCTCAAATCTGAGGCTGAGGCCGTATAGCTCCAACTGCCGCTGTTTACTGTTGCGGTGCCGCTGACATCGACCGTCCCGTCTGGACGGGAGACTACAACCGTGACAATTGCGCCGTCGGCAGCGTCGGAGGTACCTGTTACCGTCAAGTCTGTACCTTGTTCCATGGCGTTCATAATCGCGCCATCCGAGAGGCTGCTTATGTTTACAGTAGGTGCCGTGAAATCCGTGGCGAAACTAGCGTTGGCTTGAATGGCCGGGTTGCCAGCTGCGTCGAGCACATCCGCGGTGACTGGTACGGTGGTGCCATCGAAAAGAGCCGCTAGGTCTGCCGCAGGAACGGTAACAGACCATGTACCGCCTGAGGCTGCCCCGGTATAATTCAGACCATTCAATGTAACATTCACCATCTGCCCGTCTTCGGCGGAAGTCGCGCCGGTGATTGTCAGATTTGTTCCCCTTTCGGCTGCGTTCAGAATTGACCCATCCGAGAATGAGTCGATTGACAAAGTTGGCGCGGTTGCATCTTTAGCTAAAGCCACGCTTGCCTGCGGTGCGACCAACCCATTGAGGTCCGTAACATCTGCGGTGATCGTAAAACTCCCGCCATCGGCAAGGGTCCCCAGGTCGACCGCAGGAACTGTCACGCTCCAACCACCGCCGGAGACTGTGCCCGTATAGGTTTGGCCGTTCAAGGAAATCGTGACCTGCTGGCCATCCTCGACATTGCTGGTCGTGCCAGAGATCGTCAGATCCGATCCTGCTTCTGCAGCATTCAATACTGCACCTACGGATAACGGAGAGATGGCAACGGAGGGGCCGGTCAAGTCGACAGACACTGATGCCGAGGCAGGAACTGAGACGTTGCCCGCTGCATCGCTGACCGTGGCAGTGACGGCGATGGGAACTCCTGTTGACAGTCCACCAAGATCGGCGACTGGAACTGTCACGCTCCAAACCCCACCAGACGCCGTGCCCGCATAGGTTTGACCGGCAAAAGTAACTGTAATCGGCTGACCATCTGCTGCTGAAGTTGACCCTGTAAGAGTGAGGTCAGTGGCCACGTCGATCAATTCAATAGAGCCACCGGCGACCGGGGCCAGCGAGATTGTTGGGGCGGTAAAATCCGTTTCAAAGCTGGAATCCGCTTGCGATGCCGGGTTGCCTGCCCGATCGGTGACGTCAGCAGTGACTGCTATAGTCGTGCCATCCGGCAAGGCGGCTAGGTCCTCGGCAGGGACCGAGACACTCCATTGTCCGCCTGCAACGGTCCCAGTATAGTTTTGCCCGTTGAGTGCGACGGTGACCGTTTGGCCGTTTTCTGCATTGGTTGTCCCGGTAACGGTCAGATCGGTCGCCTGTTCGGACACGTTCATAACCGCACCGTCCGAGAACCCAGATATCGCTAGGGTAGGCGGGATCGTGTCCACATCAAATGTGACTGTCTCGGTCGACAATTCCATCCCATCACTGTCGAGGTTTTGGAACGTTACTCTCTGAACTCCTTGCGGAATCGCCGCGGCCTCGGCTGGGGTAAGCGATACGACCCAACTCCCGTCGGCTGCGGGCGTCACGGTTTTGGTGAGTGAGCCGATGGAAACTTCGACCGTGTCCGTACCGTCTGGTGCGGTCAGGTTCAGGCGGTTGCTGCCAAGTGCGTCGGACTGTGTACCTGCCAGATTGAGTACGGTGTGGCTGGGCGTGAGCGCGGGTGCTGGTTCGTCATCCCCACCACCACCACCACCGCCGCCGCCTGCCGCTGCTGCAGCCCCAGCCAGACCAAGCCCCCCCAAAGCGGCCGTGGTTCCACTGAGGCCTCCAGCGACGGCGGCACCGCCTACTTCAGCTAGGCTGAACTGAGCGATTTCGGAAACGACTCCTTCGGCGATCATGATGGCGCCGCTATCCAGCACTTGCACATTTTCAGCTGCGACAATCATTTTGCGGCCGTCAGCCAGTTTCAAAAGAACATCGCCATTGTCCAACAGTTTGACAGATCGGACGCCGGGGATCGTTTCCGCAAACTGAAACGCATAGAGTTCTTCAATGGTGGCCTGCGCCAAAGCTGGCAAAGCTAGAATAGTTGACCCGAGCCCACCGGCGAGGCCGCGTCCGACCCAGCGGCGCATTTTGCTGTCAATCCACTGGCGGATGTTTTGCTTACGTTCGAAATCAAGCTGGTTATCAACAGGATTGATTTTGGATTCTTTGGTCATCTTGCCCTCACATGTGGTTTCCGCATCAGCCTGAAGGATCCAGTTTGGGTTCATCTTTCTTTCCCTTCGGTGGCTCCTGCGGTCGGACCAGAAAAATTTGAGTTAAACTGGAGCCGAACTCCTCGGTTTCTTCACATTCCCGCTTTGGTTTCAGACTGGGCATCGGATCATCCTTTAGTCGGTGCCAGATGTGGCGTGGGGTGATTGGATATGGTGCTTCAGTTCGAAGGTGTGGTTGCAACGGGGAGCGCAGCGCTCGATTCAGGTATCGGCGATACGGCTTTAAAAACGTTTAATGGCGTCACGTATCTGTACAGCGTGACCGGTCCTGCTGGTGGAATTGCGGTTTGGGAGTTGGTCGATGGTGCTCTGCCGCAGTTGCAGGACACCGAGTATTTTGGCGGAACGATCACGCATCAGGTCGGTCGCAGCGGTACGCCGGTCTCGCTGGCCGGGGAAGATTTGCTTGTTCTCGACGTTCGTTTGGCAACGGAGCTGGTTGGGTACGCCTTGAATCCAAACGGAACCTTGGGCCCTCTGCAGGAAACCGGAACTCTGGTTGGCGGAGGTGATATCTCTGCTCTTGTTCAAATCGGTGATGTGCTCACTATCGCGCATGAAGGTACCGGGCAAATCATCAGCTATACCTTGAATGGCGACGGAACATTAAGCGCGTCGACCTCGGTCACAGCAGAGGCTGATTCGATGCAGGTGGTTCAATCCGGGTCGCATCACTATGTTATCGCCGTGAATGCAGCGAGTGGGGTTATAAACACTTACACTGTCAATGAATCTACTGGTGCGCTGGGTGTCGTGGATAACTCCGAGGCGCTTGCAACCCTGGGGATCGCGACGCCTTCTGCGGTTGAAGCCGTTCAAGCCTATGGACAGTCATGGTTTATTGTGGCCGGGGCCGGTAGCAACTCGTTAAGCGTGATGGAGCTGGTGGCTGACGGGCGTTTGATACCGACCGACCACGTTTTGGATTCTCTGCATACTCGGTTTGAAACGGTGCAGGATCTTTCCGTGGTCGAGGCCGACGGGCATGTGTTTGTCGTGGCCGGGGGCGGGGATGACGGTGTAACCCTGTTCAAGTTGACCCCAGGTGGTCAGCTTGTGCATTTGGACAGTTTCGAAGACACACTACCGAGCGGACTGCGGAATGTCGAAACGCTGAGCGTGGCGCGTATTGCTGATGAATTGCAGATTCTGGTCGCCTCGCAACAGGACGCGGGGCTGACCCAACTGACGGTTTCGATTGAAAACTTGGGCGTTGTGCGAGACGGATTCGGTACAGTCAATGGAACTGCAGAGGATGATATCCTCAGCGGAAATGTGCTGGAATCTACGCTTGTGGGCGGTGCCGGTGACGACATTCTGATCGCCGGTATTGGTGCAACTACGATGCACGGCGGGGCCGGAGCGGATATCTTTGTCATGAAGTACGGCGGTGACACGACGACAATAAATGGGTTTGTCGCCGGGACTGACAGGTTGGACTTGTTCGACTATCCACTGTTGCGTTGGCCGGAACAACTGACATTTATCGGCACGTCGCAAGGGGCACAGATTGAATACCGTGATGAGGTAATTGTCATCAATTCCGAGAACGGTGGGCCGTTGACCAGTGAAGATGTGTTCGGAGCAGGTTTCGGCGGACCCGATCACATCCCCGTCGACTTTGAGGATTTCGGAGTGCTGGAGCCAACCAGTTCAGACGGGGTTCAGGGCGACATCATGGTCAACTCAGAGACTGCCAATCCCGGATTGTCCGACGCAGAAATTCGGTTCACGCCGGATGGAGGTGGCACCATCAGTGCGCGCGCAGATGATGAAGGGCGGTTCGATCTGGGCTTGCCGTCGGGGTCGTTTACGGGCGAATTGGACATCGTCAAAACATATTCCACGGCCAGCTCGGAAATCACTGCGCTGGATGCGTTGCAGGTTCTTCGTATCTCGGTCGGATTGGACCCAACCTGGGGACCAGCGGCACCCGAAAATCTGATTGCGGCAGATATTACACAGGACGGAACCGTCACTGCGTTTGACGCGTTGGTGATTCTACAAGTGGCCGTCGGGTTGCCCTCGGCGCATGATGCGGAATGGGTTTTCCTGGACGATGACGCCGACCTGTCAGGCATCACCAGTGCAAACGTCAATTATGAGACTGGCGTTGACGTCACGGCGCTGGACAACGTCATCACCACTGACATGACGTCGATCCTGCTTGGCAATTTGGAGCCGGTCTAGAACGGGCGCTCTGGCTATTCGCGGAAGGCCCTGTTGAAGTAATCGGTCAACGGCTTCACCAGATAAGACAACGGAGTTCTTTCGTCAGTCTTGATCATGGTTTCCACGGGCATGCCCGGCAAAAGGGGCTGTCCGTTCAGCCGTTCGATCTGGTTTTCTTCAGGTATAACCTCGGCACGATAGAATGTTTGCCCGCTGGCCTCGTCAGTGAAGGTATCCGCCGAGACAGTGATGACCCGGCCTTCAATTTCGGGCGTTTCCCGTTGGTTGAAAGCGGGGAAGCGCAAGGAAACGGGCTGTCCGATATGCAACTGATCCACGTGGATCGCGTCCACGCGTGCCGCTACCAACAGGGGTGTGTCCTGAGGCACGATATACATCATCGGTTCTGCTGGCTGAATTACTGATTGCAGCGCGAAGACCTGACTGCCGTAAATCGTTCCGGCTACGGGCGCGCGAATATCCAGTCGCGAAAGCCGTACATCCAGCGACAAGCGACGTTCGGCCAGTTCTGAAATTTGTGTCTGCACATCCCGCAATTCGGTGATTGCCTGCTCGCGCCGTGTGGCGGCAAGCTCGACAATTTCGATTTCAGTGGCGGCAATCTGGCCGGTTAGGCGCGCAACAGTGGACTCTAACTGTCCGATCTGGCCGGTCAAGTCGGCCTCTTCCCGTTGCAGGGCAGAAACGCGGCTGGCCGCGGCGAGGCCTCGGTCAAACAGGCTTTGCTGATCTTTCAACTCATCCTGAATCAGATCGACCTGACGGCGATAAGATACCAGCTGGGCATCGGTGCCTTTAATTTCGCTCTCAATCTGGTTGCGTTGTTTTCCCAACTGTTCAATTTTCTGGTTCAAGGTCTCCAGGCGTGCTTCAAACAGGCGTTGTTGGCCCGCGATCAGCTCGGGATCGACGTTTTCCTGCTCTCGAAGCGCGGCCAATTGGGGTGCCAACGTTTCCACATCAGCGCCGTCACGCTCGGCCTCAAGTCGGATCTTGCGGGCCATCAATTCAAAAAGCTGAGATTCAACGATGGTCTTTTCCGACGACAGGAAGGTATCGTCCAGACGCACGAGCAAGTCCCCATCAGATACGGCATCGCCGTCGCGGACGAAAATCTCACCAACGACACCACCATCGGGGTGTTCGATCACTTGCCGATTGCTTTGGACCTCGATGTTACCTTGCGAGATTATGGCTCCGGCCAATCGCGTCTGAACTGCCCAAACACCCAGCCCGCCGACCAGTATTGCCAGCGCCAGAAAGCCTACGAATGCCGGTATCGTGATGTGCCATACCGGGCGTGTGTTTTTATCCGCTTTATCCTGCATCTTTTTTCACCTGACTGAGGCCACGTTTGATTGCACTGGCGTTCTGAACCATTGCGCCCAACACCTCATCTCGGCTTCCGGTTTTCACCACCTGTCCTTTTTCGACCACGGCCAGATCGTCACATTCCGAGATCGCTTGCGGGCGATGCGTCATGATGATGGCCGCTTTGCCAGCCATCTTCAGCCCGCGAACAGCCGCGTTCAGCGCTTCGGTCCCCTCGGCATCCAGAGCCGAGTTTGGTTCGTCAAGAATCAGCAGAACCGGGTCGCCATAAAGCGCGCGAGCCAAGGCAATACGTTGCTTTTGGCCGCCAGACAGCTGGCTGTCATTGCCTTCCAGAAACGTGTCGTAGCCTTTGCTCAGTGATAGGATCAACTCATGCGCATTGGCTTTTTTTGCCGCCGCTACAACGGCCGCAGGGTCGGGATGTTCTGACATACGGGCAATGTTTTCAGCCACTGTCCCATTGAACAGGGTGACCTCTTGCGGCAGGTAGCCGATATGTTGGCCCAAGTCGGTCGGATCATATTGATCCAGTGTTGCGCCGGCCAGCCGGATTTCTCCGGCTGCTGGTTGCCACAAACCCAACAGCGCTTTGGCCAGTGTCGATTTTCCCGATCCACTCTTACCGATGACACCAAGGGCCTTGCCCGGCTCAAGGCGCAATGTCACGTTGCGCAGCGTTGGTTTGTCTGCGCCCGGCGGAATAACGGTCAGCCCCTTGGCCGTCAGCTGCGCTTTGGGCACAGGCAGTTTAGTGCGCGGGTTTTCGGGTGGCGTAGCGTCCAGAAATTGGTTCAGCGATGTCCACGCCGTTCGGGCGCGTTGGACCATTCCCCATTGGCCAACAGCCTGTTCAACCGGCGCAAGCGCCCGACCCAGCAAGATTGACCCGGCAATCATCGCCCCAGGGGTCAACTCGTTACGAAGCACCAGCCATGCGCCGAGAGCCAGCATCGCCGATTGCAGGAACAACCGCAGCGACTTGGTCAATGAAGTAAAGCTGCCGGTCCAATCACTGGCGGCAATTGTCTCGCTCAGAGCATTAGTCCGTTGCTTTTGCCAGCGATGGGTGATGTCTTCTTGCATTCCTTGGGAACGCACAACTTCCGCAGCTTGTCTGGCGTGTTCAGAAAAAGCATTGGCTTGGGCTGATGCCCGTTGCGCTGATGCGACCTTGCGATGCGTCAAGCTTTGGTTCAGCAGAGCGATCAGGATCAGCAGGGCTCCACCCGCGACTGCCAGCCAGCCAAGCATGGGGTGGAACAGAAAAATCGCTGCCAGAAACACCGGTGTCCACGGAATGTCCATGACGGCCAGTAAGACCGGTGAGGAACACAAATTTTGTATTGCTTCCAAGTCGCGCAAACCAGTTGCTGGTGCGGACCGAGCCTGCGGGAACAGGGACCGCCGCAGTGTTGCGTCAAACACGCGCTCGTCCAATTGCGACTGGAAACGGGCACCAAACCGAGCCACGATGCGCCCACGGGCATAGTCCAGCATCGCCATCAATGCGTAAAGTAGCGTGACCAGCAAAAACAGGGCGGTCAGGGTTTCAACTGCCCGCGAACTCAGCACTCGGTCATAGACTTGCAGCATGAATAATGGCCCGGTCAGCATCAACAAGTTGACGAAGACACTGAACAGGAACGCAAGGGCCAGAAATGTCATTCCTTGATTGCGCACCTTACGCAGTTCATGGCGGGGCGGCATCATGCGGTTTACAGTGTTCACGAGCAGGGCCTTTGGTAACTGTTGATAGCGAGGCTACTTTGCTCTTTCCGGGCGATCGTTCTCAGTCTATGCCGCAATGCCAAAAAAAGCGAGAACTGGTGGATTAAAGAAATGTATTGGGTCGTCAATCAACGACCCAAAAGCTGAAGGGTATGCGCCGATTCATGCCGAACTCGAACTGAAATCCGCCGAAAAGCTCGAAAATGAACGTGCCAATTCGGAATTCAAGCGGTCGTGTAGGCATGGCAGATGGTTCCTCGTCTGCCTGCTGGAACCGGTGAATGGAGCTTTGTGCAAATTTGAACAGGTGATTGGTTTGAGACTGGTTGAGGAGGTCGGCGCTTCGGCCCGTTTGATCTGGTCCACGTGCTGCCTGCGACTGTTTGAACGCGTGTTGTCGGCCTTAAGGCCTACCAAACAGTCGAAGCATCGCTTGGGATTTTGCACCTGATGTCGAATTCAGTATTCGTGCGGAACGATACATAGGCTTACGGCTCTGTCGCAGACATTCGCCCCCTCTGTCTGAGGTGAAGTCCTCATACTAGTGCCGTAATAAATATCAACAGTGGCAGATTTTGACACTACCAAACACGGGAGTGCACCGCCGGTTGTCGACAAGGCGCATCACCTGAAGTGAAGTTGCGATCGAGTTCTTTGCGCGTGCATTTGAGCTAAACCGGCTGCCCGGTTTCCACAGATATCGTCAGGCGAATATTCCCAACAAGTTTCCGTGAGCAAGATCATCGTTTAAACAAACGGAGAATCCGATTGATGCTGGGTTGCAAATCTATTGCATCCGCATCCGTAACATAGGACGGGCTTGAAGTTGCACAGATGATCCGAAAGGGTCACATCGGGGCGACAGAGCCATTTTAGTGCGATTTTGCATTCCACCCGACGTTAAACGCGCTCATTCGAGCGCTCGTAGGAGGTGCTGGCGGATCTTCTGATCTACTCTGGTACCTTGCAGATCGACGATACCGCTTTTCGAGAATAGCTCTCGAACAGAGCGGTAATTCTCAGCTCTTTTCCAAACGACAGGAGAAGAGGTTGGTGCTCGCCCAGACAATGAAGCCAGATAAGACATAGTGCCGAACAATAGCTTGGATTTGTCGCGATGAGGCTTGTTTAAAATGTACAGGCTTAGGGGCGCGTCAGGGCCGCGCTCGGAATCGACGACAAAGACCTGCCCTGCGCGGAATGCGGCTTTGCCATCACATCTTGTCCAACGGCGTGCCGATGACTTCCCTTCGCTCAGCGCTTCGACGACCCTACTGTAGACCGTCCCGTTCCGCTCATCCAAAAAGGCGACGTTGATGATGGCTTTGGTCGGATCGTTCGGGGCGCGAAAGAACACCTGATAAGATCCCAGAAAAGGTCGCAGCCGTTGCAGATCCCCTGGGAACACATCGATCAGGGGGTCACGCCGTCGGTCCGCCTCGGTTTTCGCTAACTGAGTGGTGTGGCGACGCAACTCTGCGGGGTCTCCCAGCAAGATATGCTCGGCCACATCGAAGAACCGGCTGATACGACGCAAGTTGTTGGGCGAGGGCATGTTGCGGCCGTTGAGGTATTTGGCGAATTGCTGGTGGTTGATGCCAATCTCTCTGCAAACGGCGGCCACCGACGGGTAATCGGCACAAAGGTGGCGCAGGTTTGCAGCTAAATCCTGGTGCATAAGCGGTTAAGCCTTTGGTCGCATAAACTCGCTAAAGAAAGCATAATGTGGCGTTATTGTTAAGCCTGAAATGGTGCGTGATCTTGCGGGCAACAGAAGGACACCCAGGGGAGGTCAGACAATGGACAAGTTTCAATACGTGCGGCGGATGGAACAGCGCCTGCAATTGCGTCAGGTGGATCGCCGTCAATTCATGCGTGGTGTTCTGGCCACCGGCATGACCGTCAGTGCAGCGACGCTTTTGGCGGACCGGGCGACCGCGGCGACGCCCAAAAAGGGCGGCAGCATGATTGCCGGGATCGGTCATGGCGGAACAACCGAGCAACTCAATCCGGGGCAGATTTCAGCGGGTTTCCTGATTCCGCTGAGCCTGGGCATGAACGGTTTCCTGACCGCGATTGACGCGGACAGCAACGTGCAGCCATCGCTTGCGAAGTCCTGGGAAGCGTCGCCGGATGCATCGGTCTGGACCTTCGAGTTGCGCGACGGGGTCGAGTTTCACAATGGCCGCACGGTGACGGCCGAGGACGTGATTGCCTCGATCAATTTTCACCGCGGCGAAGGGTCAACCTCGACCGGGGCGCCTTTGCTGGCCGGCGTAAAAGAACTGCGTGCAGACGGGCCACAAACCATTGTTTTTGAGCTTGAGGGCGGCAATGCGGATTTCCCGGCAATTCTCAGCGATTACCGTTTTGGCATTCTCCCGGCAGAGGGTGACAGCATTGACTGGCAATCCGGTATAGGCTGCGGGGCCTATCAGCTGAAGGATTTCCAGCCGGGCATCTCGGCGGATCTGATACGTCACGTAAATCACTGGAATCCTGATGTCGCGCATGTCGACGAGTGGAAGCTTCTGGTGCTGCTGGATACAACGGCACGTATGGCAGCGCTGTCGGCGGGTTCGGTCGACATTGCGGACAAGGTAGATCCCAAGACGGCCAAATTTGTCTCGCGTGACCCCAACGTCACGCTGCATTCGGTTACAGGTACTCAGCACTATTCCTTCCCGATGCTGACCAATGTCGCGCCGTTTGACGACAACAATATTCGTCAGGCAATCAAATGGGGTATCGATCGACAGGAGCTGGTCGACAAGATTCTGCTGGGCTACGGCGAGGTCGGAAATGACCATCCAATCGGGTCCGGTCAGAAGTATTTCAATGCCGAGTTGGAACAAAAGACTTTCGATCCGGACAAGGCCAGGTACTTCCTGAAACAGGCTGGGTTGGACTCGCTGGATGTCGAACTCTCGTCATCTGACGCCGCCTTCCCCGGCGCAGTGGACGCGGCGACGCTGATATCGAACTCGGCTGCGAAATGTGGAATCAACGTTTCTGTCAAACGTGAGCCAAATGATGGCTATTGGTCCGAGGTCTGGACGAAAAAGCCTTGGTGCGCCAGCTATTGGGCCGGACGACCGGTCGAGGATCTTATGTTCTCACTGGCGTTCCAATCCGGTGTCGCCTGGAACGAATCTCTCTGGTCGCACGAGAAGTTCGATAAGATTCTGGTTGAGGCCCGGGCTGAACTGGATACCGACAAGCGTCGCCAGATGTATGGTGAGATGCAGGATATCGTGGCCAATCAGGGCGGTGTCGCGATCCCGATGTTTGCGTCTTATGTTTTCGCCACGCGCCCAACTGTCGGCACGCCCGAGAAATTCGGCTCGAATCTCGATCTGGATGGAAGCAGCTTTATGGAACGTTGGTGGAAAGCGGAATAGCTGCTTTAATATGTTAGCATCGCAGAAGAAAGGAGGATGGCTCTTGCAGTCATCCTCTAACGTGTCGGGGATGGGACTTCTATGAAACTCTTCATTGCAACTTTGTCGACTGAGACGAATACCTTTTGCACCATGCCGACCGCAATGTCGGGTTTTGAGGAATACTTCCTGCGCCATGGCACAGCGACCCAAGATCCGCCGAACCTCATGACCGAGGCGCTGCACGTCTGGCGCGAAAAAGCCAACGTATTGGGTTGGCAGGTCATCGAAAGCCTAACCGCTATTGCCGAACCCGCAGGGCCAACCACGCGCAGTTGTTACGATGCGCTGAGCGACGAGATTCTTTCTGATCTGGCAGAATGTGGCGGTGCGGATATCATTCTGCTGCAACTTCACGGCGCGATGGTGGCCGAGCAAATCGAGGATTGCGAGGGCGACATTCTGGCCCGCGCGCGCGCCCTGTGCCCGGACGCAACGATTGGCGTTTCGCTGGACCTGCATTCTCACCTGACGGAGAAGATGCTGGAGGCCAGCGATCTGATCGTGCATTTCAGGGAATACCCGCATGACGATGCAACAGCCTGTGCGGTCGAGCTGTTCGAGCTGGCACGGCGTTCACATGCGGGTGAGATCACTCCACAAATGGCATTTTATGACACCCGTATGGTGAACCTCTACCTGACCAAAGCCGGAGTGATGAAGGAGTTTGTGTCCGAGATGGCCGCAGTTCAGAACAGACCGGGCGTGCTGTCGGTTTCATTGAGTCATGGTTTCCCCTGGGCAGATGTCGAAGATGTTGGAGCGCGAATGCTGGTTATTACGGATGACCAACCACAACTGGCCGTACAACTGGCTGAGGAGTTGGGTCGGCGTTTCTTTGAGTTGCGTGAAAAGGTAACCACCCGATATCTCCCTATCCCTGAAGCGCTTGATCATGTCGGCACGCGGTCCGGCCTGTGTGTCCTTGCCGATATGGGTGACAACTCCGGCGGTGGTGCCCCTGGCGACGCCACCCATTTACTACAAGCCATGCTGGCTCACGGAATGACGAACTTTGCCAGCGGCCTGTTCTGGGATCCCGGGGTGGTGCGCATTTGTCAGGATGCGGGCATCGGCAGCAGGTTGGCGCTTCGGCTTGGTGGAAAAACGGGGGTGGTTTCGGGGGACCCAATCGACTTGACCGCACGGGTCATGAATATCGAAACGGGCTTGGGTCAGCATCTCGGTACCGGTCTTGAACCCATGGGTACCGTTGTCTGGTTGCGCCTGGAAGGCGAGATAGACCTTCTGGTCAACGATCTGCGTGTTCAGGTTTACCACCCTGAAGCCTTCGAACAGATCGGTATCCGGCTGGCCGGAAAATCGGTGGTGGCGGTGAAATCCCTGTTCCATTTCTATGGCCCGTTCAGCCAAATCTCGGATCACATTCTTCAGGTTGCCAGCCCCGGCGGAACCCAGCCGGCGTTTGGCGACCTCGCACTGACCAAACGAAAACTACCGTTCTGGCCCGCGGTTGCGCAGCCATTTGCGGATGAGTGCCTTGCGGATGCCGGATAGCAGTTTCACTCGACGATCCGAGCGGAGAGAATCCAATCGCGAACAATCTCGGCCTCTGGTGTCAGAGGGCGAGTTTTAGACCAGACCAGATAGAATCCCTTTCCGGTTCTCCAAGTCCATTCGGGCCGCGCGGCCAGCAAACCCTGCTGAATCAACGGATCGACAATGTGGTGCCAGCCGAAGGCAAAGCCCTCACCCGCCATTGCCGCCTGCAGAACCAAGGCATAATCGTTTAGGCGCAGACCACTGCGGGGCGTGACTTCGGTGATGCCGAACTCGCGGAACCATTGATCCCACGAAGGGCGCTCGCGGATGGGTTCTTCCAGATGAATAAGACGTTGGTTCAGCAGGCCCGGCACACTGCGCAGGTTCACTGCCGCAGCCATGACGCGGGGTGCAGCGACGGGATAAATCACCTCGTCAGAAATCAACTTTGCCTCGCAATCGGACCAGTTACCATCGCCGAGCCGTACCGCAAGGCTGATGGTTTCAACAGTCAGGTCCGGTTCGCGGTCGCTGGACTGCAGGCGCAGGTCAATATCAGGGTGATTTTGCTGAAAAGACGCGATGCGGGGCATCAGCCAGTAATTGTTGAACGCCGAAGAGGCGCTCAGCGTGACGTGATCATTGCTGGCAAACTGCCGGATCGAGGCGGCGGAATGTGACAGCATCTCAAATGCGCGGGTAACGTCGGCAAACAGACGGTTTCCCGCATTTGTCAAAGTGATGCGGCGATGGCTGCGCCGAAAGAGAACCACGCCAAGCGATGTTTCCAGTTGCTTGATCGAAGCACTAACCGCCGGTTGCTGTACGTTGAGCTCCTGTGCCGCTCGCGTAAAGGACTGTAGGCGCGCCGCGGCTTCGAAGACGACCAGATGACGGGGTGAGCCCAGTTGTTTCCAAAGATCTTGCATAACCTGTGTTTATGCTAAGCATTCAATTTTTCAAGCGTCACAACGCTTTTTCATAGGGCTAGTATCACGCGAAATATTGGAGTGACTCAAAATGGCTCGGCGCACACGTCAATCTCGTTCCCGCAGTCCCGAAAAGGGTTCGGTTCCGGCATCCCCTTATATCCAGCGCAGCTTGGCCTATTTTGATGTTCTGAACGAAGAGGATTTGACCCGCCTCGAGGCGCAGGTCGACTGGATTTTCGAGGATGTAGGGATCGCCTTCCGTGACGACCCCGAAGCACTGGACTTGTGGCGCCGTGAAGGCGCTCGAGTTGAAGGCGACATTGTTCGCGCTGATGCTAATTGGATACGCGATTTGTGTTCGAAGGCACCCAAAAGCTTCAAACAGGTCGCGCGCAACCCTGATCGTTCGGTGGTGATCGGGGATGGCAATCAGGTCTTTGCCCCGGTCTACGGCGCGCCTTTTGTGCGCGACCTGGAAGGCGGGCGACGCTATGGCGACATCGAGTCATTCGAGAAACTGGTCAAGCTGACTTATATGCATCCGAACCTGCATCATGGCGGCTTTGTCACCTGCGAACCCTGTGACGTTCCGGTCAGCAAACGCCATCTGGACATGATGTTCGCGCATATGACCCTTAGCGATAAACCGCATCTGGGCGCGATTACCGAGATGAGCCGCGCGCAGGACAGCGTCGAGATGGCCGAGATCGTCTTTGGTGCGGATTTCATGAACGACAATTGCGTGATCATGGGCAACGTGAACACGAACTCGCCACTGCTGGTGGACCGGGTGGTCACCGAGTCGGCACGCGTCTATTCGGCACGCGGGCAGGGCCTGATCGTGGTGCCATTCATCCTGTCCGGTGCCATGGGTCCGGTCAGCACCGCAGCCAGTGTCGCCCAAGCCATGGCCGAGGCGATGATGGTCTGTGCCTACGTTCAACTGCTGCGCCCCGGTGCGCCGTTCGTTCTGGGTAACTTCCTGTCTTCGATGTCGCTGAAATCCGGTGCGCCGACCTTTGGCATGCCCGAACCGGTCATGTCGAACTATGCCATCGGTCAGCTTGCCCGCCGTGCCGGTTTGCCGTTGCGTTGCGGTGGTTCGCTGACCGCGTCCAAGATCGAAGACGCGCAGGCGGCTTATGAATCCGCGGATTCAATGCATTCAACCATGCTTGCGGGGGCGAATTTTGTGCTGCATTCAGCCGGTTGGCTCGAAGGTGGCCTCTGCACCGGCTTTGAAAAGCTGATCATGGATGCCGATCGTCTGGGATCCTACCAAAAGGTTCTGAGCCAGGGTCTAGACACTAGCGAAGAGGCCTTAGCCCGCGACGCCTACGGAGAGGTTGAGGCCGGTGGCCACTTCTTGGGCAGCGCCCACACCATGCGCAATTATCAAACTGCATTCTATGAGCCGAAACTCAGCGACAGCGAGAACGTCGAAAGCTGGGAAGAGGGTGGGTCCAAGGACATGCGCCGCCGTGCTTATGAGCGCTGGAACCAGATGTTGAACGAATATCAACCGCCCGCGATGGATGAAGCCAAGAAGGAAGAGCTGGCCGCCTATGTCGCCCGCCGCAAGGAGGAGATTCCCGATGCCTGGTATTAAGATCACCGGTCTTCGGGCAACCCCGGTCAATATCCCGCTGGAAAAGCCGATGTGGTGGACCGGTGGGCATTACCCGGGCACCTCGAAAACCATTATCGAGATCGAGACCGATCAAGGACTTGTCGGGCTGGGTGAGGCGCCGTCGGTTGATGTTGTGGACTCGATCCGCGCGATGGGTGAGCGTTTAATTGGTGCTGATCCGCTGGATGTTGCGGGCTGTGAGAGCTTGTGCGTCCCGCCGTGGCAGATTGTTCAGAACACCGACGACAGTTCGGTGGTTAAAGCCTTTGGTGCGATCGAGATTGCCCTGTGGGACCTGCGCGGCAAGGTTGCGAATGAACCTCTGTACCGTCTGCTGGGTGGTGCGGTGCGCAAGGAAATCCCATTCACCGAATATTTCGGGTTCCGCGAAGGCGGCGAGATGAGCCCCGAGGCCGTGGCCGAATACTGTATCCGCATGCGCGAAGAGCATGGAAGCACTATGTTCGAAGGCAAGCTGATCCTTGGCAACCCCGAGCTTGAGATCGATACTGTCAAAGCTCTGCGCGAAGGTCTGGGGCGTGAGGCGATGATCCGTCTGGACAGCAACATGCAGTGGAGCTTGCCTACCGCTATGCGCGTCTTCCGCGAGATCGAGCCTTATAACATCCGAAACTACGAAGACCCGGTTGCCACGTACGAAGAGATGGCCGAACTGCGGCGACATTTCACCATCCCGATCTCGACCCATGTGCCGGATATTCGCAAGGCAGTCGCCTTGGGTGCGCCCGATTATATCGTGACCAACTTTGCCGTGCTGGGCGGGATTGCCCGCGCCGTGCGCTTTATTGGCGCGTGTGAGGCGATGGGCGTGGGCTTCTGGTGCTATTCCGGCGATGCCGGGATCGCGACGGCAGGATACCTGCACATGTCTGCGGCCATGCCGTGGATTTCCGAGCCATCGCAATCGCTGTTTCGCTGGCAGATCGGCGACGTCATCGAAGGCGGGCCCTTCCGTCAGAAAAACAACGTGATCTCTGTTCCCGAAGGCCCTGGCCTCGGCGTGACGCTGGATCGCGACGCCCTTGCGTATTGGCACAACCATCTGGTCCAAAACGGACCGTTGGACCATTTCCATGACCCTGCACTGCCCGGCCGCTTCCGCCGGTTGCCCCTGAACTAAGAAGGACACCCCATGCCTGAGATTCAAAAAGACGAAAGCACGTCTGGCAAAAAGCTCCCGTCCCACGCCAAGGTTGTTGTCATCGGTGGCGGCGTTGTTGGCTGTTCGATCCTGTTTCACCTGGCCAAGTTTGGCTGGAAAGACGTTGTGCTGCTTGAGCGTGATGAACTGACTTCGGGTTCAAGCTGGCACGCCGCCGGTCAGATCCACACGATCAGCTCGGACCCCAACATCTCGCGCCTGCAGAGCTATACCATTGATCTGTACAAAGAGATCGAAGAGACCTCGGGTCACTCGGTCGGCCTGCACATCACCGGCGGTTTCTATGCGGCCTCGACCAAAGAATGGTACGATTACCTCAAGCGTGAACGCTCGAAAGCCCGCTACATGGGTCTGCATCAAGAGTTCATCAGCCCCAAGGAACTGGCCGAGCGTCACCCGCTGATCGACCCGAAGCATTATTACGCAGCCCTCTGGGACGAGCAGGACGGCGACCTCGATCCCTCGGGCGCGACCTATGCGTTTGCCAAGTCGGCCCGCGTGCATGGCGCGCAATACTTCACCCATTGCGGCGTGACCGACATGAAGCAGCGCCCTGACGGCAGCTGGGATCTGACCACGCCCAAAGGCGTGATCAACGCCGAGCAGGTGGTGAACTGCGGCGGCCTGTGGGCACGTGAAGTTGGCCACATGTCCGGCATCCACCTGCCGGTACAACCGATGGAGCACCACTATCTGATCACCGAAAAAATCCCGCTGATTGCTGAACGTATGGAGAGCATGGGCGAAGCGGGTCGCCTGCCTGCCGGAATCGACTATGAGGCCAACATTTATTTCCGTCAGGAGCGTCAGGGCATGCTGCTGGGCACCTATGAGCCCAAGTCGACCCCGTGGAAAGTGGACGGCACGCCTTGGGATTTCGGGCATGAGTTGCTGCAACCCGATCTCGACCGCATCGCTGACCGTCTGGAAATGTCGTTCGAGCGTATCCCGACAATTGGTGAGGCAGGGATCAAAGATATGATCAACGGGCCGTTCACCTTTGGCCCCGATGGAAACCCGATGATCGGTCCGGTTCCGGGCATGAAAAACTACTGGGTCGCCGTGGGTGTCATGGCGGGCTTCTGCCAGGGCGGCGGAGTAGGCCTGACCATGGCCGAATGGATGATCGACGGAGAGCCCTCGATCGACGTCTGGGCGATGGACGTGGCGCGGTTTGGAGAGTTCGCGACGCCGGACTGGGGCACTATCAAGTCCTCGGAAAACTACGAGCGTCGCTTCGTAATGACTTTCCCGAACGAAACCCTGCCCAAGGGCCGGATGCAGAAAACCACAGCGCTTTATGATCGTCTGGTCGAAATGGGTGCGCTGATGGGGCAGGGTTTTGGGCTGGAAAACGCTCTATGGTTCGCCGACAACGCCGAAGACGCGCATGAAACGCCGACCTTCGAGCGCAACCGCTCACACGACTACGTGGCCCGAGAGGTCAAGGCCGTGCAAGAGGCGGTCGGTGGCATCGAGATCGCCAACTTTGCCAAGCACGAATTCAAAGGTGCGGGCGCGCGTGAATACCTCAACAAGACGCTGGCCGGATACGTCCCGAAACCTGGCCGTCTGGCGCTGACGCCGATGCTGACCGAAAAGGGCCGCCTCTATGGTGACCTGACCGTTGCGTGCTTAGGCGATGACCACTTCATGCTGTTCGGCTCGGGCGCGATGCAGGATGCGCACCGCCGCTGGTTCGAAAAGGACCTGCCTGCGGATGTGACTTATGCCAACGTCTCAGACGACTGGCATGGCATCGCCCTTTCGGGGCCGAAATCGCGTGAGCTGCTGGCCCGCATCACCCGCGACGATGTCAGCGCCGATGCGCTGAAGTTCCGCGATCTGCGCCAGTCCTTCGTCGGCGGCGTGCCGGTGATCCTAAACCGCATCTCGTTCTCAGGCGAGTTGGGCTTTGAGATTTACTGCCGCCCGCAATACTTGCTGCGTCTGGCCGAGGCGATCGAAGAGGCCGGGGCCGATCTGGGCTATCGCTGGTACGGCGCGCGTGCACTGATGTCACTGCGCCTTGAAAAAGGCTGGGGTGTCTGGACCACCGATTTCCGCCCAGACTTCAATGCAGTCGAATCCGGGATGGATGTCTTCATCAACTGGAAGAAGGACTTTGTGGGCAAGGAAGCCACGCTGAAATTCAAGGAAGAAGGTGTCGCCCGCAAGCTGGTCACCATGACCATCGACGTGGACGGCATTGACGTTTCCAACGACGAGGCGATCCTGAAAGACGGCGAAGCCGTTGGCTACGTCTCCTCGGGCGGCTACGGCCACCGCGTCGGCAAGTCGATGGCGATGGGCTATGTCGCCACCGAATGCGCCGCGCCGGAAACAAAACTACAGGTGGAAATCCTGGGTGAGTTCTACGAGGCCGAAGTGTTGGGTGGTCCTCTTTATGACGCCAATGGAGCGAACATGCGGGGCTAGACGGGGATGTTTGTCTACATCCCTGAGTTGGTCTCGCCCGACCACTTCAATTTGCACGGTTGCGTGACACTATGAAGTTAACCAAGCGACCAGAATCCTGGGCCCGTATTCCATGTACACGTTGCTCTCAGTCGAGCGTTATTGCGTCACGTGTCCATGGCGGCGGTACGGCGCTCACGAAATTATACGGGCGTAATCTCGTGGTCAGGCAGGTGAAACAGGTGTGCAGTCAACGGATGTTTAGCAAACTTCTTGCGGGAGAATCCGTCATCGTTCTTGTGACGAATTCATCTCACGAGGTGCGAGAACTGCTTATCTCGGCCACCTCTGTGCAGGGGAACTGATGCTTCCTGTTCATGTTGGCGACTTCGATGCCATCCTGTGCTGCCGCCGCAGATCGGAACGCCTTGAAGCCGCGCATGTGCGTCACGCGTCGCTTAAAAAACCTGTGATCCTGTTTCGCGAGGTTTTTAGGTATTTTGACCTGACAGTTTGTGCTTTGACAAGACAAGCAAGCAGCTTCAGGATCTTGTATAAAGCCCGAAAGAGGCACATCTATTTGCTGCGAACTCAAACGTATGTTTCGTCCATCCGCCAAGACTTCAGTGTCTGGTGTTTTCTGGCTTGGGCGCGGTCAAAAACAAAAGGCGAATAATTTGTTACCCAACGGTTCAAAGCGGCGTGATCAACCCGCACTCTCGTCTATTCGGAACCAAATGTGTGCAACACATCCCAAGGAGACTCTGGAGAAGATGGAGGCGTAGCAAGTGGATGCCTCTTCTGCCGAGTCAAAGGTTTTTGAAGACGCATGATCTTTCCCCGGCCCTATTTAGTCTGGGAATCACTCAAAATAAGTATCGTCGCAGGAGTTTTGAAAGGCATCCATTCCTGTCTGCTTTCCAAGACAAAACAGCTTCTAATTTTCAAACCGGTCCCGTTCGCCGGAGCCAGCTTGACGGATTGCTCATCTCAAAGGTGCCTGCAGGAAACGTTTTCATTTAGCTGCCGCTCTTCTCGCCCTGCTTTTCTTCTGAGTCGTTCCGGTCGTTAGGGTGAACTATTGCCTAACATTTGACCGTTGAAATGCCGCAGGGCTAACAAACCGCTAGTGTGGTTCAGCGCGAGCGCTATTCCTACTCGCCTATCTCCAGCGATGCTGGCGGTGGCCACTATTGGGATACTACAGGCGAAGCCCTTGTACTTAGTTTGGGAGAGGATCGTTATTTTTTCGAGTTGATCTCAGAGACCATCGCCGTACGTAATACCTATGACACCGGCCGATTGGCGAACTGGCGCAACAGTATATTCGGATTCTTCCACGCCTTTCTGGGTTTGAAGGTTTTCAAAAAGGGAGGTGTGCCAATAGGCAAAATATCTCTGCGTTTGATACTTGATTTTATTCGTCGGAGTGAGAGGATTCGAACCTCCGACCCCTGCCTCCCGAAGACCGGTGCAGAGAGCCAAGTCATTGATTTTTCGTCAAAGGAGCCCTGTTTCTTTGGCGTCATCTCCAATCAAACCAGCCAAGTTCAGGTTCGGCAGGTTCATTGAACCTCAGAGCACTGTCTACATGGTCCGCTAGTTATCGTGGTCTATGTTCAGTGCTAGTTTGTTCTCTACATTATTGCCCAGATCCAACCCACTTATGCACGGTGAAGAGCTTTGCCATGAGTCAGGCCATTCACTTTCTCTAGGATAGCGTCTGCGTCAATGCTGTGGTGGCGATATAGATCGCCGATTGTTCCGGTCTGACCAAAATGCTCGACACCCATTGGGATAGTCTGATGTCCAAGCACTGCCCCGAGCCAGGATAGAGTTGCAGGATGACCATCGATAACGGTGACGAGCTTGCAGTGTGACGGAAGGTCGGACATCAGGGTTTCGATGTGAGAGCGTGCCGCTCGATTGCCGCGCGAACGCGCTCGTTGAGCGGCGGTCCATCCAGCATTCAGGCGATCTGCGGATGTCACGGCCAATACACCTATGTCGCGACGGCCTTCACCAATCATACCGGCAGCCTTGATTGCCTCCGGCGCTACTGCTCCTTGATAGGCAATTACAACTTCGCAATTGGGCCCGGGTTTTCGTAGCCAATAGGCCCCATCGATGGCGCCTTGGCGGAACTCATCGTCGACACGCATTCCAGGCTGTTCAATCGGGTTGGTGGTCAGGCGCAGGTAGACAGACCCTCCGGTTTCATCGCGCAGCCACGTGCGCTCGTCGGGCTGCCCTTCACCATCGCGCTGCAGGTAGTCGAAGACCCATTCCATAATCACGGCCAGCTCGTCGGCAAAGGCGGGTTCAAAAGCGGCCAGCCCGTCTTGGCTCATCCCGATGAGCGGTGTTCCAACGGATTGGTGTGCTCCACCTTCGGGTGCGAGTGTGACGCCCGATGGTGTGCCAACCAGCATGAAGCGCGCGTCCTGATAACAGGCGTAGTTTAGCGCATCGAGACCGCGGCTGACGAATGGATCATAGACGGTGCCAATTGGGATCAGCCGCTTACCGAACAGGGAATGCGACAGACCGGCCGCTCCCAGAAGCAACATGAGATTCATTTCGGCGATACCAAGCTCGATATGCTGCCCTTCCGGCGTGAATTCCCATTTTGCGGTTGATGGGATCCGGTGCTCAATGAAGGCGTCGGATTGTTCGGATCGGGCAAACAGCTTGCGCCTGTTCACCCAAGGACCAAGGCTTGTCGTGCCTGTCACATCTGGGGAGGTCGTTATTATGCGCTCGGCTAATTGGCTATCGCCTTTTGATAGATCGTCAAGGATCTTGCCAAACGCCATCTGGGTCGAGATTTCGCGACTGGTGTCGATCCCGATTGGAGCCACATCCAACTTGTCATCAAAATAGCGGCGCGGACCTTTGGCAAAGAAAGGCGTATTTACAAGAAAATCCCTGAGCTTCTCTGGGTCCTGCACAGTCGCAAATGGCTCCCATTCTTCGCCTTCTGGCACACCCATATGCGACTGCCACGCGGCAAACTGGCTATTGTTCATCAGCCCGCCGTGATTGTCCTTGTGGCCTGCAATGGGGGTGCCCCATCCTTTGACGGTGTAGGCCAGGAAGCACGTTGGGCGATCATGATCGATGGCGGCAAATGTCTGGGCCATGGTCTCGACGCAGTTGCCGCCAAGGTTCTCCATAAGGGCAGCGAGCTCTGCATCCGTGCGCCGTTCGATCAGGGCGGTCACATCCCCCTGATCCCCCAGATCGTCCATGAGACGCTGTCGCCAATTCGCACCACCCATGAAAGTCAAAGCGGAGTAATCCTGGTTGGGGCAAGCGTCGATCCAATCACGCAGGCGGTCTCCGCCGGGCTCGTCGAAGGCAGCGCGTTGCAAGACGCCGTATTTCACACGAACGACATCCCAGCTGAAAGCATCGAAGATTTTCTCGATCCGTTCAAACAGTCCTTCCCGGACGATACCGTCCAGCGACTGTCGGTTGTAATCGATGATCCACCACGTGTTTCGTAGGTCGTTTTTCCAGCCTTCTTGTAATGCCTCATAGACGTTGCCTTCATCCAGTTCGGCATCGCCTACCAAGGCTACCATACGACCCATTGGCGCGTCTGAACCCCAGCTTTTGGCCTTGATGTAGTCCTGAATAATCGAGGCAAACGAGGTGATCGCGACACCTAAACCTACAGACCCGGTCGAGAAATCAACATCGTCAATATCCTTCGTCCGGCTGGGATAACTTTGCACACCCCCAAATCCGCGGAAATTCTCCATCTTCTCGCGGGTCTGATTTCCCATGAGATACTGCAGCGCATGAAACACCGGCGACGCATGCGGTTTTACTGCAACCCGGTCCTCAGGGCGTAAGGCTGAGAAGTAGAGCGCGGTCATGATCGATACCATCGAAGCAGACGAAGCCTGATGGCCACCGATTTTGATCCCATCCACCTTTGGTCGGACATGGTTGGCATGGTGGATCATCCAATGAGACAACCACAACAGGCGCTGTTCGACGATCTTCAGTTGGGTGGGATCGATGTGCATGTTGGTCTCCGGGTTTAGGCGGCGCTGCGAGCAGGGTAGGGCAAAGCTTGCTCTAGGTCTGCAAGGATGTCCTCGACATCCTCCAGCCCGACGGACAGGCGGATCAGGCCATCGCTGATCCCATGCTCGGAACGCTCTTCCGGGGTATACGTCGAATGCGTCATGGATGCGGGGTGCTGGATCAGTGTTTCCGCGTCGCCCAAGGACACTGCGCGTTGAATCATGTTCAGGCGGTTCATGAACTCAATCCCACCTGACAGGCCCGACTTGATCTCAAACGCTATCATGGCACCGGGTTGGGACATCTGGCGCTGAGCGACATAGTGCTGGGCAAAACTCTCAAGTCCGGGGAAATAGACCTCACCGACAGCGGGATGTGCTTCGAGGAAGTCCGCGACGACCTTGGCGGACGCACAGTGGCGATCCAGACGCAGGTTCAGTGTCTTCAGACCACGCAGGATCAGCATCGCGTTGAAAGGGGCCATTACCGCGCCGGTCATGTCCTTCATCCCAACAAGGCGGATCTCAGCAATCTGTTCGGCGGACCCGACAACCAGACCGGCAACCACATCGCCATGCCCACCCAGGTATTTGGTGGCGGAGTGCAGAACGATATCTGCTCCGTGTTCGATCGGGCGAGTCAGATACGGGCTGGCATACGTATTGTCGACGACGACCGTTGCACCGACCGAGTGCGCAATTTCGGCGCTGGCGGCGATGTCCACCAAGCGCATGTTCGGATTAGCCGGAGTTTCGAAATAGACGACGCGGGTTTTGTCAGAAACGGCTGCTTTCAAGTTCTCAGGGTCTGTCATGTCGACATGTGTGATCGTGACACCCCATTTCGCCAAACCATGACGCATAAAGGCGAAGGTGCAGCCATAGAGCGTTTTGTCCACGATGACTTCGTCACCTGGCGACAGCAGGGTCCAAAGCACTGCCGTGATCGCCCCCATGCCGCTTGAGAGAGCTAGCCCAGCCTCGGCCCCCTCAAGCCCGGCAATGCGTTGTTCAAGAAGGTCGCATGTGGGGTTTGAAATACGGCTGTAGATATGACCTTCACGCTCGCCGGCGAACATCTCTCCACCAGCCTCTGCGGTTTCAAAGGTAAACGTGGACGTCAAATGCAGCGGTGGTGTCAGCGCACCGTCATTTTCCAGAGGGTTATAAGCGTGGTGAATGGCGCGCGTGGCAAATCCGGTTGAACGAGTCATTACAAGCTCCTGATTCATGTTATGGCTAGATTGCGCCTTTACTTTGGGTGAATGGTTGCGAAATATACCAACTTGAGTGGAAAAATTGGCATTTTCTGCTAAGAATGGGGGTAAAATGGACGCAAAGGACAGGCAGATCATTCGGGCGCTGCAGCGGGACGGGCGCATGACGAACCAGGATCTTGCCGACGAGGTGAACTTGTCTCCCTCACCGTGTTTGCGCCGGGTCAAAAACCTAGAAGCCAACGGAGTGATAAAGGGATACAGCGCCGACGTTGACGCTGCCGCGTATGGGATGGCCATTACTGTCTTCGTGCGTATCAGATTGGAGCGACACAACGAAACGGACGTTCTGAACTTCGAGAAACGCGTTCGGATGATCGATGAAGTTCTTGAATGCCACGTGCTGACCGGGGCAATGGACTATCAATTGCGGGTTTTGGTATCGGATCTCGAGGCCTATGAGGAATTTATTCGTCACCGAATTCACCCGATCGGCGGGATAGCCTCGATCGATACCAGCTTTGTCTATGGAACAGTAAAAAAGACTTCTGTTTTTCCGCCCGGATAGATGGACTCAGTTAGAATGAGTTGTTGCCTATCGGTTAAACATTTTAGTTGATTGATTTTTTCCCTCCGCAATTTCCCATTCTCACCGTCGCTATATCAAAGACATGCAGCTCGTGCTGCATCACTTCTGAGAGGATAGCGATGACAAATAAACCGTATGGAGACACCCGGATGGCGACGTATGTCGAACGGAGGGTGCTCGAATTGAAACCTACCAAGAGCCAAGCCGAGATCGCGGCGCAGGTGGGATACGTCAACCCGAACATGATCACGATGATCAAGCAGGGTAGTTCAAAGGTGGCATTGGATCGCGTCCCGGCTTTGGCGAAAGCTTTGGAATGCGACGCTGCCTACCTTATGCGCCTCGCAATTGAGCAGTCGATCGGCCTGACTGCAGCCGAGGCAGTTGTCGAGGTGTTCGGAGAACCTGTTACGTCGAATGAAACTGGGTGGCTGAAAGCAATTCGTAAGGCCTCCAACAACACAGATCCTCGGCTGACCAGTCGGTCAGAGACGGCGATCAAGGCCATTTTCGGGAGATAGCTGCCATGTGTGAATGGAAAGACGACCTGACGTTGAATGAGCGCGCCTGGTTGCGGTTCCTCCGCGATGTAAGCAACGGAAGCGATCCTGAGCCTACGTTGCGGCGGGTGCAGCTTCTACGTCACCTCTGCGCAGCTCGCAGAGCTAAGAAGTAGTCGGCATAGGCCCTGCGGTGAGGAATGGCTGGTTCGTCCTACCTCGCCGGATCCCGCGACAACGTCAAAAGGTTGCATAAGGTTGACAAAGGTTTACATCGCGCCGGCCGGGATCGACGGAATGTAAACCTTATACCTCTCAAAAGAACCGATTTCGGGCCAAAAGGTTTACACTAAGTTGACAGATCCGGGCCGAAATCAGGGTTTTTCGACAAAAATGTAAACCTTTGAACCAGCGAAACCCAATAATATATGGCTCTCTGAAGACAACACATCCCAACACAGGCCAGAAAAGCGCACACAGCGACGAAACACAGGTCAGACGACATTTGGCACACAAACAGACAAGGACGTAGCTCAGGCCAGAGCACAGCGCTCCTGAGAGAGAAGCACATAGAGAGCAAACACGCAGGTCCAAGCCAGGCAATGTATTGAGCTACTCTGGAGAGAAGAAACCGACAATTGCTCATAGACAGGAAATAGACGCACGTAGATTACAATCACCAAAGAGAGCACCAACACGCAACAGCGCCCTCGAGAGCGACAACCAAGTTTAAGAGGTGCCGATGCGCAGAGAGGTATGTAGAGACCCGGAGTGCATAGAGAGAACAGGTGATCGTAGGGAGGAGTGCTCAGGGGCGGCACCCGATTTGCGTTTATGCTTACCTGAACGTTTTTATGCTCCATTGCTTCTAAATGCTCATTGGGAAGCCGGCAACTTTCCGCGGAGCGTAAAGAAGGTTGCGCTTCGAATGTGTGTGTCGCAATCCCTTTGGCATTTCAGATGCCGACTTCAAGAGAGCAACTTCATTGAACCCTTGAGGCGCCTTTCCGCATCTTCTGCAATCGCCCTAAGTCTTTCTTGCCGAGTTGGTTCACTAGCAGCGTCGTTAACTGGTTTAGCTCTGTTTTTGGCGGGGCGATCTGAGTTTTCATCGTTTGACCAGCTTGGAACATTTTCCGATGTATGCGGATTCTCAGGTTTTGCCATCGCGCCTTCCTCCTAGCCTCGTCGAAAATAGAGCGCTGATTGTTTTCTGGCAACCGCCCGGAAATCAACACCAGCAACACAGGCGTGTCGCCCCTTCGCACCAGTGACGCAGTCGTATAGCCTCACTCAGTCTATAGGAGCAGCCATAGTTATTGGTTCTGTTGTGGTTGGCCAGAGAGTGAGTCGAAGGGACAGTTCGGGTTTAAAAAAATGGAGACCAGCAACAGCTGGATCTGTTTGATGGGTTTGAATCGCAAACAATGGGCCCGATCACGCAAGTGGGCGAGGAATGGCTCAGCGCCTCGCTCAAGCCCGTTCGCCAGATCCCTAGAATATCGAAGTCCTAGGTTTCCCCACGCATGATAAAGGGGATGCGTTCTGGCGCCGCCGCGTAGCGGTGGTTGGATCCTCCCATAAACGCGCTACGTCAATTTTTTTCTTGGGTTGTCTAGTTTCTCTAGCGCACATCATGAAGATCAAGATACCTCTTTCTGAGTGCCACATTATCAGCGAAATCAGAAATGCTGCCGGAGTACAGATGCGACCGCTTCGGTGGTTTCCTCTTGTCGTCCCCATCGAAGCGCGGATACAACTGCCCATTTCCCGATGAAGTGCACTTTTGAAACGGTCGCCGCCCGGTAACAATATCTCGACCAAAGCCTTCCCGCACCGCAGCAAACACGAAAAGCTTGATCAGAAAGGCGTTTGCGCCGTGTTCAGATCATCGCATTCTGCGCCAGCAACAGGTTGCTTTTTTAACAGAATGGGCGGGAAGCAGTCATTCGCTGCAACCGTGATATTAACCGCACGAATTGAAAGAGTGGACATTCAATCAGTTGGATTGTGATCAGTAGGTCCGCGGTTGGCTTTCCTGCCATTAAAGACGTAGCCAGGTTCAAATTAGGTTCATTCTAGACACGTCAGCTTATTAATCTCGAAGTGAATAGTATGTGCCTATTCCAAGCCGCTTGCCGTCATGCACTACACGCAGCGGTGATGATTATCTCGACTTTCAGATCCGGCCGAGCGAGCTTTGCCTCGCCGCAAGCGCGAGCCGGGGCGAAACCGGCCGGAACCCAGTTATCCCAAACGTCGTTCATCTCGCCAAAATCGGCCATGTCGGACAGCCAAATGATCGCTTGCAACATCTGTTCCCGCGACGAACCTGCTTTGTCTAGAAGCGCATCGACGCGAGACAGGCATTCGCGGGTTTGCTCTGCCACTGTGGCACCTTCGCCGACCTGCCCGCAGAGAAACGCGACGCCGTTATGTTTGACGATCTTGCTCATGCGTTGGCTGGTGTTGATACGTTCGATCATGGGGGCTTCTTTCTTAGTTGGTTGCGCTGTTCACCGAACTGCCCATCGCTGCCAGTTCGCCAAGAGTCACGGGTTTCAACGGTGGCCTGATCCGATAGTATCCGGTTTCATCCATCGTAGCGCTGTTCGCTTCGGCCAGCAGGCTACTTACGGTCAGGCCGCAATATCGGCCTTGGCATGGTCCCATTCCGGCACGACTGAAGGCCTTGGTCTGGTTCGGACCCGAGCAGCCGATATCGGCATGGCGACGAATGTCTCCCGCAGTGATTTCTTCGCAGCGGCAGATGATAGTCGCGTCGACAGGCCTTATGGCTTCGATTGCGGGTGGAAATACCTTGTCAAGGAAAGGGCGCATCGCCAGTTCCTGCGCGATACTACGCCGAATTGGTTTGGCGGCGTTGTCCCTCTCGATCGTCGAAGTCGCACCCAGATCGGCGGCCATTTTCAATGCTGCAAGGCGGCCTGCCAATGCGGCTACTTTCGCGCCACCGATGCCAGCGCCATCGCCGGCGATATGGACCGTTTCGACATTTGTCCCGCCCCAGTCATCGAGGTTAGGCGCGAAGCAGTGCTGCCGTGCGTCCCAGTGATGCGCCACGTCAATGGAACGGGCCGCCTGTGTGTTAGGCACGACACCGTGATGCAGGAGCACTGTGTCGCAGGGAATATGTCGGGTCTTTCCGTCCGCAGTAAAGCGGATGCCGTCGGCGGCAGTTTCTCCTTCAATCAGAATATTCGTCGCGGAAGTGTAGCGGCGTACCCCGGCGCGACGGATTTCCGATAGCATTGTCACCCCTTTGAGCAAATATCGCCAACCGCGAAGGGCTCCACCCAGATGCGGAAGAGCCCGCAGAAGATCTGTCCGTGTTTGCGTTTCTACTAGGGCCAGCGGCGGTGTGCCCGCCCGTATCATCTGCGTGGCGATCAGGTATAGCAGCGGTCCCGATCCGACCAGAACCGCGTTTTTCGACAGGACGCCAGATTGTTTCAACAGAATTTGCGCCGCCCCCGCCGTCATCACGCCAGGCAAGGTCCAGCCCGGTAGCGGCATCGGGCGTTCCAGGGCTCCTGTGGCGATGAGGATGCGTTTCGCTTCGATTGCCCCCCCCCGACCGTCAGCGCTGTAGAGAACCCGAATTCCCTCTTCGATCTCCCAAACCACCGCGCCGCTGATATGGGTGATGTTGCCGTGATCCAGCCCTGCTGTGAGGGACAATCCGTCTGTATAGTCCTTACCAAGCATTTCGCCTCTGACCGGTGCGACCCGATCCACATCGCGGTAGATTTGTCCGCCCGGACGGGGCTGCTCATCCAAAAGGATAACATGCAGGCCAACATTTGCGGCGGTTGCTGCCGCGGCCATTCCGGCAGGGCCGGCCCCGATGATGACAAGATCAGTTATCTGCATCGATCACGTTCCTTCCTTTGCGCGGCATCGACAAACGCAACCCTTCCGTAACTTCAAGCATGCAGGCTTGACGGGTCACACCGTCAACGTCGACGAGGCAGTCGAAACAGGCACCCATCATGCAGAATGGCGCGCGTGGAGCGCCCGAAACCGGTGTGTACCTGAAAGTTCCTACACCGGCGGCCAGCATTGCGGCCGCGAGATTTGAACCTTCAGGCAGCTGCAGTTCCCCGCCTTCGAACCATACTGGAACCAGGCGGCGCCTTTCCTCCAACTCAAGAAATGACGAAGCGGTCTTCACTGAACACCTCCAGATTCGGTGCGACGTTGGTGCCTTCCAGCCAGTCGGGCAGGAAACGAGCGTGGGCCGCCGCAAGGGTGATGCCGCTGTGGCAGGTGACTAGGAAAGCACCGGTCATCTCGGGACTTTCCTGGTAGATTGGCAAGCCATCGGGCGACAGAATTCGCAAAGCCCCCCAACTGCGCACGAGTTGCGCCTTGGCAAGCACCGGGTAGGCCGCGACCGCCTCGGAAGCGAGGCCGGAAAGACCAGGCTGGGTGACGCCGTCATTCAGGCCCACCTCTTCGTTGGTGGCACCTATCTGGACGCCACCTTCATCTACCTGCCGTGCGATCAGCGAGGGGCGGTTGATTATTTTTGGCAGCTTCTCGGTGATCATCACTTGACCGCGCTGTGGCCGGATTGGGGCTTTGAAGCCCAGTTTGGGTCCAAGTTCCATTGCGCCCAAACCAGCGGAAAGGATCACCTTGTCAGCCTGCACGTGGCTTCCGTCCGCGCATGAGATAGTAAAAACATCCGATTTCCTGACGTCTGTGACAGTTTTTTCGTTCAGCACCCGCCCACCAAGCCGCCGGACATCGTCGGCGAGAGACCGCAGCAACTTCAATGGATTCACATGACCGTCTTGATGGTGAAGGATCGCACCAACGACTTTGGGACCGATCTCCGGCTCCTCCGTGAGGAGCGCCTTCCGGTCCAGAACATCATATGGGTAATTGCCGTCCAGCTTCGCCTTCAGCTCCTCGTATTGCGCGACTGTTTTCGTCAGGGTTTCTCCTGAGAAATGCAGGTCGTAGCCGCCCGTCTGCTCAAGCGACATGTCATGTCCGGTCGCGTCAGAAAGCTCATCGGCAAACCCGGCCCATGCGGCGGCGGATTGCTGGCTCCAAGCGGCATAACGTGGTTGTTTGATCCCCTTGGACTGCACCCATACAAGTCCAAAATTTCCCCGACTGGCTCGAAAGCTGCCGTCGCCTCCATCGAGGACCACAACGCGCTTGCCGCGTTTTAATAGTCCCCATGCAACAGACAGGCCGACAACACCACCGCCTATGATTGCAAAGTCGGTTTCCATGATCTCAGTTTCTGAATTTAGGTTTGAGTAGAGCCGGGGCGAAAAAAGGTGTCGCCCCGGATTGTATCAGACGAGAGGCTGCTTACTCGGAAACTTTATCCAAGATCGCCTGACCCCATTCCACTCCCACGTCTTCGAGAACGACCGGCCAGACTTCCGCTTGAACCTTGGCCGACATCGCGGCCAGTTCCGCGTCGCTTAGCGAGACGATGGTGGCTCCCAGATCGGCCAGTTTCTGTTCGTTGGCTTTCTGGTCGGCTTCCGCCACGGTCCAACGGGTCGCTTCAAATTCTGCCGCGGCCGCTTTCAGCGCGTCCTGATCCTCGGCGTCTAGGTTGGCAAGGGATTCATTCGAGATGATCATGTACCAGACTTCGAAATGGGTATTGGCCGGGATGTAGGTTTTGGTCACGTCGCGGAACGAGGCATAATAGCCTTCGGCACCCGAGCCGATCACACCGTCAACAACGCCGGTCTGCACCGCCGTGAAGGCTTCGGAAAACGGGATAGGCGCGGGGATGTAGCCCAATGCATCGCCAGTCAACTGGAAGCTCTTGATGCCAGGCACCCGCACTTTGATGCCGTTATCGACCGACGGATCGCCCGGCGACACTGCGTCGGTGTTGAGCGCGATGCCACCAAAGTAAACCGGATAGGCGGCCAGCATGGTGATGTCCTGATTGGCGTAAAGCCCATCCATGGTTTCACGCACCACGCCGCCAGGACCGTAGATCGCACGGGCCTGATCCCAGTTCCCGGCGAGATAGGGGAACGAGCTGATCTGCATCTTGCGGTCTGCGGCGGCGGCGGCCGGCTGGGTCGCCATGTCGACCGCGCCGACCGAGATACGTTCCTGCACTGTTGTATAGTCGCCTAACGCTGAGGCGGCATAAATTTTGACTTTGACGTCACCGCCGGTTGCTTCATCCACGGCGGCGGCAAAGGCGTTCAGCTCGACGTCGATTGTCGTACCTTGCGGGCGCACATGGCTCATCTTCAGATCAGCCGCCATCGCGGTGGTCGACAGAGCCATCAGCGCACCGGTCGCGGCAGTTATCATCATGCGTTTCATTGGGTTTCCTCCGTTAGGGTTTAGTTTGTTCAGGATCAGTAGCCAAAGAGTCTGGGCAGGAAGAGCGACAGGTCTGGCCAGAGCGATGTCAGGAACACTACGGGCACATAACCAGTCACGATCAGGATCATCGCGGGCGGGATCACCTTGGTGACCTTCACGTTGCCGATCCGCGCCCCGAGATAGAGGATCGAAGCATAGGGTGGCGTCACGCCCCCCATCGCGGTGTTGACCCCCATGATCGCGGCGAACTGCACCGGGCTGACACCAATGGCATTCATAAGAGGCAAGAGCAGCGGCGCTATCAGGATGATCGCGGTCACGTCGTTCACGACCATTCCGACCAGAAACAGCATAATGTTGATCAGGATAAGCAGCAGGACCTTATTGTCGGTGATTTCGAAAATCGAGGCGACCAGCGCCTGCGGGATACCTTCCATCACATACATCTGGCTCAGGATCATCGAAAACAGGATCATCAGCAGGATCGCACCGACGGCGGTTGCAGACTCCTTACCCGCCATCAGGAAGTTCTCCCACCTTAGCCCCTTGTAGATCAGAAAGCCGACGGGCAGTGCATAGATCACCGCTACCGCGGCAGCTTCGGTCGGGGTCATGATGCCGCCGTAGATGCCGCCCAGGATAATTACCGGCATCAACAGTGCGGGGAAGGCGTGAGCGCCGCGTTTGGCAACTTCGCTGCTGAGTTCGCTGAACGTGGGTTTTTCATCCAGTATCAGGTTGAACTTGCGCGACATCCATAGGTTCACCATTGAAAAGTTGAACATGATGAACAGACCCGGCCCAAGCGTCGCGAGAAAACAGGCGAGGATCGAGGTGTCGGTGACCCAACCGTAGATGATCATGGTGACCGAGGGTGGGATCAGCAAACCAAGGATCGAGGAATTGGCAATCAATGCGGTCGCGTATTCGCGGGGATAGCCGCGCTTTTCCATTTCTGGGATCAACAGCGGTCCGATCGCCGCAATGCCGGTCAGGCCGGACCCCGAGATCGCCCCGATCACTGCGCAGCTAACCGCCGCCACGACACCCAGACCGCCACGCACGTGACCGATAAAGGCACTGACGAAACGTAACAGAGAGGCAGCAATACCGCTTTCGCTCATGATGGATCCGGCCAGAACAAATAGCGGAATGGCCAGCAAAATCGGGTTTCCAAGTTGCTGGAAACCCCAGAGCATATTGCCCTTCATAGTGGCGCCGCCGATGAAATACATCACCATCAACGCTCCGCCGAAGCAATAAGGCAGCGGAACCCCGAGGGTCAGCAGAATCACCAAGACAGCGACGGCAAGTAGGGCGACTTCAACCAAGGTGAACCTCCTCGTCAGTATCATATCCAAGAATGTGGCGGACCAGATGGATCGCTGTGTAGATCATCATCAGCGCCAGACCGATTGTCAGAGCGACTTCGGCATAGAATGTGGGAATGTAGAGCGTCGGACTCTCTTTCCAGACGCGCCATGAATAGCGGGTGAATTCCCAAGACCAACTCAGCAGCCAGAGCCCGACAATCAGGCTGATCACTTCGCCGATAATCGCCAGAATGACATGCTGGCGCGGCGTCTTCAGGAAGATCTCAAGCACATTTGCGCGGATATGAGTGTTTTCCCGCGAGGCATTTACCGCCCCAAGGACGTAGAGCCACAGCGCCGGGTAGGCCATAGTTTCCTCAAGCCCCATCACCGGTATTTGCAGTACATATCGGGTGATGACCTGAACAAATTGGCCCAAGGCCACGATGCAAATGATGCTGGTCAGCAGGTATTTTACGAAGCGTTCCATTCCCCCCCTCGCGACGTGATTGTCCGTCGCCGCAGTACCTACTTTCTCCTCTTCCATAGAAGCAAATTGAAAATTACGTTGTATCCATAGTTTGTTTCTATGGCCAAAGGGGGTTGCAACCACATGAACCTGACAATCCGTCAACTCACTACATTTCGCGAAGTGCTCCGCACTGGGTCCATTTCCGAAGCCGGGCGCACGCTCGGGCGCACGCAACCGTCGGTCAGTGCGATGATTGCAGGCCTGGAGAATGAGATCGGATTTCGGCTGTTCGAACGAGAGCATGGCCGGCTGACGCCAACGCCCGAAGCGCACTATTTTTTGGAAGAGGCCGAGGCCGTCCTGTCGCGGCTTACACAATCCACGCATACTTTGCAGGAAATATCGAACCTGAAGCGTGGCCGCCTACGCGTCGCTTGCCACCCAGCCGCATCAGGGTTCTTCATGCCGGGCGTTCTCGGCCAGTTTTTGCAAGACAAACCCGCTATCAAGGCGTCGTTGATGATGCGTTCGTCCAAAGTCATCGAGGAACTGATCGCCTCGCAGCAATACGATCTCGGTTTTACCGAAACACCTGAGCCACGAAAGTCGATTCATCAGCAGGATTTCGATCTGGAATGCCTGTGTGCCATGCCCGCTTCGGACCCGTTGGCTGCAAAATCCCT
The DNA here is from genome assembly GCF_040329455.1 of Ruegeria sp. SCP11. Lineage (NCBI taxonomy): Bacteria > Pseudomonadati > Pseudomonadota > Alphaproteobacteria > Rhodobacterales > Roseobacteraceae > Ruegeria > Ruegeria sp. SCP11. The sequence goes on along the minus strand of NZ_JBDZYG010000003.1, from coordinate 138,724 downwards.
GATTTCAACAGAAGATCTGGATGGCGCAAATCTGGCAACGCTTTTCTCAGAGCATCCGACTTTCCTGCAGACCTCTGCGGCCTTCAAGAACACTGGAAAGAGTTTTGAGCGCAGGTTCGAGCTGCGGACGTTCTTACCTGGGTTACAGTTTGTCAAAGCGGGCCTGTGCTATTTGATTTGTGATTTGATTACAGCTTTTAGCTGCAACGATCCCCTGCACGGCACCGGTGGCATAGTATTTCGCCGCTTTAGCCCCAGAATCAGCAGCAGCGTTTCAATTCTCACCCCCGCACATCGCCCGGCGTCTTTGATAACTCAGAGCTTTAGCCAGAAACTGGCTGAGGACATAAACGCTATGAAAGAAAACGTTTTTCCCTAATCTCGCTTCAACACCAGTGCAATGGCCGGTTCCACAACCGGGCGTAGGTGCAGCTATAGCGGAAGTCTGCTTTGTTGCGCTTTCTGCGAGTTCGCCGACCGTTAAGCTTTGCCTGTGCGGCGAATGCCTGAAAAGCGGGCTTCGACCGAAGCATGCCAACACAATTTCGAGTGTTCGCAAAGGGCCGTGACCAACAGAACCACTTCAATTCGAGCAAAATTTGTAAGGTGCTCCAATAAAGGAGGTGAGATGGCCTAAACGCAGGTATTTTGTTTGGCGTGATCGCAATGGTCGATCTTCAGTTCATTCGAAGACGACAAAATGCGACGCCGCAATGTCGCAAATTCTAACAAGATGTGCGCTCTGACCGACAGTCTCACTCCGCCAAACTTGGTTTCTTCCGCAGATCATCACGGTTCTGGATCATTCCAAAGGAGGAGACCCACATGTCTGCGAATGAAGACAACATACGGCAGCCCGGCTTAGTGCTGGCCCTTGTGCCAATAGTACTTACCCTGTGTGTGCTTGGACTGCAGCTTTTCTATTTCGGGGACTTTACCCCGCACATACCACTGGCATTTGGGATCGCAATCACTGGCATCGTTGGCCTCATGTTGGGTCACAAATGGCCGAGCATCGAAGAAGGCGTGTTCCACGTCATCAATATCTCCCTGCCGTCAGTGTCGATACTGATCACAGTGGGAATGATCATTGGTGTGTGGATCGCAAGCGGTACTGTCCCGACGCTGATTTACTATGGTCTCAAGATTTTGTCGCCTGAGCTTTTCCTTGCCGCAGGAATGGTCCTTTGCTCTATTGTCTCTGTTTCATTGGGCACCTCGTGGGGAACGACTGGCACGGTCGGCCTGGCTTTGATGGGGATCGGTGCCGGGTTCGGTATTCCCATGTACTGGACGGCGGGGGCGGTGGTCTCTGGCGCATTCTTTGGAGACAAGATCTCGCCTTTATCAGACACGACAAACCTGGCACCTGCCGTGACGGGGACTAATCTGTTCGATCACATTCGGAATATGCTTCCGACCACGGTGCCTTCGATGCTGATTGCGCTGGTGATTTACTTTGTTGTTGGTTTCACTCTGATCGATACGTCTCAAGTTTCGTTTGACCGCATTCATGCAATCACAACTGCACTGGACGACGCGTTCTGGATCTCGCCGATCATGCTGTTTCCGGCTGTTCTGGTCATCGTGCTGGCAGTCATGAAACAACCTCCGATCCCGTCACTGTTTGCAGGCGCCGTTGCGGGCGGCATCATGGCTATCTTCTGTCAGGGAGCTGGCCTGCATGAGACGTTCACCTTCGCCAATAGCGGTTACTCGATCGATACTGGGGTTCCGGAGATCGATCCTCTGCTGAACCGTGGCGGCATCCAGTCGATGATGTGGACAATCTCACTGGTGTTGCTGGCCCTTGGTTTTGGTGGAGCGCTTGAACGCGTAGGTTGCCTTCAGGCCATCATCAAAGTTGTCATCTCGAAGGTGAAAACGTTTGCCGGAATTCAAACCTCGGCGATCCTAACCTCTGTCGCGACCAACACCGTTGCGGGTGACCCCTATCTGTCAATTGCACTGCCAGGACGGATGTATGCACCAGTCTATCGCGCGATGGGCTATTCCCCACTGAACCTATCCCGGGCAGTCGAGGAAGGCGGAACACTGGTGTCCCCTCTGATCCCGTGGAATGCGGGTGGTGCGTTCGTGATCACTGCGCTTGGCCTGGGAATTGCGGACGGAAATTTCGAAAACCTGCTGTATATTCCGCTTGCATTCGCTTGCTGGCTGTCACCGGTCATCGGTATCTTCTATGCCATGACAGGGCTCTTTTCGCCTAAAGCAAGCGAAGAAGAGGTCCGCTCCTGGGAGGAAAGCGGCGAACCTGTTGCGCAGATGGGTGCCTGACCGTTCTGCACCAACACCAATTCGGGTGTTGGTGCCCTTCATCCGCCTTGGTTGACACTGGGAGGAGAGAAAATGAACCCGAGAAACTTTGTCCCAAAGGGCGCGGCCAGCTATCGCATAGACTATGATGGATCGGCCAAGGAGATCTATTTCCTGCTACTGCCTAAGCTGACTATGCTGGCCTTTAGCGCTGCAGTGGAACCTCTGAGAATCGCTAATCAAGTTACAAACAAAGAACTGTATAAATGGTTTCTGATCACCGAAGATGGAAATCCGGTCTCCTGTTCGAATGGGATTGAAATTACGCCGGATTTTGCGTTGCACAACCTACCGCGATCGTCGCGGCTGTTTGTTTGCTCGGGTATTGAACCGGCGGAAAGTACAAACCCCAAAATCCTGTCGTGGATCAGCCGCCAAAGAACCTTTGGATGTAATCTGGGTGGTATTTGCACGGGAGCTTTCGCCCTTGCTAAGGCTGGAGTTCTGTCAGGTAAAAGATTCACATTGCATTGGGAAAACCACCCTGCTTTCGTCGAACATTTTGATGACTTGGAGCCGTCGTCCAACCTGTATGAGATAGACAATGAGCTTATGACATGTGGCGGCGGAAATGCCGCGACTGACATGATGTTGGACATGATCGAATCCGATTTCGGAAATGATCTGGCGGTCATCGTTTCGGACATGTGCATCCACTTTCGGTCCAACAATAGTAAAACGCTTCAGAAATCAGCCTTTTCGGTGGCGTTGGGTAGTCGTAATCAGTACCTGATCAATGCGATGCAGATCATGCAAGAAAACTTGGAAGAGCCGTTAGATATCTCTGAAATAGCAGAAGCCGTGCAGATATCTCGTCGCCAGTTGGAGCGCCTTTTCCAAAAGTATGTCGAAACTTCGCCTGTACAGTTTTATATAGAATTGCGCGTTTCGAGGGCTTTCGCATTGCTTAGCGAAACCGAGATGGCGGTTGCGGAAATCGCGGCAGCCACAGGCTTTAGCAGCGCTACACAACTTACGGTACGATTCAAGAAACGCTACGGCGAAGCGCCAACTTCATTCAGAAGGGGGTGGTCAGAAAGACGTGAATAATTTGCGTCTGAACAGTCATAATTTGAGACCTCTGAACGTACCCCAGTACTTTCTCTGCAGTCAACCAAGGTCCGTTTGGGAACGCTGCTATGCGGCACATCCAGTACGGTAAATGTCCGCAATGGGCCGCCCTTGTTTGTGCGGATAGCTTTCCACGGGTCAGATACTGCGGTGCATCCGAGGTCTGGAATGAGCCCTTACCAGACCTTGATCACACTTCGGTCTTTCGCTCATGCAGCAGGTCGCGAACCACGTTAAATCGGACATTCTCTGTGTGGTGTGCAGATGGCGGAGGCGCGGACTTTTACTGACATTCCGCCGATGTCAGCTTATGATAGTCCTTACAGGAGTTTCCCATGGATCTAAGCCTTGCATTCGCGCTTGTGAGCGCGACCGCCCTTCTCGTCGCCATACCTGGCCCCAATGTCGCTCTTATCGTCGCAAACACGCTAGCTTTCGGGTTCTGCTTCGGCGCTGTGACGGTGTTGGGAACGACTATCGGTGTAGCATTGCAACTCGCGGTCGTAGTTCTTGGGCTGGCAGTACTTTTGGAATTTGCGGCGTCTGCCTTTCTTTGGCTGAAATGGGTCGGCGTGGCTTACCTGCTCTATCTAGGCATCATTGCATGGCGGCAGGGCGTCGCAGATCTTGAAGAGCGTAAAGCGAGTGGAAAACCGCTCAAAACCCTTTTCTGGCAGGGTCTTTTTCTGGCAACCATCAATCCGAAGACGTTGATATTCAACGCTACCTTTCTTCCGCAGTTCGTCGCGCCCGGATCAGGTTCGGGCGCACTACTGGTTACAGCGGCAATTTACCTTGCCGTGATATTTTTTGGTGATCTCATATGGGCGGCTTCTGCCCAGACTGCGCGCCCGCTATTAGCCAAGCTGGGGCGGCTTCGCCACAAACTGACAGGCGTTCTGTTGTTTGGATCAGGTGTCGGCCTTGCTTTAGCAAGAGTTGATCGGTAGCCCATTAATTACTCGAAACCAATCGTTCGCTGATATCTGACGAATGAACAGTTTGGATTCTTAACGCTCGTTCTCTGCGGCAAGCATAGACTGGCAGGATGAGCCCTTACCTGCCTTTCTCGGTCTATTTGACAACTGCATTTGCATTCGTCAGGCTTAGGTTGGATTGCAGACCATCAAGGTTTGAATGGTGAACTCACAGGACGCGCAACTAAGCGGTCATCTAGCTTAATATCTGAGACAACCGGTCGAGCAACTTCATGGCATACCAGCGGAAGTCTTGATCGGGATTACCCATAAACGGCGATTTGGTATACTATACGCGGCGAATTTTGCTAGAGTTCAACATGGCTATTGAGCGCATGCAGCGCCGCCTTGCGGCGATCCTGACAGCCGACATTGTCGGTTACAGCCGCTTGATGGAAGCTGATGAGGTTGTCGCTCTAGCAACATTGAAGGACTACCGAAATTCAGTAATTGATCCTTTGTTAGGGGCATATGACGGTCGGGTCGTAAAGCTCATGGGCGACGGGACGCTGGCTGAGTTCGCTAGCGTTGTGGATGCAGTTGAGTGTGCCGTCGAGATGCAGCGGCTTATGTCTGACAAGAATGCTGCGGCCCCTTCTGGCCGGAGTTTAGAGCTCCGAATTGGCATTAATCTCGGCGACGTAATCCCTGACGGGGACGACATTTACGGCGAGGGTATCAATCTAGCGGCCAGGCTGGAGAGCCTTGCGGAGCCGGGTGGGATCTGCATTTCGGGCACCGTGCACGACGCCATCGGGCGCGACCTGGCGGCCCGCTTCGAGTTTGTCGGCGAACAGGTGGTCAAGAACATCGAGAAACCGGTGCGGACTTACCGTCATGTCGAATGCGCAGAACCTTCCTTCGCCGCTTGCTCCAAGTCTGCCGAACAAGTGCCGACACATCAGCAGTCCATTCCGTCTCTGGCATTGAAACCGTTTGAAAACTTGTCCAACGACCCGGAACAAGGACGGTTTGTCGACGCATTGTCGAACGGAATCCTCGTCGCCCTGACCCGCTTGCCCGGTCTCATCCTCGTCCAAGACGAGTCACCGCAATTGGCACAGTCAAAAGCCATGACAGAGCAAGAGATCGCCGGTCAGTTCAGCGTGAAATACCTTCTCAAGGGTGATCTGCGGAAACTAGGCGACAGGGCCCGCGTAAGTATCCAACTAATGGATGTGTCGACAGGTCAGTATCTCTGGGCTGAGAAATTTGACTGGAGTTTCTCAGGTTCGAAGGACCTCTTTTCCCTTCAGGACGAAATTATCGAACAGGTGGTAACTTCACTGGACGTGAAGCTGCTCAGCAGCGAGGCCGCACGGTTGGTACGCGGATCTCTAACCAACCCGGTTGCGCGAGATACCTATGCACGCGGCGAATATGAGTTCTGGAGCGCACAGTCGAACCTAGAGCTTCACAATGCGCAGGATCTGCTTGAGCAAACAATCCGGCTTGAGCCCACGGCATCTGTTGGATACGCGACGGTCGCGCTGGCCTATTGGGTCGAGGCGCTCTCAGCCGACGGTGAACGTCTCGCGGAAGTGCAGGCTTTGGCCGAGCGGCGCTCTCGGGAGGCCATCGAACTCGACGACGTGACGGGTTACCCTCGTCTGGTTCTCGCGCATCTGCATTTGATTCGCAGAGAATTCGATGATGCTCACCGCGAGGCGGGGTGCGCCATTTCCGCTCGACCGAGTTGCCCCGCCGCGTATGCTCTCAAGGCGAGCGTCCTGAACTACCTTGGCGAGTTCAACGAGGCGCTCGAGCACGCGGAATTTGCGATGCGTCTGACACCCGTACATCCTCCGATGTACCCGGCGACACTTGCCAGTGCGCTGTACAGTTCCGGTCGATACCACGAGGCGATTGCTGCTGCGACATCAGCGCTCAGCGGGGATCAGAGCAGTGTCCATGTTTACGTTATTCTGGTCGCCTCATATCTGGCGGTCGGCAAGAGTGAAGAAGCGCGGCGCATAGCTGCCAAGCTCCGGCAACTTAAGCCGGACTTCAATTTTTCGAGTTTTGGGGCTTCGCAACCCTATAAGGATCGGAGCCACCTCGAACACTTGCTTGAGCAATTGCGACAGGCAGGGTTTGACTAGGGGATCGCCACGCGATCCGTGGACCATTGCGTGCCTACTTTGGCAGCGACTTGGCAGTTGCATTATTTGTCCGCATTGGGCTCATTGCTGCTTTTATCTGCGGAACACATCGACTAACTAGTTGAAGCCTGAACTGCCATTGATCACACTTGAGCCCTTTGCAAGTGCGGCACGTCGCGAACCGCGCAAACCGGACATTCCCACGCGCTTCTCAGATGGCAGAGAAGCGGACATTGCTGCCATCCGCACTATTGCTCCAAAGGACCGCAGTCAGCCCAAAGCGGACATCGTACTCCTCCAAAGACGGGTGGATAGCGGTCGTTCGCTGCGGGTGCGACTTGATTGCTAGCGCGGCCAAGAAGCGGACCTTCATGTTGAAAGCCTTAGGTCCCCCGGAAGAACCTAGAGGGCTATCCATGTAAATCCGCCAGATTCCAGCGTTTCCTACTTAGCTTCTTCTGCTCCTGAAACGAACGCAGACCCCCAAACGAGCAAACATCTTGACTACAAAACATCACGGCTTGATCGCGCATTTTGTTGAGCGCTTGATCTATTCGGATCGCGGGGCCTTGTTCTGAACGAGGTGTCTGACATCAGCACCTTTGGGCCTGATTTAAGGATTTGCATAACGGAAGGTTGAGAATGGCGCATGCGCTTGAAATTGCCGAAAGTCAGGGCTGCCGGGAACTACAATTGACAGGAGAGTGTGATTTAGCTCCACTATGTATACGCGAATTTTTATATATTTTATTGCTGGGAGGTCGATAATGGAGTCTCACCGTGTAGTTAAGTCATATGCCGATGCGAAAAAGGTTTCGCCTGATGAGATGGTCTTGCTTGAAGTGCCCGGTCAATATGCACGCGCAGTATACTGGCTGGTAAATACTCTATCCAATCCTGAAGAAAACGAAATGGGGCAACTTGTCAAAACGCTGATGGCTGCTTCAAACCCTGCCCCGCAATGAGCACCTCATCCAACCCACCCGTCCCACCGGTTCATGTTCTGCTGAGTGGCTTCGACATGGCTCACCCCTTTGACTTGTCGATCGAAGAAGTCAAAGAAATCGGCGAAGAGATTTTCGCTATTGACGCTCCAGCTTTTCTGGACGGTTCTGTAGAGGCATTGTCGACCGATTGCGGCAACACCCTCTCTACAGTTCTATGTGATTGTGCAGGGACGCTTTCGACGCTTTTTTGTCTGTCTTCCAACGTGGGCAGTGGTTGATTCGTCCTTTGTAGCGAGACAAGCATGCGGAACGTGACAAGCCCCTCGTGGATTTACAGACGGCTCTATACTGGCAGCGTTCGCAATGGCCTTGATCGTTTGATCGTCGATTTAATGCCTAGCGTTCTTGACCTTCCCAATCTTGATGGCTGGTTCTTTATACGGTTCGCAGATTCCTCTGGGCCTCATCTTCGGCTCAGAGTACGCCTGCCGTCGCAGCAAGCCTCGGAATTTGATGCGATCTGTCTTCGCGCCCTGCAAGCCCTGCCTCGTCAGCCTCCATTTCTATACCGGTCAGCTTTGGCCGTAGGTCAGTTCGGATATGTTGTGCCGGATCACGCCGTCATTCGAGTTGCCGAGGATGAGTACCTCCCTGAGACAGATAAATTTGGCAAGACCAGCATGGGTTTTGCGGAGGATCTGTTCGAGTGTTCCAGCCATGTCGCAACGCAGATCTTGGAGCATGAAAACCGCGGCTATTATTCGCGTAAATCGATCGTAATTGCACTCATGGACGAAGCACGGCGGCGCTTTGTACCGGCCATTGAACCAGAGAACTACTGGGAGGATTACGCGCGACTCTGGTTTTCCACTTCTGGCGAGGTGGGTGACGTGATTTGGCGCAAACTAGAGGACAAAGCCGTAAGGTTGGCGGATCAGGGTGATCTTGCAGATGTCTTGTCCCTGCCTGAACGGGCTCGACCGCTTGGCGAGGTATGGGCTCGCGCTCTTGAGAAGTCTGCAAACAATTATCGTGAAACGCCCGAAGAAGCGATTTCGCCGGAAAAGCTTGCCGGTAGCTTTGCCCATTTGATGAACAATCGTCTTGGTCTTTTCCCTCTCGAAGAAGCATATTACGCCCTTCTGCTTCGGCATGCCTGCGCCGGAGTGCGCACAGATGCTTGAGACTGGCCTTTTCAAGAAGTTTCGGCGAGACAATCCAATCGCAAGTTTGGTGCAGCCGAAGACAGGGCTTGTCATGTTTCCGCGCAGAATATCCCATATTTTGCGTGAGCCTGACTTCAATGCAATATCGGCGCCCATTGGCGATCTTTCGATGCTCAAGCCAAATATTCAAACCAAACGTCATAGGTCAGGTATCGGCAGTGGGGGCGACCCAGAACTCGCACTATTGCGCGCTGTCGTGGAAGCAGCGGAGCGTTACGCTTGCCTGATTTATGACGAGACTGATTTCTTAGTGTGCTCGGCCGCATCTTTGAAGGATAAAGCTTTGAACTTTCAGAGCTTTGCAACATGCTCAGATGCTGAGTTAAGCCATCCAAAGTGCCCGTTGAAAGCCTTTTCTGAGGATGAAGAAATTCGTTGGGTTCGGGGGTTTTCACTTGTCGACGACCGTGATGTTTTTGTTCCAGCGATAATGGTGCATCTGTCCATGGTCCCCCGGGCAGGAGAGCTGTTCTGGCTGCAGATTTCCACTGGAGCTGCAGGCCATACCAATCCAGCTTCTGCGCTCGTATCTGGTATTTGCGAGTGCGTCGAGCGAGATGCGATCTCAATGACTTGGTTGGGCAGGCTACCATTGCCAAGACTAACAGACACATTAGTGGCTGAGGCGATGGATGGACTGGATATCGGTCAACTCAGCTACAACTTCTTCGATGCGACGACAGATCTTGGTGTACCAACAGTCATGGGAGTACAGGGCGGCGATTTTGATCAGCCCATATCCATGACTTGCGCCTCCGCACTAACGATGGAGGATGCTGTTCGAAAAGCATTACGCGAGGCAGGGCCCTTGCGCACAGTGCTGTATCAAGATCGGGCGTATCCTGACGATCCCGAAGATTTCTCGGAGGTAATCGATGGCGCAGCCTACTATGCTGACGGAAATCGTCTCGAGGCGTTCGATTTCCTACTTTCTTCCGTCCGTCCTGATATGCTGCATATGCCGGCATGCGCATCATTGTCCGAGGCGCAGACACCAGAAGAACAATTGGTTGCTCTGACCGAGCTTCTTGCTTCAAAGGGACATGAGGCCGTCGCGGTCGACATTACGACCGACGAATTGCGTGATGTGGGCCTCTGGATCATTCGAGCCATATTGCCGAGCTTGATGCCGCTGAGTTTTTCGTATCGGGCGCGCTATCTTGGGACGCCCCGTTTGTATCACTATATGCGGATGGCGACAGGTCGGACGTTTGCTGAAACTCGCGTGAACCCAGACCCGATCCCGTTCGCATGACAGATCGGGTCCTCATATTGACCGCAGGACGCTTCGGTGTCTCGGTGGCCAAGGAGATTGCTGATCATCTGCAAGATACAACCGTTAGGCCGCTTGCCAAGGAGGACGGCGGCGCACCTAAGCGCTATTCCGAATATACGTTTGTCGTTTTAGCCACATGGCGTCGCTATTTTGCCGTAAGTGATGCGTTGGATGAGGCGTTGTGGGAGGTTAGTGTTCCTTGGTGCGACGTTACCCTAGAAGGTTCAGTTGTCCGCGTCGGACCCCATATCCGACCGGGGCTGTCCGCCTGCTATGCTTGCTATCGCACAAGGTTTCTCAGCAACTCGGCGATCGCTGACCGGGAACTGGCGCTTGATGCGTGTTTTGACCGCGGGCCTGAGATTGGAATTGCGGGATTTACGCCAGCACAGGTGCGCATTGGCTCTGCCTTGGTAAGGGCGCAAATTCAAGGAGGGTCGCAAGCAGCTGGGCGACTTCAGTTGCTTGATCCAGCCAGCGGGGCATTGCGCTCAGAAACGGTGACACGGGTTCACGGCTGTGCAAGATGTGGCGTACAGAGCGAACCAGGCACGCGCTATTGGCGCGCTTTGCGTGGTGCACTAGGCCCGGTTTCAAAGGGGCAATCTCCATGAGTTCTCACTTTCATGCGAAGGCTGCCGGACGCGCGTTTGCCCATGATCACGAACTTGAACTGCCCGAGCGACCTCGCTTCATCCCAGAGATTGTGATTGGTCCGATTGGTGAGGATGGCGTTTTGATCGCAGGTGGCGGCACGCCAGATGTCATCGCTGGGCGGAGCGCCCGGATCATCTTGCAGCGTGTTATCCCATTGCTTGACGGAACGCATAGCATTGCAGAGATTGAGGATGCTCTTCCCGAATTCGATGAAGGCAGCGTGTTAGATTGCGTATCACTGCTTTGCTCTCGCGGCTGCCTGGAGGACATGGCCACTGGCTTGTTTGATACAGAGGAACATGAGGATACGGCGGCCTTCCTGGGACGCCATAATGATGATACCCGGTGCAATAGGCATCGTGGCGAAGCCCTTTCCCGGATTAAGGCAACCGCTATCCGTGTTGTCGGACCAAGCAACATTGCGGAGGTTTTCACGCAATTGATACTTGGTCACGGGTTTAAACTGGCCAAGGACGACGATGAGAAAGGGTTGACCATCGCCCTGTCGCTCGACAGAGCTGGACCAATTGATTGGACGCGCGGTGTCGTTCCTATCCGTTTGGGCGCAGACGCTGCAACCATCGGACCAATCTTGCAATCTGGCATCTCCCTCTGTCCGGCATGTCTCGAACGTCAGAAACCTCATCCCGTGGGTGTCCCTGATCAGATTTTGACGGACCTGGCGCTTGGCTTGGCGGCACAACAGCTCCTTACGACAGTGTGTTTAACTTTCTCAACAAACCTCAATAGGAGCGGTTTCCGCTATCTGCGCAAGTCAGATGGAAGTGTGACTGGTCAAGAATTCCGGCCTGTTCGACAGCCTGGTTGTCCCGAGTGTATGGTCGGGGGAACACGTCTTGTTGACGATGATCCGCGGCTGGAAGCATGGCGCTATCATGTTAAAACGGCGCTTCCCCCTCGAAGTATCCTCAGCCGGCGCGACCATCAAAATCACTATAGCGCAAGTAATTTGGCCCTGGCGCGGGAGGTTGGTCTTCTTCTGCCTGGACGCCAGAAAATTTTGCTTCCACAAGCAGTTATCGAAGCTGACGCATCAAGAACCAAGACAGGTGACTTGACGCTGAAAGCTCTGGCTGGTCTTCTTAGCTTTGCTGGGGGACAAAAGGCCGGCTCAGATTCAATGCCGCGACGCATCGCGCCATCTGGCGGCAACCTTGGCTCACCAAGGATCTGGGTTTTCGCGCGATCGGTACCGGGTTTGGATAGGTGTATTTATCTTTACGAACCAAGTGATCATAGTCTTCACCCGTTTGGTCCGTTTCATGACAACGAACTCGCCAAAGCTCTGGACGCGCACGAGGGTCTTCCGCAAGCTGTTCTGATCATAGCTGGTGATCTGGCGCGCGTTCGCCGGAAGTACCGTGACTTTGCCTTGCGCGTTGTCCACATGGATGCGGGTGTCGCTTTGCACTACGCGGCTTTAGCCTCACAGGCCCAGGGAATCGATTGTGTCGAGTACGGAGATTTCGATCTTGATCTCATGGTCCCCTTTGGCATTCCTCTAAAGCCGGAACATCCCTGGCCCATCGTTGCAATTGGGCTGGGCACGCCATCGGCACCTGTACTGCGCTGTGAGGATCGGGCCTTTCGATCTACTGCTCAAAGGAATGACGAGGAACAGGGTGCGATGGATCGTCTGTTTCCCGCTCTGCGTGTGGCTGAATTGACCAGAAACTCGGCGGCGCCAAAGGGCGAGAACAACGCAAATGTGACCATCGACACACACCTGCGCGCCGCTTATCGGCGCCGCGCTGTCCGAAGCTTTATAGAGGTATCACCTTCTGAGGAGATGCTGTCTGCGATCCTAAGAGCAGGATGGGTGGGAGTACACGGACTAAGGTCGCGCGGCGCGCCACCTTGCTATATCACTCTATTTCTTGCTCAGAACAGAGATGCACAAGATCTTGGTACTGGAATCTACCATTCCGAACCCGCTGGAAGCTTGTCCCGCATAGCGGCTTTCGACGCGGAAGCCGCCAAACAATGTTTCTTGCAAGAGAGCCTCGCAAATGCTCCGTCGGCGATAATAGCTGTGGCCGATCTTGATATGGCAGGCGATTGTTTTGGTGCGCGCGGTTACACCACGCAGCTAACAACGGCGGGTGCCGCGCTCGCCTCCGCCTGGTTGGCAGCGACCGATCTCGGGCTCGGTGGATGTTTTTCTGCTGGGATAATTTCTCAAGGTTTAAAGGAGGTTGCGGGCTGGGATGGCTATACCAGCTGCCCTCTTCTGGCTCTTCATTTGGGATATGAACGCCCTCTGGACGACAACCAGCGCAATGGGGGGGCGGGATGAACCAACAAGTGCGTCCCCTGGTCGATACGACCACTGGAGCAACGAACAGCCTGATGCTGATCCGGGTCGCAGCGCTTGCTCTAGCAGATTTGACCGCAACCATACCAGCTGAGACAAGTAGGCGTGTGGCTCGATGCTCTGATGCATTGGTCATGTTGCGTCGACATCGAGAGCCTGCCGCGGCTGCATTATATGCTGCGATACCCTCTCTGAACAAAACTGAGCGCAAAGCGGCACTTGCGCTGAAACGTGCCATCATCGCCGAGGCGCCCCACCGCGCGCTCGCCAATGCGAAGGTGGCTGAGACCATCTCCGATCCAGACCTATCAGTGTGGGTGGACGCGGCGACCCGAATTATGGACGAATTCTCCGATCTAGACGCATGTCTGGACGCTGAGATGATTAGCCATACGCGGCCATTGCTTTGGGACTTGTTTCGGAAAGAGGCCTTCCTGAGACCGCTGACACTCGCTGCACCGGGATTGCGCCGTCGCTTGAACAAGATCGGCGTCTTAGGGCTGACGTTGTCCAAGAAATCTCGACAAGTAGAGCTGTCTTTGTTTTCCTATGCGGGTCGCGCGCATACCAAGACGTCACCTTTCGCAAGCTTCCTCTATCTTGGCCTGGTGCGATCAGGTGAGGCGAAGCTTCGCTTCGACTGGTCCAACGCCTCACGCGAAAGCTGGCTTACACCGGCGGCAGAAACGGCAATCCGAGGCAGCGCTGGGTCGCTTTGCGGTAGACTTGAGCATTCGTCCTTTCACCTTGCGCCAAGCCTTCGATGGATAGCGGATGGGGCAGAATGCTTCCGTACAGTTATCGGCAATTGGCGTGGCCGTATCGTGTCGGGACTTGAGCCGGTTCGTGCCCGTTTGCCACATGATTTTTCGCATCAACTTTGTCAACTAAGGCGCATTTCTAGCTGGGACGATCTGATCAAAGTTCTGGAGGGCCTATCAGGGCAAGAGACTCCGCATGCTTTGGCGGAACGCCTGATACACTACGGTGTAATCGAGGTATTGCCGGGGAGTTTTGGCAGCGCAGTGCTAACAGAACAGGAGAGTTGTTGCCAACTCGCGATCCAGCGGGCTGGACAATTACGACGTATGGAGGAAAAAGCGCGTGCAATCGCTTCTGCCAATTCTGCCAAGCGTGTAAAAATCCTGCGTGATATCCTTGCTGATGGGGGCGAACCTCTCAAGTCGATCCTCCAATCTGGTTCTCCGGTTTTCGAGACGGCCAATTTTCCACAGCCTGTAGAGATACCTGAAGAGGTCCAGACAGCAGCGGTTGCCCATCTACGTCATGCTCTCTCATCTAGAGTATTGGTGTCTCGTGATTTTGCCCGCGCGCTTCACGTGTTCACCCAGCTCTTTGGCGAAGGCGGGACGTGTCTCGATACTGTCGGCTTCTTGCATCGATTGCCAGGGATAATCGCGCAACAGGACAAAAGTTTGGATCAGATTGAGCGCCTCCCTAAGGGACGCATTCCAGTTACTACGTTCTTTCAGTACACTGCTGAGATAGACACCGAGAGCCCTATCGTATTGAATGAAATCTATGGTGGAATCGGGTGGCTTTCCGCCTATCATACTTCCGGTCAAGGTGACTTTGCGCGCGATCTTGCAACAAGATTGCATAGCCTATTGCGACATTGGTCAAATCCATGGACTCTCACTGAGATCATTGCGGGCGGTTCAGCAAGCGATCTGCAGCGCCACCGTCCAATATGCGAACTGAGAATTGAACCGCCAGGTAGTTCAAGGACTTGCGTGAACTCAATCAGTTGGGACGCCCTAACGCTCAGGCACGAGATCGAGACCAACACGATCGGTGTCTATCACGGTGAGCGCCGACTGGCTCCGATTTACCTCGGAGGCACAAAGCCTAACCGGCAATGGGGATCGCCCTATTGGCTGATCGCTTTGACGACCCCGTTCTTTATGTCGCCTGTTTTAGAGCGCGTTCCCGATTTCAATACTCTACAAGGCTGCCATGCCCAGCCACGTGAGCAGATGGGCCGCATTATTACTCGCCGCGCCACTTGGTGGATGACGGCGGAAAGAATGCAGAGACGCTGGTTTACACGTGGTGGTGCAGGACGACTGGTCGATGTCCGTGCAGACTGCAAGGCGAACGGTGTTCCTTTGCGTGTCTTTGCGCGCCGTTGGTCGCGCTTGGCCGGGCCAACACTTGGCATCGAATTGCCCAAGCCATTGTGGGTCGATCTTAGGCACCCGTTATCATTAGACCTCTTGGCACGCGAGATCCGGACAGCCGATGCTATATGCCTGACCGAGGCGCTGCCTGGGGAAGCGGGCAACACAGCACATATTTGTGAGTTTCAATTGGAGACGGTTTTGTGACGCTACCTACGGCACCTCCTCCATCCTCCTTCGGAACTCTTCCGAGCCTTTCGCACCTCTTTATGCAGCTTGCGCTTTTCGGATCTACGCTTCCGCATACTCCTCTTAGTAAAGTAGCTCTCCAAGCGGTATTGCGTGAGTTGCGCCAACTGGTCGTGTTGGATCCTTTCAACCTGTGGCTTGTTGGGTCCGCCGTCGACAATTCAGAGGCTGCCGCAGATATTGATATTCTTCTTTCGCCTCGGCGGCTGGACGCGCTCCCAACACCCAGCCAGATAGATGATGCTCTTCGCGCCGCGCGTGCCTATGGCCTACAAGCTCGCGACAAGCCCATTTCCATCGATCCAACTTATAGGGAGGCTGGGCCAACCAAAGGAATCTGCCCCTTGCATGCGGATACGGTGATTGACAGCGTGCAGCTCGCCTCCCCCGGCCGTGTTCAGCAGGCCCTAAAAGGCAAACTTCCCGGATATCGACTGGTTGGTCGATACTGCATTGGTTTTCCTCGCCGTGCGAAAGACACCAACTATTACAACAAGCTGCCCGTGCGGCAATTCGGTTCCGTTTCATTGCCTTACCTGCGCCCAGCGATTCTGGTGGCTGATGACCATGGTGAAGCGCAGTGAAAGCATACTTCACGTCCCAGGGCCGGACCGCTTATGATGCTATCACTGAGTTTCTCGACCAACTGCTTAAACTTCCGGCTGATCGTGAGATCCGCTTGCTGGTAATGACTTTTTCCTTCACCGATGCTGAGCTTGCGCAAGCTTTTGTCACTTTTTGCCGCGTGAGGCGAGGTGTTCAGCTCTGCGTTCTAGCCGATTGGGGGCAGTTCAAACATGCGCCGTCGATGATACCTGACCCTATCCCGAACGAAATTCCCGGAGCAGAGCTGCGCTATACTTGTGATCAGCCTTACGTATGGGACAGGAAACGCAAGCAATGGCGTTGGTCTTATCATGCCAGTCTTGGTTTTCTACATCATAAGGGGGTCATCGCTTTGGTAGACGATAGGCCTTTCGCACTTGTTTGCGGCAGTGCAAACTGGACTCGAACAGCAAGGAAGTCCTTTGAGAACACCCTTTATTTGTCGGCTGATGTTCCTGGTGAATTGGAGATTATTGCGCGATTTGCATTGGAGTTTCAGGCGATTTGGTGTGACGGACAGCTGTCTCTACCAGCCTCGGCCGCCGAAACTACATATGCAGCTCTCTGTGGTAGGCCTCCGCAACTGAAGCGACCACCCCCGCCCGTTGCAGAAGCTGGTCAAATGCGAGCCCTGAGCTTGGCATCTCTTGAGAATTCCGACCAAACGATGATTGCTTTCAGTGGGCGCATGAATGACGGTGATCAGTGTTTCGGTTATGCGCGCGATAATCATGAGCGGGCTTGCATGTTGGCTGGCCCAAACGGAAAGCCCCGCATGCGACCACTCTCGATCACAACTCTCTCGCTTGCGGTTATCTTTGCGGCTCGTCCCGGTGATCGGCTCTGGCTGGCGATGTTTGGCCTGTCCCCAAGGGTTGCAGAATTTGGTGCGCTTCTAGATGCGGCCAGGTCAGGCGTCTTGGTTCGCGTTATTTTAGATGCGAGTGTCGGAGGGGAAGTGGCAATCAGATTGCGCTCCATTGTTGCTCAGGAAGCTTTGTCGGTCGAAGTCCGTACGTCAGCACGTACGATGCATCAGAAGTACTGCCTCTGCCCAGAGCGTTCTTGTATTGCAACCGGTACTGCCAACATGTCAGTTGATTCATCGAAACGACACTCTGAGCACCGCATGCTTCTTCGCGATTCACCGGATTTAACGGCTGTATTCTGCAAAGATTTCGATGACATTTGGGAAAAAACAACTGGCATAAATGTGCCCTGAATTAGAAAACCCCGGTACGACTGCAGCCGTCCGAGGCTTCTAACAAATGGATAAAGTTATCTTCACCCACAATTATCAGATATATGTTTTTCTCTTTTTAGTCAAGCAATGAGACACCAATGTCACTTGGCACTTAATTGCAAAACTGCGGCGGTTCTCGCCTAGCTGGGCACTTGATTTGAGATTACGAGTGTCGCCAGTCTCAAATTAACTGCATCTGGCAAGGGCCTCGTAGCCCGAACGCCAGGTTGATTAGATGGTCGGTTTCTTCGATGAACCGGTTTCTGTTGTGACCGAAGGTATGCGCCTGGAGCATCTGCAGCATTTCTGGACCGGCGCGCTCCACAATGGCGACGCCTGCCAGAAGGGCTGGACGGATGTGGAGCGGCAGGTTTGGATGCTTGGGCGAGGGCGGGAACGATCACTCCCCGGCGATGACGTCATCGAGGTCTGGGGTAACAGCGCCGAGAACCCTGTAGCGCCACCTTTCTGCGTCGCACGGGAATGGCCAGGGCACCCGGCGCATCAGAAGAAGGCGGGCAAGTTCCAGAGGTGACAGCTAGGTTTGGAAGTCGCGTTCTGCATCATCGTCGAGCAGCTTCTCACAACGAAGTGCGATGGCACTGAAGCTTCTGGCCGAAATCCCGGAGATGGCGCGACGACGGCAGGAATTCAAACCAGCGATACGGATTCATCCCTACTGGAGGCATTTGATCATCTACCTTGCGGAGGATGATTTCATCGATGTCGTAAGGATCGTCCATGCGCAGGCGAACTGGTCGGTGTTGTTCTCGGATTAAAAGGCGATCCATCGCAACGCACGACAGGGCGAAAGCTCGGTGTTTCTCGTAATCTAGGGGCCGTCTTTAACGAACTGACACGGCTGTTGATGAAACCGCTCACGGCTGGGAAAATATCAATGCTTGGATTTATGCCGAGGTCTCAATCATGCTTGAGGTCACGAGCTTTGCCACCAATCAGCGGGCTTGGAGCGTTTGCCGCGGTTACGGTCGAGCCAGAGTGCAACTTTGCGAAAGGGCGACAACGCCAACTTCAACCAAAGACGGTGCCGCCATCGCGTGAAATCCCGGTTGAAAGGGCAAACGCGCATGCAAATAGCACAATCGGAGGACAGTTTGGCCCAAAATCCGAAGCACTTAGCTGCGTCGGAAGTCCACTTGCGCACACCTTTGATGGCCGACGGGTTCTCGGTAGTCTCAGGCGGACCGTAAGGCAGCGCCTTGACTGGGCAGGCATCAGCACATTTAGTGCAGATGCCGCAAAAAGCGCTTATACCCAATGGCTTAGGCGAATCATGGGTCAGCGGAAGGCTCGTGAAAACTTTGGAGAACCGCAAGCGCGGCCCGTATTCAGGTGTTATCACCATCTGGTTGCGTGCATATTCGCCCAAGCCCGCTTTGATCGCGTAGGGGATCACGAGACCAGTGTCATTCATGGAGGCTGTGGCCTCATAGCCCAGATTCCGGATATAGGCTGCCAGCTGCATCACGACGCCGGCCTCGTGGGAATATTCACGTCCAGTGGCGGCCCCAGCAAGAGCGGAAGGATAGGTGGCGACAAGTTCCTCCTCCATCTGATGGCCCAACACAATGACGGACGTCAAACCTACTGGTAGGTCATTTGGCGCGTCAGAGAAGTCACGTGTGTCAACGCGGTTTGCGTAGAGCCAGCGGTCGTCCATGTCAGTGATGCCGCAGAGATTGGCACCAAAGAACTTCGCGATGCGTTTGATTTCCTTGGCCATCGCGGCAGGATCGCCGACCGGTTGCTGTGTCGGGGCGACGGGTGTGTCGTTAGCGATCGGGGCCTGGAAGCCCTCGCGCTTACCGGTTTCGCCAGCTCTTTCCGAGATTAAGTCTGAAATAAGCCAAGAGGCGTTTCTAAGCGCGAAATCGCGTTGGGTGAAACCATCACCACGACGAGGGATGGCCTCCATCCTGTACGAGGCAAAGAACGCGTCTGTCTGTTTGCTGCGAATACGCTCATCCCAGAAGGCGCGAGTGAAAATGTCATTGCGCTGATTGAAACGTTCGAATTCGTCTGTGACATCAATGCCTGCCGCAGTGTCGCCCGCTCGTCTGGGGTGGTTGGAGGGATAGCTCATTGGAAAACGATGCTATGAGGTGAGGCTGTTGTCAAAGGGTAGGGGACTCGATCTCCTGTACTTCCAAATGGGGCGTCGCCACTTTAGCTGTTGTGCGATTGTACGTGCCTGAGATTGGACACTTGTGACAATGTTGAAGTCTTCGCGCTATCTGGGAATTTGGGCGGTACAGTTTTTCCATCGAAGCGAATGGCAGCTATGCGCGCTGCAAACGCAGCATCCAAGTGAGGTGTCGAAAGTCGTTTGGGCCGACATGTTCACTAAGGGTAATATCTTACCACTGGCGCCAACTTAGCCTCATTGTTGCGGCGATAGCTTCAGGAAACCCTGCCTGAACACGGCTGCGATAAGCGCGAACAGACAGCCCGTTTTCCAGCGCGATTACCTCCCATTCATCATCCGGATCATGAGCCATTTCCCGCACACCTTCAGTTGCTGCCCTTTCACCCGACCAGCCTCGTTTGAGCCGTTGTCTGAAAGTTTGGAATGCAATCCCATTTTCTTCTGCAACCGGCCAAGCTGGAAGGCCGTTCTCTAATGTAGCCAAACCATCACGGCGCCGATTTTCGAAGGCTCCACGATCATACGGATATTTGGTATGTTCGCAGGGAACCGTCCATTTCTGAATAGAGGCACGGGTGTCCTCGGAGATCTCGAAGCGCACAGGTTTTTGCGTCTTGCTTTGCAGTACTGAGGCGCGTTCCTTGATCTGACCCGATGATATGACATCGACCACCTTCATCTTCACCAGATCACAGCCGCGAAGCTTGCTGTCGATTGCCATGTTAAAGAGTGCAAGATCGCGGTGGTTGCCGGCAAGCTCGAGGCGAACTCGGATTGCCCAGACATGTTTTGGTTTCAGCGGGCGCTTTTGACCAACGATACGGCCTTTGTTCCAGGCTGGGCGAAGCGCGCGAATGGCAGGTAAGTTTGGTGTTTCCATGACTGATCCTCCGATCCGCCATTCCCACCCACAACGACAACCCGACGTTGACGCGGTCCAATATCACAGGATGCTGCGATTGCTCCGAGGTCCTCTCAGAGCCCAAAGCCGCCTTTGATCACGCTTCGGTCTATCGCGAGTGCAGCAAGTCGCGAACCGCAGATTCCGGACGTTCAAAACCAAGTTTCAGATGGCTGGTGAGCGGACTTTGCGGCCATCCGCATTTTCACTCCAAAGGACCGTAGTCAGCCCGAACCGGACATTCCAAAATAGACTTTGCAGTTCCGGTTTGCGGGACAAAGTTGACTTTCGCTATGGGTGTACGAAGGTCCGCTTTTTACCCATTCTGCTAATTTGGTAGTGGCAAGCTTTGTTATATGACTCAAACGGGGATTGCTGAGCGCACTCCCGCGCAAGATGCACGGCTTAGCGGAAGGACACCACTCTTCAGATTGAGGTTTTCGGATGGAATTGACCTTCTTGCTTTGATAATTCGCTTGACCAAGCGGCTGGATAAGTTTTCTATCTATGCGAGAAAACAGATTTCCCAAATCACCTTTTTGGCATGTGAGCACTATGAAGATTTTGGTTGTTGATGATGAACCAATTTTTTGTGATTTGATTTCGGTCGAACTCGCTGCCTGCGGATTTAAAGAGGTTTGCGCAGTGAACTCGGGGGCCGCCGCGATCTCACTTGTGAGAGAGAACTCCAGCCCTTTCGACTGTATTCTGTTGGACATTGATATGCCCGGAATGGATGGTATTGAGTTGTGTCGCCTTCTGAGGGCTGAGCCAAGCACAACTGGGCTTCCGATTGTTATGGTCACAGCACGGTCCGAAGTCGAAAGCGTGGACAAGGCCTTTGCTGCTGGTGCTACCGATTACCTAACCAAGCCAGTCGACCGGCGAGAGCTGCAGGGACGCATGACAATGGCTTCGGGCATGGCGCGTGAGCGCGCTGCTCGTAAAGCGGTTCTGATGCAAAACACGACAACAAATGCGCTATCCTTCGAGGAGCCGTTTCGGCTCCAGATAGATCATTCCTGCATGGACTACCTCGCCTTGCAGAACTATGTTCTGAAGCTCGGCACCATGAGATTGTTCAGTCATATTGCCATTGCGTTTCAGGTTGTGAATGCGTGGCAGCTATATCAGACACTCGACAACTCGGAATTTCAGGGCACAATGTCGGACGTCGCCGAAGTGATCGCGGAAGTTTTGGTGATCAACGATGCGATTGTCTCCTACGTTGGTTCAGGTTTTTTTGTCGCGTTGGCCAAACGTATTCCTGAAGTTTCGGTCGAAGAAATTTCCAGTCAGATCGAAATGAAGCTGCAAACAATGAATGACTGGTACTCCAATCTGGATCAGATGCCAGTTCTTATGAAGATTGGGACGCCCAACGCCAGAGGAATTGTCAACTTTTTGTCGGCTACTGAGATACTGGACACAGCGTTGCAGAACACAAGGGAGTCCACAGCCGTACTGGGCGGGTATTCAGCTGAAAATTCAATAGTACATTGAAAGAGCGGATGAGCTTGGTGACATACGATGGTCGTTAGTTCTGGAAATACATCCGGTGCCGGACAGATAAACGAGGTTCTCAGGCAACTGCGCGACAAATTTGTCTCATCTTGCCAAGAGCGAATGAAAACACTGTCAACTGCTACAGAGGACTTGAAAGCTGATGCTGAAAACCCTGACGCTTTGGCTCGGGTTCGGCGGGAATGCCACAAGATTGCGGGTCTGGCCGGATCTTTTGGGTTTGCCGCCGTTGGTGATCTAGCCGAGGACATAGACATCAAGCTCAAGCAGAAACAGGTGGGCTGGGCGGGGATTGAACCAAGGGTTCAAGAGTTGATGGCGCGCTTGAGAGACATGGAACGTTAGGCAACGCTCTTTCGAAACACACCTTTTCTGAGTGGATTTTGAAGAGAATTGCACAAAGGAAAGATAAAGAATGCTTTTAAGTGTTGAGAAGTCGGTTTGAACACACGACAAGAAACGCTGAGACAACGAAAACGAAGGCACAAGCGATCCTTGTCGTTGATTTACGCTGCGATCATCCTTCTTGGCGGATTGAGCGTTATGCTCATGGACCAGGCAATTGTTGGGCAGAAACTTGAGGCAGAGCGCGCCGCAGTTCAACGGTCCCTCAATTTGACCAAGTTTCGATTGGAACGGCTTATTGAAAGCTACAGCCACATATCGCGCAGTCTCGCCGCGGCACAGCTGTTTGAAACTGAAGCTGAATTTCAGACGTTGGCCCATATGCTTCGGGATAACAATCCAAGCATCGTCAACATAGCGCGTTCCCAAGATTTCATCATCACCGATGTTCATCCTGTCGAGCCAAACCGCGATCTTCTTGGATACGACTATCGCGCCAATCCCAAGCAAATGGCATCGGTGCAGCGTGCATTGGACAGCCAGGAGACCATAATTGTCGGCCCGATGACACTGCTTCAGGGCGGGCTGGGTCTTTTGCTGCGAAATGCCCAACCCGGGCCGGACAATATCGTCGGAAATATCGTTCTCGATTTTAATCGGATTCTGACTGAGGCCGGAATGGAGGCCGAGCCACTCGTATTCGCATCTTCAGCGCGGATCGGGGATGCAGACACTGGCACTCGGGTGGTATTTGGTGCTGAAGCCGTATGGTCGGATGCTCCGGTTCTGGCTAATTTCGAGCTGGGTGATGTTAGGCTGGAACTGGCCAAAACGCCCGCAGGCGGTTGGAATACAGATACGGCGCATCGTCCGGTCTTGATACTCACAACTGCTATTCTGGTTTTCATTGCACTGTTTGGTGTCAATTACGCGCGGCGGCTAATCGTGGAACGGGCCGAAGCCAGACGACAGCTGATAGAGGCAATCGAGTCGATCCATGACGGGTTCGTCATTTTTGACCAGCAGGATCAATTGGTTCTGTGCAACCAGAAATACCGTGATTTTTTCAAAGCCTCCAACAACCTTATTGTGCCTGGGATGAGCTTCGAAGCCATCCTTCGCGATGAGGTCAAGCAAGGCCAGTACCCAGAGGCAAAAGGGCGCGAAGAGGATTGGATTGCAAAACGTCTTGAGCTTCATGCCAATCCCAATGCCCAATCGGAAATCGAACTTGCGGACGGAAGCTGGCTCAAGGTGTCAGAATCTCAAACCAGCAACGGCAGTACGGTCGGAATTCGAACGGACATCACGGAACTGAAGAAGGCACTTCAAACGGCTGAAGAGGCGGTGGGCGCAAAAACCGAATTCATCAACAACATGAACCACGAGTTGCGGGCACCCCTGTCCGTCATTTTGGGATACATCGCGTTTCTGCGTAAGGTCGAACTCTATCCACAATACAAAGCATTGCGCAATAAGCTGGAAACGGACTCCATGCTGGTACATCTGCTGGACGAGTTCACCGGTGTGGTTGTCAATCAGGCGACAAAGTCGGAAGCTTCCGGCAAGCATCTGCTAGGACTAATCAATTCGGTACTTGATTGGGCCAAGCTTAGTTCGGGTAATGCCGAGTTGAATATTGAAACCGTGAAACTCGACATCCTACTGAACGAACTGAGAGATGAGTTTGGTCCTGCCGCAACAGAAAAAGGACTTCGGTTGGAGGTGCTGGCCGAACCAGTTAGGATTGAGGGCGATCCTTTGCGCCTGAGGCAGATATTCGTAAATCTTCTCAATAACGCCATAAAATTCACCGACAGTGGATTTATCACTATTTCTGTCGTCAAGAATGCGACTTCGACATTGGTTACCGTTGAAGACAGCGGGCATGGCATTCCGGATGATCAGTTGAACGTGATCTTTGACCGGTTCACTCAGGTAGGTGCAAACCAGAAAGGTCAGGCGGGGACTGGTCTTGGCCTTGCGATTACAAAAAATCTGGTCCAACTGCATGGCGGGCAGATCTCGGTTTCCAGCACCTACGGGAAAGGGAGCAAGTTCCAGGTTATGTTTACGTGTGATGCGCCTTCTTCTGGCGACATGAGAATTGAGGTCCCCGAAAAGACCAACACTGCCGAAATCGGTAGCCAGACCGTATGAACGAAAGGCGTGTGCAATGAGTATCCCCAAACAAGTGGTACATGTAGACGACGATGAAGACATTCTGACGATCACCCGTATGTCGTTGGAACTCGTCGGTGAGTTCGAGGTCACACAGTTCAATTCCGCGCAAGATGCGTTGAATAATTTGACCGGTCTTCAACCGGACCTGTTGCTGCTGGATGTCATGATGCCTGACATGGACGGGTCAGAACTCCTCAATGAATTGCGAAAGCGCCCGGAATTTCGGAGCACACCTGTTGTCTTCATGACGGCAAAGGCTGAGTCTAGCTTTCAGAATTCGCAGGCAAGTGAAAGTGCCTTGGCCTATATAACCAAACCATTCGACCCGTTTACTCTTCCCGAGCAACTGAAATCTTTGCTTGAGAATGCAGTCTAACTTCCTGTTCCCGCCAGAAGTGTTGCAACCCTCACATTATCATTACCTGCCAACGCAGGGCGCTAAATTTGTTGTTGTTTCCAAACACGGACTCTCTACCATAAAGCGTATTCTAATAAGGAAAGGCGCCTAAAAAGAGTGCACATTTGTCGGATAAGGGGGCTTTGATTTGAGCGGTCCGCCTGAAGTTGAAACGGGTGGGGCAGCAAGTGTTGCGATGTCGCCTTTGATGCGGCAAATGAAAGATTATTGCCAAGTCGGATTGGATTTGACTTGGCAGCGATTGCTCATATTTGCCGCAGCTCTTGCACTTGCGGGATTCTACTATGATGGCAAGTTTGCCGCTATCCTAACGTTGTTGCTCATCGCGTCAGAGCTTTATGACCATTGGTTTTTCAACCGCGTTATTGCTTCCAATAATACGGACCAGGAAGCGGCCTGGCGTCTTCTGCCCTGGCTGTATCTGAGTACATTGTTCAGTACGTCCTTGATCATAGCCTACTCAGTCGGCATTGCTGTCATTCAGGGGCCGACAACCCATTTTATGGCGTCGTTCTTTCTGTTCGCAGCGGCACTATTCTCCGCGATGCATAGCCATTACGTCATGCACGTTCTGGTTACGCGTCTGCTGTGTTTCGGAGGCGCATTCTTGTTCATACCGATCCGAGATATCGTGATTACAGATGCTCCCATGACTTCGGAACTCTGGGCACACCTGTTCACGAGTATCTTTGTACTCACATTCGTCATCGACAGCTCACGTGGCTACCTGAGAGTTTACCGAGAGCGCGTCGCGCAGTTTGAATTGCTTCGAGAGGAGCACGAGAAGTCAAAAATAGCATACAAAGCAAAATCCGAATTCATCTCGACGATGAGCCATGAACTCAGAACACCCCTGACGTCAATACGAGGATCGGTTGACCTCGCCCGGTCAGGAAAGCTGGGCGAGTTGCCGGAAAAGGTGGCTGAAGTTCTGGATGTGGCTCATCGTAACTGCATCAGGCTTCTGAAGCTTGTGGATGAGATCCTGGATCTACAAAGTGTAGAGTCCGGCCGCATGAAGTACGCGCACGAGATTCTGGACATACGTCAGGTCGTTTCCGATACTGTCGCAGACACCAGAATTGTCGCTTCCGACTATGCTGTGTCCATCAGGTCTGCTTTGCCGGATCAAACCATAGTAGTGCGCGGCGACAAACAAAGGCTTCAGCAAGTTTTTGCAAACATTTTATCCAATGCCGTAAAGTTTTCACCGGCCAACAGTGATGTTCTGGTTTCGATGGAGGTTGAAGATACTCGGGTGAAAATCCTGTTCCGAGACAAAGGAATTGGTCTGTCCGAAGATGACCACAAAAAGGTGTTTGACCGTTTCACACAGATAGACTCATCAGATACCCGGAAAATCGGAGGCACTGGCTTAGGAATGAATATTTCCAGGCAAATCATGAGTGCTCATGACGGCAGCATCAGTTACAAAAAGAACGACGGTCCAGGAACCACGTTCGTCGTCGAATTGAAGCGCGCTGTTCTAAGCGCTTAATTTGATACTTTCCGCTGAAAAAATAGCGCATGTTACAAATTGGCAAAAGATGCCGTTGGCCAAATGGTAATAATACTGTTGCGCGGCATATCAAAGAGATTGGGGTTGATAGCTGCTGCTCCAACGGCCTCGCAAGTCGCCATTTAGCAGTTGTTATCACCTGCTAAGCCGTCATTTGCCTCAGGCGCAGCATCGGTGAATATGGGCTCACTGCGGACGTTCTCAGCGTTGAGCCTGAACAAGTCTATGAGCCCATTGTTGCCTTCGATTTTCATCAAGTAGCAGTCGCACGAAGGTGTGACCGTCAACCCAGCCCGCCAAGTGGGTAAAATTAGGAAGATAGACTGGCTATGCAAAAGGAGCCTTGTCCGATGAAAGCCCATCGCAGAATGGTTCAAAGCCGCAGGAATGGCCTGACTACGGCAAATTCACGCGATGACTAGCTCGAAATATTCGTGGGCTTCGTGTGGGTTGGCATCCCAGGATGTGACCATCTTGAAACCAAGCCTTTCGTACAGCCGCCTGGCAGGAACCTGACGTTCACCCGTCATCAGCCTCACGGTGTGATACCCTTGCTTTCTAGCCAGCCCAATCACGCGTTTGCAAAGAGCCGATGCCACTCCTTTGCTTCGACAATCTTTTGCGACGAACATCGACTTTAGTTCGCAATGATCACGATTCATTCGACGTACAGCGACGGTTCCAACGGGCCTATCACCCAGATAGGCAATAAGAACATCACCTTGCGGCGGTCGGTACTCGGGTGGGATTTTTGGCGAGCGATCAAAAAACCACGAACCTCGATAATACTCTTCAATGCGTTGAAGATCATCACGGTTGAGAGACCTGACTGTTTCATACAAACCTCGCATGAGACTCGCGGCTTCGTCTATCTCGGTCTGCGACCGGACTTCGAGAATTTTCATAGGCCAAGCTCCAATAGTCATCCGAATGGTTCGATCTTAGCATGATCACATGGCACTATTGCCGCCGCGCTCGGACGGCCGGTTTGTCCGCACTGCCGCCGTTGAACACGTCGGGACGGCACATATGCCCTACCGAAACTGTCGGATGACCGCTGTGAGCCCAAAGTGCAAGCAGAGCTTGGCACTCAGTCGCTTGTCCACTCAGTACAATACTCTTGCGAAGTGAGCTTCTTACTGTACGCAATGAGGTCAGCCGGGCTAGCGACAAAGCGCAGCACACCATATGCGAATACTGCTCGACACTTTTCTGGCCAGCCACTCATTGAGTTCGTGTTGAACAGTATTGTCGGATATTGTGAGGTTTTGCCTCCGCTATCGAGGTCGAACATGTAGACTAAAACCTGGAGTTCCGGGCTTGATGCCCTGATGTCGGCGACATCAAGCGGGATAACTTCAATGAATTCAAACTGACTAACATCATCCCAGCCATCGAGAAAAAAAGCTATTGTATCAATATCCTCAAGCGTGGTTTTAGCATCGGGATGATCTAGCGCACCGCTGGTGTTTAGTTCGTCCCAGTTCTCGACAATGTAGTCTGGCAACTTCCACGTTGCGTACCTAAGAGGTCTTCCGAGTAGTTCGTCCCGAGATTGAAGCTTGGAGTCGTTTTCCCAAAAAAACTCTAGAAGGGAAGACTTAGAGACCGCGACTAGCGTTAAACCTAACGCAACCACTACCAACGCAACAAAAGCGTACCTCAATTCCTGCTTACCCCTATCCCGAGTATTCATCTCAGCCGTTGTCGGTTTAGCTGGAGCCTAGCTGTAGAACAAGAACCTGTCTGCTTTGTCCGCACAGCTGGCCTTGGGAAACGCTTGGATCTCGCCTGCGCAGCGAATGGCAGCTTTGGCGAGCTGAACTGCGACACCGTCTGGTAAGATGAACGACTGGTATGGGCCGCTTGGATATATCGTGGAGAACGGGGCAGGGACTTATGCTGCTTCTGCACCGAGGTCAGCAGTGAGCCCTGAACGGGCCTTCGCCAGCACCGACAGTTTTGCTCGTGCAGCAGATTCCGACCCGCGAAAACCGGGCATTCCCAGGCGCTTTGCAGGTGGCAGGGGATGTGGGCTTTTCAGACGTTGTACTACCGGGCTCCGATGGTAGGTCGCAGCACAATGTGGTCATTCCTAACCTGGCCGAACCAAATTCTCACAGCACAACTTGGCATAACGCTATGTTATGATCTCCTAGCTTTTTAGGGAATGGTCCAAGCCAGACCATTGTGATCCGATATACGCATGGAAGGCTTGAGAAAACCGATTGAATTGGATGGTGAATGGAAGATGGGAATTGAGCTAACAATTCCCATGGCGATTCAGTATGGAGATTTTCTTTTTACTCGCGGCCAAATTGATGTTGATGAAAAAACTCGTGTTCTGAACCGCGGCAATGCAATCGCTCAGGTGAAAACTTGTGTCAGACACATCGCACGTACATTGGCTTCGGCCGGGGCCAAGGCGGATGGTATCGTCCAGTTGACCCACTACTATCGGGCAGGATCCGTCGAAGATCCGCGAGTTCTGAAGGATATTATTCTGTCTAAGTTGAAAGCGCCGGAGGACACGCCAGTCGCCCTTGTTCCGGTTCCGCATTTTTATTTTGACGGCACCGAAGGCGAGCCTGATGCCATTGTCATGATGCCGGACCGACATCCAACTTACACTCGGATTTTGGCTGTCGATTGGGTAACACTGGCAAAGGAGGGCGATCTGGGTTTTCTCGGGGGGACAAAGTTTATCACATCCGAAAATCTTGAACGAACTCGCTTGGAGTTGTCGCAGTTAGTGTCAGCTTTCAAACATTCGACCGGTCGCGCCCGCATTTACATTCAGGCCCGCGACATCTGCACTTATAATAATATACGCGATGGGCTGAAACTTGCGGCGGATGGCTGGGCAATAAACTTTTTGCCCTGCATAACGCCAGAGGTGGAGGATATCTCCATATCCGTTGTCGGAAGTGTCATGCTGAACGGATCTGGGCAATGGACGTTTGATGAGCAGGGCGCGGCGTGGCTTCTTACAGGAAACGGGTTGGGCTTTATTGACCTTATTGATGCCACGGAAATAGCTGTACCCAAAGGCCTTGCGACAACAGAAGTTCTAGCCCGTCAAGCACGCAGAATGATGGATAGTGTTGGCGAAAATCTGGCGACGCAGGGCATTGGCTTTGGTCACGTCTTGAAGGCAACAACCTACTATCGTGGCGGACGTAATTCTGATGACCTCTATGCCAATCTATCCGTCCGAGACAGCTACTATTCCTATCCCGGCCCAGCCTCAACAGGTGTTCCGTTCTTGGAACTAGATCGCCCAAATGCCGAACTTGTCAGCTCTTTGATAGTTGCCTTTCCCAACGCGTGAAACCGTTGGAGTATTTCCAAAGCAGGAGTGAACAAGAAATGACTCTCGTTTCAGGTGCAGGCAGCACTAAATCGCAGCCCTCTCAATTTAGCAGCAATGAGATACGCTGGCGTTTGGTCAACGAACCCGAACTTCACGAAAAGCCGGTGCATCTTCCGGCTTTGGGATTGATTGAGCTTGCCATGGAAGTGGCAATGTCTAGCGAAATACGCTGTTTCTTTGATGGAACTTCCGCCGGGATTTATACCACCCGCGTACCATTTTCTGGAGTTGCCAACCCAAGTGAATTAGGCAGCATGGAGCGAAGGGTTCAGGCAGCGGCAGCGTTGCTACCAAATGAATCATGGATGAGCGTGATTGCGTATGGCTGCACATCGGGGAGTGCGGTCATTGGTCATAAGCGCCTTGTAGAGCTTATCAGAGAGGTTCGGCCCGGACTTCCGATTGTAACTCCCATTAGTGCCGTTAGTGCAGCCATTCGAAGTCTGGGGGCTGAGAAGATTGCTGCGGTCACCCCTTACACGATGGAAGTAAATCGCATAATCGAAGGCACTTTGGCCGAGGATGGTGTGGAAATTATTAGTGCCTGCACCTTTGGGATAGAAGATGGCTTCACAATGATGCAGATGCCGCCAGAGTGTTTTCTTGAGGCAGCTCTTTCAGCGGATGTACCTGAGGCAGAGGCTATCTTCATATCATGCACAGGTATTTTTGTGAGCGACGTTCTGGAAAAGATCGAGGCCGCTACAGGCAAGCCAGTGGTCACCAGCAATCAGGCTATTGCTTGGCAATGCCTTGAAATGGCTGGTGTTCAAGCGCCATCGCTAAAATATGGGAAGCTCTTTGGTTGTCGGCAAAGGCAAGATACCTGACACGACACCCGTGAGTTTTGTCGCAGATATGGCCTTTCAGTTACCGATCTTCCCAGAGGCAGGGTTGTCGGCCATTGCAAATATCTTGGGGCCCTAAAATCGGCATTCCTGCGGTTAGGCAGGTTCTACCGCCAATCTGAGTTTGAAATGGAAGGGTTTGTGAAGGAAAGAAAATGAACCTGACTGAAAACACTGAAGTTGTCATCGTTGGCGGTGGCATCATCGGATGCTCTATCGCCTACCACCTCGCGAAATCGGGCATGACCGATACTGTTCTGTGTGAGAGAAAAAAATTGACCAGCGGAACAACTTGGCACGCAGCCGGGCTGGTTACTGAACTGCGTACAGGTCAAAATATGACCAATCTAGCCAAATACTCGATGCAACTGTTCGAAACTCTCGAAGCTGAAACGTCTCAGGCTACAGGTTTTCGGCGTAACGGAGCGCTGCGCGTCGCGACAAACGACGACCGCCTAGATGAACTAAATCGGGCCGTGTCACGCGCACATGGATATGGTGTTGAAGCCCGAGCCATGACGCCAGAACAAATAGGCGAACTTTATCCCTTGATTAATTTGCGGGGGGTAGCCGGTGGTGCGTGGATGCCGAATGATGCGCAGGTGAACCCAGCGGATGTCACTATGGCAATGGTGAAAGGCGCACGCCAATATGGTGCAAAGATATTTGAAGATACCCGAGTAGACAGAATTTTGGTAGAGAACGGTCGTGCTTGCGGTGTAGTTGTCAATGGTCACGCCATTCGCGCGGAGAAAGTGGTCATAGCCGGAGGGATGTGGTCGCGCGATCTTGCCTCAGAGATCGGTGTAATCCTACCACTTCACGCAGCAGAGCATTTTTATATCGTGACCGAACCGATTCCCGACCTAAGCTCGGATTTGCCGGTGCTCTTTGTTCCGGATGAATGCTCCTACTATAAATCCGATGCTGGCAAGCTGCTCCTTGGTTGCTTTGAACCAGTGGCAAAGGCCTGGGGAGCGGATGGCATTCCAGACGATTTCTGCTTTGATTCACTACCTGAAGACTTTGATCACTTCGAGCCGATACTGGAAATGGCAATGTCCCGAATGCCGGTCATGGCAGAAACGGGTGTACAACTCTTCTTTGTCGGCCCGGAAAGTTTTACCCCGGACAATCAGTTTATGGTTGGGGAAACACCTGAAGTTTCAAATCTATTTTGCGCCTGCGGCATGAACTCAATCGGAGTTATGTCTTCAGGTGGCGTCGGCAAAGCAATGGCGGATTGGATACGTATAGGTGAGGCACCTATGGACCTGGGAGATGTAGATGTACGTCGAATGCTGCCATTCCAGGCCAACAAGAGCTATCTTTTCGATCGGACCGCCGAGACCGTTGGTCTGGTAACGAAAATGCATTGGCCATATCAGCAGAATGAAACGGCGCGGAACGTCCGCAAAAGCCCTCTCCACGACCGCCTCGTCGCTGAAAATGCCTGCATGACCTGCGCCGCCGGTTTTGAGCGTCCCGGTTTTTTTGCCCGCAACGGGATGCAACCGGAAATGAGATACTCCTTTGGCCACCAGAACTGGTCCGGCATGGCGCAGTTTGAGTGCCTCAATACGACCAACTCGGTCACGTTATTTGACCAAACTATGTTTGCGAAATTCAGGGTCGAAGGTCGCAGTGCCTGTCAGGAGCTGAACCGCATTTGTGCGGGGAATGTGGATGTTCCAGTCGGCAAGATTGTCTATACTCAATGGCTTAATGAACGTGGTGGAATTGAGGCCGACGTAACGGTTACGCGTCTATCTGAAACCGCCTATTTGATTATTACGATCGCAGGGTCTCAATCTCGCGATTTTTCCTGGCTGACCCGGAAACTAGATTCAGAGGCGGGTGTCGTAGCAACGGATGTTACGTCCGGGTACGCAGTGCTGAGTCTGATGGGACCACAATCGCGCGCATTATTGGAGGACTTGTCCAAGTCCGACTTGTCCAACGCGGTGTTTCCATTCGCAACCAGTCAGGAACTGGATGTCGGATTTGCGAGAGCAAGAGCAAACCGGGTGACTTTTGTTGGTGAGTTGGGTTGGGAATTGTACGTCCCGACCGAATTCGCCTTGAACGTTTACGAGGCGATACGCGCTAAAGGCAGCCAGTATGGATTGGAATTGGGCGGCGCCTTTGCAATCAACAGTCTTAGAATGGAGAAAGGGTATCGCCATTGGGGTCACGATATAGGTGAAGAAGATACGCCGTTTCAGGCGGGTTTGGGCTTTGCCGTCGACCTGAACAAGAAGGATTTCCTTGGAAAGGATGCACTGCAAAGTGCCAGGGACAAAGGGCTACCAACACGCCGTTTGATCCAAATCCAACTAGAAGGCGGCATGGATGCACCGTTGCTTTATCACGGAGAGCCTATTCTCAGAAACGGAAAGGTGGTTGGTACAACGACATCCGGCGGTTATGGGTATCGAATTGATGCGTCACTTGGCATGGGTTACGTCTCGTGCGCGGAAGGTGTGTCGAAAGAATTCCTCGAAAGTGGTCAGTTTGCGGTAGAGGTGGCATGCCGTCACTATCCGGCTAACGTGCAGCTAAATTCATTTTTCGATCCCGGGAATACACGGATCAAATCGTAGTGCGCTACCTTTGGAAACAAACTAGTGGCAATCAGGTTGCTCATCTTGAGCAGGTCAACTGACTGCGTCTGGGCGCTGCGTTTTACACGGGAGTGATCGAAAGAAACGTATGCGTGATTAGCCGCCTCACTGTCATAGAATCTCATTTTCATGCATTTGAAACTGGGTTCGTTTTTACTCCCAAGCGTGACGGCCAAACGTGCGCAAGGCCTCTTCCCCTGTGTGATAGGCCCAGCTCCAACCCCTCTCGGCAGAGGTATCTCCCTGAGGTAGGCAATCCAACAACCGATTGTTAGGAAAATTGAAAACTATGAATGATCATTGTAGACGAAAGAGATGGCAAGTTTTCTGCGTCAGATCGGCTCTCCCAGAGCCATCATTGTGTTCGAGGCATCTGCGCGAAACCTGAGCTTCACTGGTGCAGCTGAAGAACTGGGGGTTTCCCAGCCCGCGGTAAGCCGTCAGATCAAAGAGTTCGAGAGATTGCTGGGATGTCGGTTGTTTCGGCGCGAAGGCAGTTCGATTGAACTGACACTCGCCGGAGAAAGACTATACAGCGCCACAAACGCAAGCCTGAGAAATATCTCTGATACGATCAAAGAGATAAGGCAAAACTCTAAGAAAGACAGCATCTATATTCGATCGCATTTCGCGTTACTGTCAAATTTTGTCATCCCAATGCTAAATGACTTACATGTTTCGAATTTAGGAGTTTCTGTTGAAGTTGTTTCATCAAGAAATGATGCTCCCTTAAATTTTGATGGACCCGGCGTGGCACTTTTGTTTGGTGAAGGTCCCTGGCCCGGTTACGTTTCGAAACGCCTGCACGAAGACCGGAATGTTCTCGTCTCTGCTCCTCAGACACTGGCACAATTTGGGAACGCGAACCTAGATGAGCAGTTAAAAGGCCTGCCTTTGTTGCAGTTATCAGAATACATAGACCCAACTGTGAGCTGGAATTTCTGGGCAGCAGAGTTGGGACTGGATACACTATCCAACAAGGGCATTCAGTATTTTGACGAATTTGAGATCATGCTGCAATCTTGCAAGCTAGGCAATGGGATTATGATCGGCTGTGCATCTCTTCTTTCGACGGCCATCCGAAATGGAGAAATTGTTGTATTGGGTGACATTAGTGTTCCCGCGCAGGTGGGCTACCATATCGTTTACGACCCGCTTTTTCACGAAGATAAGTGCTTTGCCAAACTCGTCAATTTCATCTCCGAACGAGCAATCGGTTACTTCAACGACAGCATCGATATTTTGACGGAAGTTCAGAATTGACTGTTTATGCCAGGGCTCGAAACGGCTTTGTTGCAAACTTCTCTCACGTTTAAAGATGGATGGAAATTGCTTTGCTCACGCGGCTAGCATCGCAAACCGCTTGAATGGACAGAGTCCGCCTCCAAGCGGGTCCTTGCGGATCATCTTCTTGACTTCGCTGCCATCCATTGTTGCGGATGCAAATGTATAGGATTTGGAGCCGAGAATTGGTCGTATCCGGCTTTTGATGAAGCGGTGATCCTGCTCAATCACGATGTAGAGGAATTTCCGCCTGACCATCTTTTTCGGCATTGGGCAGTTGTTGTGTTGTTTTAGAAACAAGTTTCTGACTACGGGCGTAGTTCGTCGAAAGCTCAGCGTTAAGATTGTCCCAGTAGCGTCAGTTCAGCCAGTCTATGATTTTTCACATGCGGCGAACGGCAAGTTTAGCGGGCTGCGCCGCAGCGTAAAAGTTTGTCAGCCAACGGCAGCTTCGGGCCGCCCGCGAGAGCGACCCGTGAGCGTTAAATCTCAATGGCTTCGGCGATGGCCAAGGCATCCTCGAGTTCGACGCCGAGATATCGGACTGTACTATCCATCTTAGTATGGCCAAGAAGAAGCTGAACAGCGCGAAGGTTTCCGGTCTTCTTGTAGATCTGAGTGACCTTGGTTCTCCTCATTGAATGGGTGCCGTAGGCGCTTGCCTCGAGACCGATCGACGTGACCCAGTCGCGTACAATCCGCGCATATTGACGCGTCGAGATGTGCAATCGCTCGTGAAATCGGCCGGGCCAAAGGTACTCCGAGCCGACCATCAGCTCGTCTTCCATCCACTTCTCAACAGAGGCACGTGTGCCCTCTGATATCTCAAAGCGCACGGGTTTCTGCGTCTTGCTTTGAAGTACTGAAGCCCGTTCCTTGATCTGACCCGATGACATGACATCGGCCACCTTCATCTTCACCAGATCGCAGCCGCGGAGCTTACTGTCGATTGCCATGTTGAAGAGCGCAAGATCGCGATGGTTTTCAGAAAGCTCGAGGCGCACTCGGATTGCCCAGACATGTTTTGTTTTCAGAGGGCGTTTTTGACCGACGATGCGACCTTTGTTCCAAGCGGGGCGAAGTGCACGAATGGCAGGTAAGTTTGGGGTTTCCATGGCTGATCCTTCGATCCGCCATGCCCGCCCACAACGACAACCCGACGCTGACACGATACAATATCACAGGATGCTTCATGCTGCTCGAATGACAGTGAAGCGCAGAAAACGGACTTTGCAAATTTCCGCTGTCGGCCCAAAGCCGCCATTGAGCACTGTTTTGAAATGCTGCGGTTGCAGCCCGCATTGCTGCCGTTCGCACCATGCGTGAGATTAAGGCCTAGCGGAACTCACAGGCCACCAAGCAGACCTTCGCTGCCTTTGCAGCACTGGGCCCCAGCGACGGCGGCAATGCACAGGAAGCGGACCTTAAATCAAAGATGCAGTGTTTTGGAGCCGTGATCAGCGGCTCTGCGGACGAAACGGACATTGAGGTCATGTCAGGTTTTGAATAGCTTTGGGCAACTGGCAACCTAAAGGAGGACTCTGCATTGCGCGAAGCAATCTCAATCTCGCTTTTGCTCCTGTTGCTCGGTTGTGCCTCACCATCATCTGAAAACGAAGTCGCTGGAGCATTCTTTCCGTTTGCCGGCCGACCAACGGAACAGGTCAAGTTGCAACACGATATTCAGATAGTGAAGGGATCCGTTTTTCACTTCGAGCAAGACGGTTCTAGAGTTATTCATCATTTCGCTCCAGTCGCCACTACTTTAGACAGAAATACCTACGTTGTTTCAGTATCTTCTGTTCTGGACATCGCTGACTTCATGAGCGGCGACTTCGATGCGGAAAGCGATGTTCGCGCCGTGATAGCCGCAGCGCAAGCCTATTGCGAACAAACGAGCTATATACGCCAAGGTAGTGACGCCATCATTTGGGTCGGTGAAAAATCATCATCTCTTGTTGAATTCTGTATTCCGAAAGGCATTGAATTACCCCCCTTCTACAAAGCAGGTGATCGGGTACCAAGAGGGCAATAAGTAAAAGGCCGTTGCTTTTTTGGGCCAAAATCCAGCCACTCGGTGCGATGCTCCCGATTAGCTAAGGGCTCAGAGTGGTCATCTGACGACTTCTATCGGGAATAAGGCGGATCAGTGATGCCCAGCGTCCGGTGTGCGGACAAAACTGACCTTCGCGTGGTCATGAATTTCAGCCGCCACCAGATTATTTACTCATTCATTCAACCGTACTCTAAATGTGGGACATCCCACCGGAGACGCCAGAATGCAGCGAGGATCAGCTTTCGCGTGTGATTTGTATTCACAAGCCCAAAAAGCGGGTACCATCTTGGCACCTATCCAAAAGGGGTTTTGATCATGCTTAGAGGATTAGTTTTTTCTGCAATTGTCGCCTTCATGCCGGGGTTTTCCAGTGCGCAAGGGAGTGACAAACCCAATATTCTTGTGATCTGGGGCGATGACATCGGCCAATTCAATGTCAGCGCTATTAACCGTGGTATGATGGGGTATCGCACTCCAAACATTGACCGATTAGCTGCTGAAGGTGCTTTGTTTACAGATTGGTATGGTCAGCAAAGCTGCACCGCTGGACGCGCGGCCTTTATCACCGGTCAGTCGCCAATGCGCACTGGACTGACTAAAGTCGGGTTGCCTGGTGCTCCTGAAGGTATGCGGGTAGAAGATCCTACCATAGCAGGGCTTTTGAAAAACCACGGTTATCTGACAGGCCAGTTTGGCAAGAACCATCTTGGCGACAGGGACGAGATGCTTCCCACCAATCACGGTTTCGACGAATTTTTTGGCAATTTGTATCACCTAAATGCCGAAGAAGAGCCTGAACATCCCGACTATCCAAGTGGTGCAGAATTCCGAGAACAGTTCGGCCCACGCGGGGTAATCAAATCAAGCGCTGACGGCTCCATAGAAGATACAGGTCCATTGACCCGAAAAAGGATGGAAACTGTCGATGAGGAGGTAACTGCCGGAGCGCTTGATTTTATGGACCGCGCAGTCGAGCAGGAGAAACCTTTCTTCCTTTGGTGGAACTCCACGCGAATGCACATCTTTACGCATCTTAAAGAGGAGAGCGAAGGAGTTACGGGTTACGGCATATACGCGGATGGCATGGTGGAACATGATGGTCATGTAGGCCAGTTGC
Organism: Ruegeria sp. SCP11; assembly: GCF_040329455.1. Taxonomy (NCBI): domain Bacteria; kingdom Pseudomonadati; phylum Pseudomonadota; class Alphaproteobacteria; order Rhodobacterales; family Roseobacteraceae; genus Ruegeria; species Ruegeria sp. SCP11. The sequence goes on along the minus strand of NZ_JBDZYG010000003.1, from coordinate 101,197 downwards.
TCGACAAACTCGAAGAACTTGGAATCGCCGAAAATACCATAGTGATGTACTCATCCGATAACGGAGCAGAGACATTCACATGGCCTGATGGCGGCACCACGATGTTCAAAGGTGAGAAGAACACGCAGTGGGAAGGCGGATTCCGCGTACCGACTTTGATCCGCTGGCCAGGAACAATTGATCCCGGGACAGTAGTCAACGACATTGGTGCTCACGAAGATATGTTGCCGACCTTTTTGGCAGCCGCTGGCGAGCCTGACATAAAAGAGAAGCTACTACAGGGAAACGTCGAAGCTATCGGTCGCCAGTACAAGGTGCATCTTGACGGGTACGACCTAGGACCAGCTTTGCGTGGTGAAGCCAAATGGCCGCGGAATGAGTTTCTTTACTGGACCGACGACGGATCAGTCGCTGCCCTGCGTTGGACAGACTGGAAGTTCACATATCTCAAACAGCATGCTGAAGGGTACAAAGTCTGGACAACCCCGTTCGAAGTTCTTCGCGCTCCTTCACTGACGAATTTGCGAATGGACCCCTTTGAACGTGCCGAGGCAGAAGATGCGATGGGCTATCAGCGGTGGTGGGTGGAGCACATGTTCGTCTTTGCTCCCGCCGGAGCCTATGTCGCTAACTGGCTAGCCAGTTTTCAAGAATTTCCGCCACGACAAAAGCCCGGAAGCTTTAACTTGGACAACGTAATGGAGATTATGATGGCTGGGTCGCAGGGAAATCAGTGACCCTCCATAGACGACGAATCTTTTCGAAATTCGGGGCGGTTTAGACTGCCCTGAGTTTTTCACAAGATCCTCAAAAAAAGGGTCGATAAGATTTCCGTAAACGAATTTGCTGATGGAACCTAAGGTACTTTGGGCTCACAGCGGACGTTTTCTGCGGCAGGTAAAGACGGGTAGTTTGAGCCCTTAGCTGCCATCGATTGCACATCAGTTTTTTGCGATTTCGGCACGTCGAGAACCGTGCATTCCTGACGTTCAGAACTAGCTGGGAGAAGCAGGTCAGCGGACAAAGCTGCTATTCAATGTTGTTGCTATGCAGCAGAATAAACCCAAACCTTTACACCGGATGCTCGCCCCCGAATTTCTTGGTAACCTGCAAGTGTCAGTCGGTCGAGGTTCGGCACGTTCCCATTTTTTTGGATAGCACGCACCAACTCGTCGCTGACAACGAGCTGCGCATCGAGGTCGCGAGTAAGATGTTCAATCCTGCTGGCAATATTCACGGTATCGCCGATTACACCATATTCAAGTCTGCGTTCATTCCCCATATCTCCGGCCACGACTATGCCCCAATGAAGTCCAATGCCTACACGGATAGGCTCAAAGCCAGACAACAGTCTGTCCTCATTCCAATCCTTTAAAGCATCGATCATCTCGAAGGCGCAATTCAATGCGTTTGCCGGGTCGTCAGGACTTGGGTCAGGCGTTCCAAAAGTCGCCATTAGCCCATCGCCTATGTATTTGTCCAAAGTTCCATTGTTGTCGAAAACGGCCTTTCCCAGGCGCTCATGATAACCTCGAAGCAGGTCAATTACTTCTTCGGCGCTCGAGTTTTCACAGAGCTTTGTGAAACCCATAATGTCAGCGAATATCACTCCGACTTCCTGCTGTCTTGCGGTAGCAATCTTGGCATCCGAGCTGCTCAACTGGTTGACAACATTTGGCGAAAAATACCGGGCCAAGCTAGCGCGTTTTCGTTCGGTTGAGAGCAAGTTCCAAACGAGCCGACGAGAACGCGCCACCACGATTGCGAGGCCTGCGGAAACTATCAAAACGACCAGGAGCTCTGTCGCTGCATATCCAAGGAAAAGAAAGTTGAGGTCTGATCCAGCTTCAAGCAAAGAGTCTACAGATTGTTCCTGCAAATCTAGGTTGCTGTACACGCTCGGCTGGCTCAAAAACCACACCCACATTCCTACGCGGGCAAGAATGATGCTCAGCCCGCACCAGACAACCAGCATAGGTCGAAAGCTGAAAGACGCCTGCATCAAGAACATAAAGAAATAGAGGAAACGGGCCGAATCCATCGCGATGGCCGGTGGTAGGGGATCATCAGTAAAGGGTGAGCTTAGCGTGAAGACCAAAGCCAACAGAGCACAATCAAGGGAAACAAAAATTAGCTGGAGCCATAGTCTGGTATGACGCGTACGAGCGGCGGCGTACTGAAGCCCGCCGAGTACGACGAAGACAAAGATTTCCAGAAGATTGAAGTAATACGTCGGTCCCGTTTCTGTACTGTCGATGGCTTGCCACGAAAGAACAAGAACCAAAGCGACGGTGCGAACTTTGGCGGCCAGCAAAATGCCACGGCGTTCCTCTTCTGCAAAGGCTGCCTCGCTGCGTTCCAGCAATCTGTTTTGGATCTTATCTGACATATCTCTGGTATCTTAGATGGGCTCTCAAAATTGCCAAACCAATCTCATCTGGGAAATCCAAAGAGAAACGTTAAAACTGCTTTGGGCTCGGAGCAGTTATTCTCTGCGGCACGCGGTAACTGGTTGAACGAGCCCTGAGCTGCCGTCGATCACACTTCGGTCTTTTGCAAGTGCGGCACGTCGCGAACCGCGTATTCCGGACGTTTGGAACCAAGTGGCAATTGGCAGGTGAGCGGACTTTTCAGTTATTCAGTCGATACGTGTAAAGGCAGAAGAATGGATCAAATCGTAAGATGGGCAATTTGCTCGCAGTCACAATGGGTGTTGCAAGAGCGATCCAGGCTGAACCTGTTCGGGTACACGAAACCATCGAACTGAAGCTTGTCACACGAACCGCAAATAGTGGCCTCAGCAAAGCGCAGAGCTTAAGCGCCACAATCAATCCAATTATTACTCGACCGGTGACCAATTCGTGTCTGGATCATAGGCAGAAATTTCAGCAGCAATACTGAGTGTCTCCGGGCCAAAATCTGCCTCGTAGACTATGCCGTTTTCGCCAACCAGAAAGGAATGGATACCAGTTTCTCCGTAGTCTGCCGGTATTGCCAGCAAGGCATGTCCTGCAACGAAGTGATCCCCGACGAAATAGGGGTAGGCACCCCCTGGAGCGTTAGGGCCCTGCTCTTGAAGGATGGTGTAATAATAGCCAAGAAACGGTTCGGCTTCATAGTCAACCTGACCGTCACTCCACCCCGAAGCTGCGGCGCGGGCGAGCGCTGCACCGACAAAGCTGTCTTTTCCAGGCCAGAAGAGTCCGTTTTGCTCGTCCGGATCAGAAATGATCGTCTGAGCGAATTCCATAACGCCATCCCCATTATGGTCCACAAGCCGGAATGCTGTCTGAAGGTCAACATAGGCCTCAAGCAATTCGATCACTTCCAACTCATTCAAGCCTATTTCGCGGGCTGAAAGTTCCTCGATCCCAGCTTCCAAGTCAAAGCGCCAACCGTCATCTGTACGCAGAATTGGGATTGGAAAAGGCCAACTGTCTTCACCCAGAAGAAGTACAACCCCTTCATCCTCAGGCTGAAAGCGATAGCCCTCAGCGTACATGCCTAGCACTTCCTGCCTTCTTTCTTGATCTTCCGCCGGATCACCCGTTCCGACTAAATCCTCAGCTTCAGGACCGAAAATTTCGAGCAGTTTGCTCTGATCATTGGCCTTTAACGCATCAACAAAAGCATCCAGTGCGGTTTGCGGGGTATCAAATCTGGCTCCGTCAGAGAGGGCCGGGCTTGCAGTTCCGGCGAGCAACAAAATTGTGAATACTGATCTACGCATCTTACCGTCTCCGCTTGCCTTTAGCGGCGTGTCCACGCTTGGACGCACTTTGAGTTCTGCTACCGGACGCTTTTTTCTTCATCGCTTGCCCTTTAGATGCCCTGGGTTTGCCCTGCGTCGATGCGGCTTTCTTCGCCTGCGGCTTCTTAGAGGTCTGCGGTCTTTGTGCGACTGGCTTTTTCGCTGCATCTGGACGTTTGGTACGATCAATGGCCTGTTGCTTTGCGGCGGCCTTGTCCCGATTAGCGTTGCCCCGGTTCGCCAAAGCCCCACCTGCTACAGCACCTGCACCGACCGCAGCCGCGGCCGCCCCGCGGTCCCGGCTAATATCTGCAGCACCAGATTCTCGGCTCAACTTTGCACGCAACTCATCCGTGCGACCGTCAGGACGGTTAACCGGCAAGTCGCCACGGCCACCTTCAGGTCTTTTGTGGTCCGCTATTTTGTTCCGGGCCTCCTGTTGCCGGTCAGGATCGGGGTTCCATCCGATATCCGTTCGGTCACCTAAATCTATATCATTGCCGATATTGACGTTGCCATCGACGTCTATGTCGATGTCTGGATTTCTATAAATCGGACCACCGCCCCAGCCACCGCAATTTCGGCACCCCCAGTAGTCGTACCAATCATCGTCGTCGTCAAAAATCTCGTCGATCAGGGCAACAGCGCCAAAAGTCAGCAATGCTGCGCCCACTACATCCCCGGTTGACGGGCCAGTATAAACCGTCTCGGGATTGTATTGTGGGACGTAAACTGTTTCGGGTTCTGTCGGTGTAATTACTACTGTGTCGTCGTCAGACACTTCGACAGTTTGCTCGGGCCCTGAAACAAGAGCGCCGCTGTCAATTGCCTGATCCCGCATGACCTGCACCGCATCCATCACATCGTCGGACTGGGCCAACATGGCTGTGCCGACTGTCTCGGTCCAGTCGATATGGGTGGCCATCTGACCAACAACTTCGGGGAACGCCGTCGCTAAAACACTGACAGAAGGATCCCATCCCATTGCTTCGATTTCCGGCTCAAGTTCAACAGGGTCGCGGTCGGCGTTATCCAGCAAATACCGTTCAGCCTTAACAATTTCCAAGGGCTGGGTGGCCGCGACAAATATTTGTATGAGTAGCGTGTCGGGATAAAGAGCAACCGGGGCGACCAATGTCTGCAACTCAGCGTCAGTTAGCAGGCTGGACGAGGTCGCCGAGGTATCATCTTTTGCCGCTACATCTTCGGACGACTCTTGCGCTAACGCGGAAGTAGATACGCAAATACCGAATGCAATTAATAGAAACCTAAACATATTGCGATCCTTCGATTTCTTGAAGGATCACCTAAGACTGCGATTCTGGCAACCGATCAGTCAAATAGACGGTTTTGGGATAATAATCGACACCCAACCAAGTTTGAGCGAGTGTTCGCCTTGGGCTCTCTGCGGACGTTCTCTGCGTTGAGCCTGAACAAGTCTATGAGCCCTGAGCAGCCGTTTCCACGAGAACCGGATGCTGCGAGTGCATTCGACAGCTCCGAGCCCGAAGCGGAACTGACTATGGTGCAGTCTGAGTCAATTGGTTTTGTAGAAACAGTAAAGTAATGGCGGGGCCGCGAACTGCGGCGAGTTATGATATAATTGGCGCAGCTACGACTGACGGAGGATTTGCTGATGCTACGTTTCAGTTTCGCCAATTTTTTCCTTTTTTTGGTTCTGGCAGTGGTTCTATCTGCGCAGGTTGCTAAGGCAGATGAGATTTTGCAGGCGGCCAGAAAAGGGGATACCGAGGCGCTGGAGACCTCGCTCGCTGCAGAAGGAAGTGTTGATCCAACCAGTTTGGAGCGGCCTTTGTTCTTCGCCGCTCAATCCGGCCACACCGACATTGTCGCAATCCTTCTCGAACATGGCGCAGATGCCAACACGATGCTCGACTTTGGTAGTCCATTGCAGAAGGCTGCCCGTGGCAACCATGAGAAGATAGTTGAACTATTACTGAAGGCGGGAGCAGACCCAAGCGCACAGGCGGGCGATAAAGACTATACGCCGCTTCATGATGCCGCCGAGAGGGGCGCATTGGACGCTGCCAAAATTCTTGTGGCTTATGGTGCAAACGTTAATGCACGAGAGTTTTGGGGTGTGCCGCCAATCCATCTGGCCACAATAAAAGAAAAAGCAAAGATGGTTTCGTTTCTCTCGGAAAGCGGTGCACGACCAATCGAGCCGCCGCCCGTTTCCGAAACTGAATTAGCGACTGCCGACCTGGAACTCGGGCGGATTGCAGCGATTAGCTGCACGCAATGCCACATCATCGAAGAAGGAACCGCACCAAGCGGAGCGCACAATCACGGGCCGTCGCTCATTGGTGTGGTCGGACGCGCCAAAGCCGGTGTTGAAGGTTACAACTACTCAAACGCAATGGCTTCTCTATCCGGTGTTTGGAGCGTCTCAGAACTCAATCAATTCATCGCCGATCCCGCAGGACGTGTTCCTGGGACAGAGATGGCATTAATGCCGGATCTGTCGGACGCCGAAAGGGTCGCTTTGATTGCGTATCTTGGTACGCTTCGAGTGCAGTGAGCCAATATCAGTGCACCAATTCAGGTTGTCGGGCTAAGGTCCGCTTCGTCCGCATCTCGGAAGCTGCAAAATCTAGTTACTTAGGTCCGCTCAGGGTTGGAGATGTCAGAAAACTGACTTGCACGGCGAATTGACAAATGGTGGTGCCGATCTAGTAATCAAGATTTCCCTTGAACCGGTGGCGGCGCATTGGGGAAACAGGCCAATCGCGTTTCATTCGTTTTGGACAAATGATGTCAGGCCTGCGGCGGCACCGGGTTTTGGGGTCGGACGCAAACCCAAAGAAAATTGCATCGAGCGAACCGGGTAGCTGACTTATGCGACGTGACATGGCAGGTTCCTTGGCTGTTTATGTGTCGAGCTTGGCTGGTCTGAAGGACCTGGGCCACGGACGTGATACGCCTGAACCCGTAAGTCACCCGTAAGTCGCTTGGGCGATCACCTGTTGTCAGGCATATTGATAAGCAGCGGCACTACCATTTTGGAGACGACATGACCGCCCCTTCGTCCATCTTCGCTGACAAACTTCGAAGCTATCGAGCTCGCAACGGCAAGCATGGTCGAATGTCACAGGAACAATTGGCCGTTTTGTTAGGGTTAAGTGTGGATGCGATTAGTAAATATGAGCGTTCACTGTCGTACATTAGGGGAGACCTGGAACACCTTTTGACAGAAAAGCTTGGATGGACGCGGGACGAAGTTGTGGCTTGTCGTGAGGACTGGGAAAGCCGTTCAAGTGGAGCACACGCCTCATACAGAGTGCTTCGCGAACATGAAGTGGCGTTGGAATACGGATCTATCGAGTTTGCCGATGCCGCCGTTCAGGCCTTGGAGTTGGCAAGCGCTCACGAGTTTCCCGATGGATTTTCCGCCTGCGATCCCATCTGGTCGGAGATTCTAAAGGATGGGGCGATGTCTGGCGTATATGTCATGGTTGGAGATGAATTAGCCGCTCATATCTCGCTCATTTTTCTGGATGAAGATTTGGAAGCCAAGTTCCGCGAGTGCCGACTGATCGAAGCTGAATTCAGTCTGGGAGCGCTTCGACGGCCGGTGCTTCCCGGTGACTATTTCGGCTATTGCGCCGGTGTCTACATCGCGCACGGGCATCAAAAATCTGCGCTTCATCTGCTGAATGGGTTTGTGAAAGTACTTGAAGATCTCGTGGAAAGGGAGGTTTACTTAAAGGATCTAGCCGCCATAGCCGCAAGCCCAATAGGGCATCAGCTGTGCAAGGACCTGAATTTCCAATTTATCGGCCTACACCATAACGCCGCAGGTCTCGAATTCTGGCACCTAGCCGGGGAAAACATACCCAATTCTCTCTTTGCTCGACGCAGCCCAATGCTCGAGAAAGCATATGCTGACCGTTTCGAAGAAGCTTAACTTCGGTCTGACAATTTGCAGTATGCAATAACGTCCAGCTCAATGGTTCAATTCTGGGTGTTTCGTGAAACTGCATTTTGCATAGCGCGACGTCGATGTAGCCAAAAACCGAATGTCTGGTTCGCGGTAGTGCACCGCAGCGCCGTGATGTCTCGTCAACGGCGGCTTTGGGCCGCTTGTGACTGATCAATTCAAACTACAACGCCGCCTACAGATTGGGCGGAACACGATGAAAATGGCTTTAGTCACGGGTTGACGCAATGGGCGCGATCTCCGTTGTCTGCGGTGGATTTGCAAAGGTTGGGCCGACGGTTGCGCGATATGTGGCAAAGGAAGCGGAATTCAGAAATGCTTGTTTCGTCGTGTCATTAGGAAACTCCAACACACGCCAAAAAAACGTAACGGGTCTTCTGTGGAAAAACACGAATAATGCAGGCCATCAATGTCTTCTGATTTCAAACCGTCAACTAATGCCTTCATTGCGACGGTCTGTGCTTCGCGATCGCTTTCTAATTTGAGAGTGTATTGTACCAGCAGGCTCATGATCATTCTCCTGTGAGATTTGGTGTTTTGCCATGTACTTTCTCCCTGAACCGCTGCGCGATGATATAAAGCGACGGGATGACAAATATTCCTACAAGAGCCGCTGCGATCATCCCGCCGAACACTGGTGTGCCCACACCTCGGCGAGCGAGCATGGAGGCGCCGTCGGCCACAACCAGCGGGTAGAGCCCGGCGATGAATGCAAAGCTGGTCATCATGACCGCGCGGAAACGCGCGCGGGCACCCTGAATGGCGGCATCTACAGCGCTCAGACCCTGCCGGTATCGATCCATTGCGAACTCGACGATCAAAATTGCATTCTTGGCGGCAAGCGCTATCAGGACCACCAATCCGATCTGGGCGTAGAGGTTGTTCTGGAGACCCAGCAACAGCAGCGCACCCAACGCGCCGCACACCGCAAAGGTGACCGAGAAAAGGACCGCAAGCGGTATCGTCCAACTCTCGTAAAGCGCAACAAGGAAGAGATATGCGAACAGCAAAGCAAGCCCCAGAACAATAGGTGTCTTTCCGGCGGCCTCAATCTCTTGCTGCGCGGTTCCGGTCCAATCGTAGCTGTAACCCCCGGGCAGGGTCTGGGCTGCAATTTCCTCCATCGCTGCGATGGCCTCGCCCATAGGCACGCCCGGGGACGGTCCACCGTTAATGGTGACGGCCTGGAAATTATTGTATCGGGTCAGCAATTGCGGACCCAGAACGAGTTCTACCTTCGCCACGGCGCGCACTGGCACCATATCTCCGTCGCGATTTCGGACATGAATGCGAGCAATATCTCCGACATTGGCCCGGTATTCCTCATCAGCTTGTAGATTGACCTGCCATGTCCGACCGAACAGGTTCATGTCGTTCACATGATACCCGCCCAACGTGACCTGCATGGCCCGGAACAGGTCGTCGACATTCACGCCAAGCGTCTGCAGTCTTTTGCGATCGAGATCGAGATTCAGCTTTGGAGATTGAGCAGAGAATGTCGTGTAAACGCCAGATAGACGTGGATCGGCGTTGGCGGTTGTGACGAGCCCCGCCGCAGTTGCGCCAAGATCTAAAACGCTGTCGCCATGCAAGTCCAAAAGCTCGAACTCGAACCCGGCACCAGTGCCCAGACCAAGGATCGGGGGCAGATTGAAAGGAAAGGCAATGGCGTCTTCCAAACCGGCAAACTCGCGCCGGACATGCTGGATCGAGGATCTTACGGATAAGGCCGGATCGGTTCGATCTTCAAACGGTTGCATGATCGCGATGCCAAACCCACTGTTCGACTTGTTCAGGCCGTCGACAAAGCTGAAGCCCGTGACTGTCATGACGTCCTGCACGCCCGGTGCGGATTTGATGATGGTCGAAACGTCCTCCATCACTTTGGATGTTCGATTGATTGATGAGCCTTCGGGAAGTGCGACCTCGACAAAATATGCTCCTTGGTCTTCGACCGGCAGGAAGCCGGGCGGCGTGGTCTTGAACAGCCATCCAGCGCCAAAAAGCGCAAAACCGAGCAGTAAAACAGCCAGGATTGCCCGTCGGGCGAGGATTGAGACCGCATAGGCATAGCCATCGCGCGCGTTGTCTATGCGGCGCGATATCCAGGCAAGCGGTCCACGCTTAGGAGCGCTCTCACGGCGCAATAGTACCGCACATAGGGCCGGGCTGAGTGTCAGGGCGTTCAAAGCAGAAATCAGCATTGAAAAGGAAACTGCCACGGCGAACTGCTGGAACATCGTTCCCGTAATACCGGGAATGAATGCAACCGGTACAAACACGGACAGAAGCACACAGGTTATGGCCAGAATGGGGGCCGTGATCTGTTTCATGGCCTCGCCGGTGGCTTCGGATACGGACATCTCTGGGCTCTCGCCCATGACCTTTTCGACGTTTTCGATCACCACGATCGCGTCATCCACGACGATGCCGATCGCAAGCACCAACGCCAGCAATGAAACTGTATTGAGTGAAAACCCCAACGCCAGAATGAACGTCAGTGCACCGACAAGCGATACCGGAACCGCGATGAGGGGGATCAGGGCCATCCGCAGGTTGCCCAGAAACAAAAAGACTACGATCACGACCAGAGCAAACGCTTGTATCAGCGTTTTCACGACTTCTTCGATACTGGCCCGGACGAAGGTTACTGAATTGTAGGGTACACTCCAGTTGACCCCATCGGGAAAGGCGCTTTGCAGTCCTGTCAGCGCATCGTTTATGCCCTTTGATGTATCGAGGGCATTCGCCCCCGGCTCAAGATAGACACCGATCATCGCGGCTGATTTGTTGTCAAAAGAGGCAAACGAATCCTGTGTTTTCGCACCAAGTTCCACCCGAGCGATATCGCTGATCAGAACAAATGAGCCGTCTGGAAGGGCGCGCACGACAACTTCTTCGAATTCGGCGATGCTGCTCAACCGGCCCTGGGTCTGGATATTGAGCTGAAAAGTAGGGTCATTTGTCATCGGTTGCGCACCGATACGCCCCACCGCTGCCTGTACGTTCTGCGCGTTGAGAGCAGCGATCACATCGTCAACGGTCACCGAAAGATTGGTCATCTTATCGATGTCCAGCCAGATCCGCATCGAGTAGTCCAGTTCCCCAAAAAGGGTGGCATCGCCTACGCCGGGTGATCTTTTGATGCTGTCCAGAACGTTGATTGTTGCGAAATTCGACAGGAACAAATCGTCATTCTTCGGATCGTCCGACGTTATGGCCACGACCTGCAGCAGCGCTGACGACTTCTTTTTAGTATTGACGCCAGCGCGCGTGACTTCTTCGGGCAAGGAGGACATGGCCAGGCTGACCCGGTTTTGCACGTTGACGGCGTTGATATCCGGGTCGGTCCCGGGTGCAAATGTTACCTGCAGGTTATAGCTGCCGTCCGAACCGCTCGTTGACTTCATATAGAGCATGTCGCTGACGCCGATCACCTGTTCTTCGATGATCTGGGCAACGGTTGACTCGACAACTTCTGCCCCGGCACCAGGGTACTTTGTCGAAACCTGAACCTGCGGCGGCACGATGTCGGGAAGCTGTTCCACCGGCAGCTGCGTAATCGAGATCAGTCCGGCCAACGTGATCACCACCGAAATGACAATTGCAAATCTGGGGCGGCGGATGAACAGTTGCGAGATCATGGGATCAATTCCCGCTGGCGCTTGAGGGTGCGTTCTGTGGTGTCGAAACGCTGACCTCGACACCCGCGTGAACCCTTTGCAAGCCATCGGTGATAACCTGATCGCCTTCGCTCAGACCGTCTGAAATGACGGCCTCGGCCCCTTCCGTCCGGTCCAATTGAATCTGCTTTTTCTCAGCTTTGCCGTCGCTTCCGACTGTGAAGACAAAGTAGCCAGACTGATCTCTCTGCAAAGCCTTGGTGGGGATCACCAGCGATTTGTCTTGCGTGGGATCGGTGACAAGGACCCGCACCAGCTGGTTATCGATGAGTGATCCATCCGCATTGGGAAAAGACCCGCGGACCAGAACGGAATCCGTACCCGACTGCACTCGTGTGTCAGCCACCTCAATGCTTCCCGTTTTACCGTATGTAGTGCCATCGGCGAGGATTAACTGCAGTTCCAGCGGTTCGGTGTCTGACGCCTTGGCGCGGCGCGTGCGAAATTCAAGCAGTTCGGCCTCGGTTACCGGAAAGGTAACGTGGATGGGGTCGATGCTGGACAGCGACAGCAGGGTTCCACCCTCTGGGCTGACGAATGCGCCAACGGACAGATCCGTCAGTCCAATCCTGCCGTCAAAAGGCGCGATTATCTTTGTGTAGGACAGGTTCAGCTGGGCAATTTGCAGACTGCCTTGTAGCTCAAGTGCATGTCCATCGGCCTCACCCTGCTGCGCTTGCGCTTTCTGAACAACCGCTTGCGGAGTGTCCCCAGTGGTGTAGAGCTTTTGCTGTCGATCCAGTTCGATATCGGCAAGCTTTTTTGCCGCTTGTGCCGCTTGGATTTGCCCTTGAATTTCCGTGACGGTCGCCTCGTAGGAATCCGGTTCGATCTCGATCAGGACATCCGCCGCTTTAACGCTTGAGCCGTCCCTGAAATTGATGGATTTCACAAATCCGGGCACGCGTGCAATCAGGTCGACACGATTCACCGCCTTGACCCGGCCAGTGAACACTTCGCTCAACGATACCGGTTTCATTTCTGCCGCCGTCACGGTCACTTTGGGCTGTGTTTGACTGTCCTGGGCGATGACAACGGAAGGATTCAGACCAAAGTGCAAAATCACTGCGGTGACTAACAGCCTTACTGACAAGGTTCATCCTCCAGAAGAGTTTCGTCTGTGCTCTCGTTGAAACCACGGTAACGTAATGCAGTAGAAAATCCAGCAATCGACATTGAGCGCCTTGCTGAACAACTCAACTAATTGGAAGTCTTTGCTATTTAAGTAAAACGGCTTGGTCTCATACTGCTATTGCTAATACGTCGAGACTGTTGCGCAATCTATGAATTCGGCAGATCTCTGATCCCGCGGGTGCAGTGAATGTCAGCGGAGCGGGTCGCAACCGAGGGATGACGAACGTCCAGAACGGACCGTTCGTTAAGATTCCCAAAGTCCGGTTTCTGCGCATTTTTAACGTTCTACAGCCGGGAAGCTGCTAAGCAGCGAATTGGAGCTTTGTCCCTCAAACCGTGAGTTCGATCGATCTCAAGTTTCGCGCATGCAGCGAACGGTAGATTCGACGGGCCGCGCCGCAGCATGGTGACTATGGGGTGAAGGTCCGGAAAGGGCCGCGAGCCGCGAGGCCAATGTCTCAATCCGAGAAATGCTGCGCTGCCCTGGAGGTCCGGATCGAGTCCATTGTGCTCATTGTACGAGTTGTCGGGGAGATGGAAATGTCTGCCGAAATCCATGCTCGCGCTGCCCGCTTACTTGAACCGGATTGAAAACTTTGCCGAACCAGATTTAGTTGACAGAAATCGCGCATCTCACCGACCGAAACAGAGGACCCGCTCAGAGGACAAATACATGAACGGGATAGAACCGATCAATCTGCAAGAAGGCATTCGCTCCCGTCTGGTGCAAGGCGTGAATGGCTTGACCATGCATATCCTCGAATCTGGGTATTCCGACCCGTCTCGTCCATGTGTTTTGCTGCTGCACGGCTTCCCCGAACTCGCCTGCAGTTGGCGCGGCGTCATGCAAGGGCTGGCCGAACAAGGCTATCATGTCGTCGCCCCAGACCAACGGGGTTATGGGCGCACATCTAATTCAACCACGGAATATGCTCGGACCTCCGCCCGTTCTACGTGCTTAATTTGGTTCGCGATGCATTGGCGCTTGTTTATGCAATCGGAAGAAAATCTGTCTGTGCGGTGGTCGGCCACGACTTCGGTTCGCCAGTCGCCGCGTATTGCGCCTTAATAAGACCGGATGTTTTCCGATCCGTTGCTTTGATGAGCGCGCATTTCGACGGCCCACCGCCGATTTCCGAAACCGAGGAAGTCGATATGGCTGCGGGTCTTGCGGCGCTTTCTCCACCCAAGAAGCACTACCAGCACTACTACTGCACGCCAGACGCAAACGCCGAAATGCTTGAGCCAGATACGGGATTGCCGGACTTTTTGCGCACCTATTTCCATGTCAAAAGCGCCGACTGGGCCAGCAACAAACCATTTGTGCTGAACGGTTGGACACCTGACGAATTGGCCCGGATGCCGTCGTACTACGTCATGGGGATGGACGACAGCATGCCAGAGGCTATCCGCCAACATGCACCGACGAGGAGCGAGATCGATGCTTGCCGCTGGCTCACGCAAAACGACCTTGAGGTCTATGTTGAGGAGTTCGGAAGAACTGGGTTTCAGGGAGGACTCAACTGGTATCGATGCAGCTTTTTGCCGGATCATCAAAACGAGCTACGGCTTTTCGCCGGTCGAACAATTGAAGTTCCCTCTTGTTTCATCGGCGGAGCAAATGACTGGGGGGTCTATCAATCGCCCGGTGCACTTGAGAGAATGCAAAGGAGCGCTTGTACCGACATGCGACTTGTCGAACTCGTGGACGGTGCAGGGCATTGGGTTCAGCAGGAAAAGACATGCGAGGTCGTCCAACTGCTGACAACTTTTCTCAAGGGCTACTGCGCCTTCGAGACCTGAAGCAAGGTAGCCGCCGAAAATTACCGCTTCGTCCGCATTTGGCGAGTTCGACCTATCTCAAATTTCGCGCTCGCAGCGAATGACTGGAAAGCGGGCTGCAATCGCAGCATTCGAACAAAGCCCTCAAGTTCGGCTTTGGGCCGATCCGTAAGTGTGAGAATGGTGCGGAGGAAAGGGCTTTCGCTGTCGATCGGGATGTTTGAGACCACGCACAGAGCGTACTATCGGATCGACGACCGGTGATCTGATAACAGGACAAGCTTCACGCCTGTCTTAAGCGGCGCTAGTCTCCGGTCCTAGCAATGCTGAAAGGAGCCGCCCAATGTCCCTCTTTTCTAAACTCTTCGGTTTCAGCGAAAAGTCTGAGCCGGAGCCGGTTTCGTACAAAGGGTTCGAGATTTTCCCTGACCTGATGCCCGAAGGCGGTAAATACCGCCTATTGGCCCGTATCGAAAAGATCATAGACGGAGATCGCAGGACCTATACGGTGATCAGGGCGGATGTCTTTGAAAGCCGGGATCAGGCTGAAAGCTTCAGCATCGCAAAGGCGAAGCAGGTGATTGACGAGCAGGGCGGACGCCTTTTCGGCTCAGAAAACCGGTAGCTTGAAGCCCGCTGTGCGATCGGCGGGTATCATGTGAATGGCTTAGTTCGCATGAAGTACGGACGCAAAACGGGGTGAGTTCCACCGATGTCATAGAAATCGCCTGTGGATGTGAAGAGGGTGCGTTCTGGCACTAACGAGTTTTTGAGGTTCAATGCTCCCATGGACATAGCGTCAGGGAGCAACATCATTGGGCAGAAAGTGCCTGCCCAATGTTGCCTTCAATGTGGAAATGCTTCTAGAGGCGTGTCACCAGAGTCACGCATTCAGAAGCCCGTGTAACAGCGGTATAGAGCCAATTCCTCGCATATTTATCGAAGATGTGACTTTCGTCCTCTATAATCACGTGGCCCCACTGGCTGCCTTGGGCTTTATGAACTGTCAACGCGTAGCCATACTTAAACTGCTGAGAATTTTTTCGTTCCTTGTCCGCCAATCTCTCTTCGTCGTCAGTAAAATACTCCGGATACACACGTACGCGGTAGTTTTCATGATCCGGGAAGTCGCACGATTTCAGTTCCAACGACAAAGTCCCCGAAAACCGGGAATTCTTCGGTTCTGAGACGACCGTGAACATGCCTCCATTGACGATACCAAGGCCATGGTCATTGTGCTGACACACAAGGCGGTCGCCAATCTCAGGCAGGTCGCTGGTGCGTCCCAAGGCCCTGCGGATTTCTTCGTTGTAGTGGGAACGAGTGACGTTCCTACCGGCAAGGAGCTGGTCCGCATCCAATATCTCATCGATCTCAAGACTCCCGTCCGGCACCACACGGCTGTTCCCATAGGCACCATATTTCAACGGTTTCCCTTCACGAATGTCTGTCGCCAGTTGTAAGACCAGGCTGTCCTTGGCCTGACGGTGGATTTCGGTCAGCATGGCGTCAGGCTTGGCGTTGGTGAAATAACCCTCGCCGGCCACCGGCGGCAGCTGCTCAGGATCACCAAGTGCGAGGATAGGAGTTCCGAATGACATCAGGTGACGCGCTAAGTTTACATCAACCATTGAGCACTCATCGAGCACAATCAAGTCCGCATCCGCTGCTGCACTATCCGGATCGAGGTGGAAACTGAATTTACCATTCGATCCCTGTACAGCCTTGTAGATCAAACTGTGGATGGTGGAAGCACCTTCACAGCCGTTGCGCTGCATCATCATAGCCGCTTTGCCAGTGAAGGCCGCGTAAACAACCCTTCCATTCAAACCGCTGGCCAGATGTCGCGCGATTGTCGTCTTGCCGGTGCCAGCATATCCGAAGAGCCGGAAGATCTTATTTGTCTTGGCATCGTTCTTCAGCCAGGAGCCAACGCAGTCAAGCGCTGAGAGCTGTTGGCTGGACATAGTGAAATTGATAGCATTCATGAGGGTAGGTCTTCTGCAGGTTTGGGGTTGAGAATTCTGGCCAACGGGCGAGGCTGGCCGAGCGTATCTTGGGCGTCTTAGGAACATACCAACCAGACGATTGATGGTCGGCTCTGCGTTTATGGAAATGAAGGTGTAATGCCCCCCTTGTGACAGGTTACTCTTCAGGAGGGATGTTCCGGAGAAAGTATTTAACTAGGGGGGCATTACATGCCCGGAGGGGTTTCTTGATCTCCGGAGGGTGTAACGCTCCCCTAATATTTAATTTCTTTTCTCTTACAGTATATTTGACACAAGGGAGCCATTACACGGCAACCTCCACCTTCGGTGCAGCGTTGGTCTCTAATCTCGAGGCACTCTGGCGAGTACGGCATGCATTCACACGCCTCCGGTTTGCCCGCCTATCGGCCTCGGCAATCGGATCGGCAAAGCCCGTTTCTGAAAGGGTTTTCGAGATGACCGTCTGGCGCGCCAGTTCACAATCTCCACGCTGTGTACATGTCGAGCAAATAGGATTGTCAGACGTGACTACTCCGGGCACACCAAAACAACTCTGGTAGAACTTCTTGCTTGTAGGCGTCTTGAGCTCAACGGTTCTAAGGAAGCCGTTGGCAACGTCTTCTCGTGCTTTGCGTTCAGCACATTCGACGGCCTTTTCCCCAAGGAAGTGACAATCAACGGCACGGAAATACTGGCGCTCGACCACGTGCTTGGCAACAAACCCGTCTATTGAATATACGCCGCGACTCACCAAATCGAGCATCTCTTTACGAAATTGACGCTGCGCCGGAAGGCCCTGGTAGGAAAAATATGCGTACTGGGGCATGACCTTCATCCGGTTCAATTCGAGGCCATGGCGGTCATCACTCCAGAACTCCACTATCTTGGTCAACCAGGCATCGTACGCCTTCTCGGTAGGCCATAGCTGGTTAGGCTGCGGCGGAAATTTGCGTTTGCGCGCCGCCGCGAACTTGAATGCGAACTCTAAGTAAGCAGGATACGGCAATCCGATCCGATCAGCTTTCAAACGTGCATTGTTGAGTTGGGTTAAATCGGAGCTCCGTTTGAAATAGCTCAACTTAAAACCGATCTTAATATCGGATGCAGCGATCACATCGATATTCTCGCGATAGTAATTTTTGTATGCTTCGATATAGGCACGATGGAACTGCTTCGTGGCATCCATGGGGGTCAGAAAACGATACTCCGGCCATTTGGTCGGCATCACTTCCGCTTCGAGTGCACGGTATCTTGTGGGTATCAGCTTCAGCATGCGGTGAAGCATATTCAGCCTTAGTTTATGTTCATCCATTGTCATTTGAGATGCCTCCTTCGTGCCGGGACCGCCCTTGAGGTCGAAATCCCGGTCTTGTCTTTGTGCTTGTGGTGGGTGGGTTGTTGCTAGCGCCAGATCAGACGAGGTGGGTCTCTTCTGAACCTGCGTTCCAGCGTCCATCAGTCCAGTGACCCAACTTCATGGCGGTGTCGCGCAACTTGCGAAACCGGCGACGAGCCTGCTCGATCATCCGATAGCCCTGCCGGTAATCCGGTGCCTCATAGTAACCTAAACGCAGACCTTCGATTTCGCGTATGAGATCACTGGCACGCTTATCGAGAAAGCGAGCCTGATCTTCACGAGAAAGCTGACGCAGTGCGGTAAGCGGGGGCAAAGGCGGAATCTGCGGCGGAAACAACGGGGTTTCGGTAACCGATCCTGTTCCGTCGATGTTGGTGGGCGTTATATGAGTTAACTCCTGGTGTTCAAGCATCTGGAGCAATTCATTGGTAATACCCAGAAGGCAGCTGACAAGCTCCGAAGCGTCCTTGTCGCCATTAAGCTCATCGGCCATCGTCTTCAGCAAGAAAAACACTGTGTCCTTGTCGATGAAATCGTGATTTGCTCCAGAGATGTTCTTCTTGAGATCGATGTTGGGAGCAGTCAGTTTGCCAACATCTATTGTTCCGCCAAGGCGGTTGGAGGTCGTGTCCATTTTGGATTCCTTTAAAAGCTTTAATTGGTGAGACCAGCTGTCGGCCTCTTAATTTACTATAGCAATGCGTCCGTCGACTTGCGGCTTGTTGCGAAATTTTTTTGACTCGAACTTTGTGACATGCCGAAGTGAACATCCGTTGGCGGGTGATTTTTCTTACAAAACGGTTCCCTGCCGCGTTCTAAGATTACCTTTCTACTTGAATGGAAAATAATGAGGCCATGATCGCTGCTGTTCACCTCTTCAAATCAGCCGTCCCGACCTTCCGTGCCGAATTGTTCATCCTGACGGCCAACATCGCGTGGACATGTCTACTCCGCGCTTGTTTAATGAAGGAGGGCATCGCCTACCGGCAACCGCTGGATCGAACTTGTTCTCGGAGAGTGTGCAGAAAAACAGAACAGCTATCGTTGATGATGATCAGTAGCCGCGTAGTCCAGGCAGCGTGGATGGAAACTTCAGCCAGAGGATCATCTTAGTTGCGTGGCTTTGTTTTAGTCGGGCGCAGAGGTCGGAGCGGGAAGCCCGCTAGGGAGCGGCGGCCTGAACTTGTAGTTGGTCCCTGGGTTATCGAAATCACCATCGAAAATGGTGGGGGCGGCACCATCCAAAAATTTCTTTTAAAATATATCAATATCTTATGACTTTTCTCCGATCTACAACGCGCATCCGACGTTGTGCTTGCTATAGACTTATTGATCACACGAAAAAGGAGCCTCCCGGCAATGCGTACGCAGATCAGGAATTCGGCACCCGAGTCCGAAACTTCGGTGGCTGAACACCACCCTGGCATCTGGGTTATGGATACAACCCTCCAGTCGGTCACGAAATGAGTAGTGACGAAGCACTCCTCACGATCGAGGAATTCGCGGCCTCCTTACATCGCACGATCACCCCCAAAACGGTTCGGGCCATGATCCACCAGGGCGAGATCAACGCGGTTCGCCTCGGCAAGCGCTACTACATGACCCGCGAGGAATTGAAGAGGTTCACAACGACATGCCACGTAAACGCAAACCGGCCCGGCTCTTCCAACGCAAAGACGATGGCGCATGGGTCATCCTCGACGGAGGACAGCAGATCCGGACAGGCTTTGGTGATGGATTTCATGAGGCAGCGGAAGAAGTCCTGAGCAATTACATCGCCAGCAAGAAGTGGAAAGATGATCGCGTCCGCGACCCGAGCGAGATCACCGTCGGCGAGATTTTGGTGCATTACGGCGAGGCCAAGGTAAAGGTGGTCCGCGACAGGGAACGTCTGCTCTACACGATACAGGCACTGTCGCCCTACTGGAGCGACCTCAAGGTGTCCCAGATCGACATCGACAGGTGTCGGGGCTACACGGCCTGGAGACGGTGCGCCGCATGGACCGTCCGGCGCGAGATGAACACACTGAACGCCGCTGTCAAATACGCCTTGGCGTCGCGCAGGATCAGCCATGCACCGATCGTTACCCTGCCTGACAAGGGAGTCGCCAATGACCGCTGGCTGACCGAGGAGGAGGTCCAGCGCTTTCTGGAGGCCTCTGCTTCTCACGTCCAGAGGTTCATCAAGATAGCGCTATACACCGGGCGTCGGAAGACCGCGATCACGCGGCTGAAGTGGATGCCCTCCCTTGATAGCGGCTGGGTCGAGCTTGACAGTGGGGTGATCCATTTCCTTGGCAAGGCCGAGGCCGAGACCAAGAAGCGCAAGGGAATGATCAAGATGCCTGGCACGCTCCACGCAGAAATGAAGACCTGGACGCAGGAGGGGAGCCACGTGGTGTCGTTCAAGGGCGTGCCGATAGGTCGGATCGACAAGGCATTCCGTATTGCCGTCCAGCGAGCCGGTCTTAAGGACGTGACACCGCACACCCTGAAGCACACAGCGGTTACCTGGGCGTTCATGCGCGGCATGACGCTGGAGGACGCCACGGCCTACTTTGCGACCTCGCGTGAGACCCTGGAAAACGTCTATAGGTCCTACAGCCCAGATGCGCTGAAGAACGCAACGGAGATTATGGACTGGAAGATCTGAAATGAAACTGTGGTAGTTGGTCGATGCCGGTTGCGAACGAACTGAGCACATCCAGCGAAGGAAATGTTGCGGCCGATCCGCAGAAAACAACAAAGGCGCCCTTGGGCGCTTTGTTTTATTGGTCGGAGTGAGAGGATTCGAACCTCCGACCCCTGCCTCCCGAAGACAGTGCTCTACCAGGCTGAGCTACACTCCGACCGTGGCGGGTGATCTATACCTGGGGATTTGGATGTGCAAGAGGGATTTTATGCCGGAGCACGGGAATTCTCGTGGCTAAACTAGGTTTTGCTATGTCGCCGAGATGGCGCTAGGGCAGGGGGTCGGTTCGGTACAGCCGGATTTTCGTGCCACCGTGGTCTACAACCGGCCCAGGAGGCAGCAAGGGCAGCCTTGTTGAGCGGGCCAGCGACTGATTGCTGGTTACGATGCCAACACGCCAGCCGGAAAATCGAGACGCCAAAGTCTTGCCCAAACTGCCGTAGAGGGAGCGCAGACGCTTTTCATCCCCGATCCTCGCTCCATAGGGCGGATTGACGATAACCAAACCTGCAGGGCCTGTTGGAGGTTTTATGTCGCTGACCGACCGGGTCTGAAACCGGGTGTGGGCGGCAATCCCGGCGCGGTCAGCATTGGTGCTGGCCGCGTCGACAGCACCCGCATTTCGATCGGATCCATAGAACACAACGTCTGTTTCTGACTGAGGTTGGGGTTGCCGCAAAGCACCCCACGCGGTCGAGTCAAACCCGTGCAGGTTTTCGAAAGCAAAGCTGCGAGAACGGCCGGGGTTCAGCCCCATCGCAATCTCGGCGGCTTCAATAACAAATGTGCCCGAGCCACACATCGGGTCCAGAACGGGCTCAGACCCGTCAAACCCACATTCGCGCAGGAACATAGCCGCCATGGTTTCGCGCATCGGCGCCTTGGCGACTGCTGGTTTGTGGCCACGCTTGTGCAGGGGTTCACCCGAGGTGTCTATAGAAAAGGTGCAGATGTCTTTTTCGATACGAAGCAGTACCCGCAATTCCGCATCGGATGAGATCGTAGCACCGAGCGTTTCAGCAATCGCCCGCTCGATCCTCTGACGGGCTGCACCCGCATGGTAGATGCGGGACTTGCGGCTCGTCGCCTCGACCTTGACCGGAATGTCAGGACGCAGGAATTCTGCCCATGGGAACTTGCGCGCGCGTTTGTCGAGCTGCGCCAAGTGTACCGCCGGGAAACTGCCTATTCGGACCAGCACCTTGTTGGCCCCGCGCAGGCTCAAGTTCGCGCGCCAGACTTCGGTCCAGTTGCCTTGGCAGCTTACTCCGCCCGGCATGATTTTGGCGGATTCGAATCCCTTCTCGACCGCTTCGGCATGCAAAGGTGCCTCGAGCCCGGGAGTGGCCACCAAAAATATCTCTAGATTGCGCGTTTGTTCCATTCGCAGTCCTTACACCGGAAGCATTCCAAGCGCGACCAGCATTTTTTCTTGGAAAAAATGAAATTGTTCAAAGGAAAGTGACATTCCGCACACAATATGGGCCGCAACGGGTTTGCCTTTATCACCTTCCCCGCGTAAAGGGTCCCTGATCAGAATTACGCCCGCGGATTTTCGGCGCATTTCGACGCTTTTGCGACGACTGCACAGCGATCACGCGTTATTGTCGGCCCCAGAAATGGGTTCGATGAATCTGGCGCAAGAAAAAGAGGCTTGGAAGACAGTAGCGACATGCAAACTTTCAAACTGAAAAAAGGGTTGGAGCTGCCGGTGCTGGGTGCGCCGGATCAGACGATCCAACCGGGACCTGAATTCAAGACTGTTGGGGTATTGGGCGGGGATTACCTGGGCCTGAAGCCGCGCATGCTGGTTCAGGAAGGTGACACGGTCCAGCGCGGAACGCCGCTGTTCTGCCACAAGGACGCGCCCGACGCGATGATGGTTGCCCCGATGTCCGGCAAGGTCGCGGCGATCAACCGTGGCGCGCGTCGCGTGCTGCAGAGCGTGGTGATCGAGGTGTCGGACGCCAACGATACTGGGATCGATTTCTCGGCTGTAGGTAATACGGACACAGCTGAAGGCTTAGCCGAAAAGCTGTGCGCGGCCGGTCTGTGGACTGCGTTCCGCACTCGGCCCTATTCGAAGATGCCGGTGCCGGGCTCCAAACCTGCGGCCATCTTTGTGACCGCCATGGATAGTGAGCCGCTGGCAGCAGACGCAGCGGTGATCATTTCTGACGCCGGTGAAGCGTTTGCCGCGGGCCTAGCCGCGATTGCGAAGCTGACAGAGGGCAAGACGTATCTGTGCCACAAGGACGGCGACTCCATTCCTGGCGCGGATGTGCCGGGTGTCGAAGCCGCCGCGTTCTCGGGGCCGCATCCCGCAGGTCTGGCCGGTACACATATTCACTTCCTTGAACCGCTGGCAGGGGACAAGCAGGTCTGGACCATCGGATATCAGGACGTGATCGCCATTGGCCGCCTTATGCAAACCGGTCATCTGGACCCGAACGTTGTGATCGCGCTCAGCGGTCCGGGCGCGCGTCAGCCGCGTCTGATCCGTACGGTGATGGGCGCCTCGACCGACGATCTGACCAGTGATGAGATCGCTGTGGACGGTACGCCGCGGATTATCTCGGGCTCGATCCTGTCGGGAACGCAAGCCGAAGGTCCCACCGCATATCTGGGCCGATTTGCGCGCCAGATTTCTATTATCCGGGAAGATCATGACCAGATCCCGATGGGGTGGATTCGTCCGATGCCGTCGAAATTCTCGGTGCAGCCGGTTTTGGGTTCGGCGCTGTCGAATAAGCTCTTCAACTTGACCAGCAACCTGAACGGTGGCCGCCGCGCGATGGTCCCCACGGGTGTGTTCGAGCGTCTGATGCCGCAGGACTATTTGCCGACGCAGCTGCTGCGCGCGCTGCTGGTGATGGATACCGACAGTGCTCAGGCACTGGGTGCGCTCGAGCTGGACGAAGAGGATCTGGGCCTTGTGGGCTTTGCCTGTCCGGCAAAATATGAATACGGGCTGGCGCTGCGCGACTGCCTGACCAAGATTGAAAAGGAGGGCTGATCCAAATGGGTTTGCGCAACTTCTTCGATCGGATTGAGCCGAACTTTACCAAGGGCGGCAAGTACGAGAAGCTTTTCCCTATCTACGAGATGGTGGAAAGCTTTATCTACACTCCGAAAACCGTCACCACTGTAGCCCCGCATGCACGGTCCTTCGTCGATATGAAGCGGATCATGACCTATGTCGTGATCGCGACGATCCCCTGTATCCTGTGGGGGATGTACAATACCGGCTACCAGGCCAACTCGGCAATTGCCGCGTTGGGGCCGGACTCGGCGACCGGATGGCGGATTGCCATTCTGCAGGCGTTTGGGATTTCTCTGGACCCAAGCAGCATTTTTGCCAATGTGATGCACGGGCTGATGTACTTCCTACCGATCTACATCGTAACCTTGGTTGCAGGCGGTATCTTCGAGGTCATCTTCGCAACCGTGCGTGGGCATGAGGTGAACGAGGGTTTTCTTGTTACCTCTATGCTTTATACGCTGATCATGCCGGCAACGACCCCGCTGTGGCAGGTTGCGCTGGGGATTATCTTCGGCGTCGTGATCGGTAAGGAAGTCTTCGGCGGCACCGGCAAGAACTTCCTCAACCCTGCGCTAGTGGGACGGGCGTTCCTGTATTTTGCCTATCCGGCAAACATGTCAGGTGACACTGTCTGGACCCCGGTCGACGGTTTCTCGGGCGCGACGGCGCTATCGGTTTCAGCGTCTGAGGGCTATCAGGCGCTGGCAGCTGAAGGTTTGACCTGGTGGAATGCCTTCATGGGCTTCATGCAGGGCAGCTTTGGTGAGACTTCGACGCTAGCTTGTATTATTGGTCTGGCTTTCTTGCTGGCCACTCGGATCGCAAACTATCGCCTGATTGTCGGCTGTCTGGCGGGTACCATCGGCTTTACCCTGCTGCTGAACCTGATTGGATCGGACACCAACCCGATGTTCGCGATGCCGTGGTACTGGCACATTGTAATCGGCGGCTATGCCTTCGGTCTGGCCTTCATGGTGACCGAGCCCGTCTCGGCCAGCCACACCAACTTGGGTCGCTACATCTACGGTGCGCTGATCGGTGTCATGGTTGTGATGATCCGTGTCCTCAACCCGGCTTTCCCTGAAGGCATGATGCTGGCCATCCTGTTCGGCAACGTCTTTGCACCGCTGATCGACTATTTTGTCGTTCAGGCCAACATCAAACGGAGGGCGCGTCGCCATGTCTGATACGCAATCCCAAGAACCCAAGGGCGCGATTGCCAAGTTTCTGGCGGCTTCGCCGGATTCTGTCGGCAAGACGATTTTCGTCGCCGTTGCCGTCTGCCTGCTTGCCTCGATGGTCGTTTCTTCTGCTGCAGTTAGCTTGCGCCCTGTACAGCAAGCCAACGCGCTGAAGGACAAGCAGGTCAACGTGTTGCAGGTGGCAGGCGTCTATGAGCCCGGCGTCAACGTCTCTGAGGCATTCGCTGCGTTCGAGCCGCACGTGCTGGAACTGTCCACCGGCGACTTCGTCGACGATCAGTTCGATCCGGCCACCTTTGACGACATTGCCGCGGCCAGCGATCCCGAACTGAGCGTTGCGTTGGATAACGACCCGGCGGGTATTGGCCGCAAGTCCAAATACCGCGTGATCTATCTGTTGCGCGACGACGCAGGTGATCTGGACAAGGTGATTCTGCCTCTGCACGGCTATGGCCTGTGGTCCACTCTCTATGGTTTTATCGCGCTGGAAAACAACGGCAACGATATCTATGGCCTGCAGTTCTATCAGCATGGTGAAACACCGGGCTTGGGTGCCGAGGTGGACAATCCGCGCTGGAAAGCGCTGTGGAATGGCAAGCGGTTGCGCGACGATAATGGTGATCTGCAGATCACCGTCGCCAAGTCACAACCGGCTGCAGGACCCGATTTCTATGTCGACGCATTGGCCGGTGCTACGCTGACCTCGGTTGGTGTCGACAACCTCGTGAAATTCTGGATGGGCGATGCGGGCTACGCTCCGTTTCTGGCCAAGCTGCAAGCAGGAGAGCTCTGATGTCCCAGACCAAAAAAGAGATGCTGGTCGATCCGCTTGTCGACAACAACCCTATCACCCTGCAGGTGCTGGGTATCTGTTCGGCTCTGGCGGTGACCTCGTCGCTGCAGGTTTCCTTCGTGATGGCGCTGGCGGTGACTTTCGTGACGTCGTTCTCGTCCTTCTTTATCTCGTGCCTGCGCAACCAGATACCTGGCTCAATCCGGATCATCGTGCAAATGGTGATCATCGCCTCGCTGGTGATCCTGGTGGATCAGGTCCTCAAGGCCTATGCCTTTGAAATCTCGAAGACCCTGTCGGTTTTCGTCGGTCTGATCATCACCAACTGTATTGTGATGGGCCGCGCTGAGGCATTTGCAATGAAGAACCCGCCGGTCGCGTCCTTTATCGACGGCTTGGGCAACGGCATGGGCTATGGCCTGATCCTACTGCTGGTCGGTTTCATTCGTGAGCTGTTCGGCGCCGGGTCGCTGTTCGGTGTCACCATTCTGCAAACGGTCAACAACGGTGGCTGGTATGTGCCCAACGGCATGCTGCTGCTGCCTCCGTCGGCATTCTTCATCATCGGTCTGATCATCTGGGCGTTCCGCACATGGAAGCCAAACCAGGTGGAAGAGCGTGAATACAAAATTCAGCAGGTAGAGGCCCACTGATGGAAGGTCTGATCTCACTGGCCGTAAAGGCCATCTTTGTCGAAAACCTTGCGCTCAGCTTCTTCCTGGGGATGTGTACTTTCATCGCCGTGTCCAAGAAGATTTCAACCGCGCTGGGTCTGGGTATCTCGGTTATGGTCGTACAGGCCATCACCGTTCCCACCAACAACCTGCTGTTGAACTACCTGCTCAAACCGGGCGCGTTGTCCTGGGCCGGGTTCCCGGATGTGGACCTGACCTTCCTGGGCCTGATCTCGTATATCGGCGTGATCGCGGCGATGGTTCAGATTCTCGAGATGATCTTGGATAAGTATTTCCCGCCGCTCTACAACGCGCTGGGGATCTTCTTGCCATTGATCACGGTGAACTGCGCCATCCTGGGTGGTTCGCTGTTCATGGTGGAACGCGACTATAACTTTGCCGAGGCCGCCACCTATGGTCTTTCTTCCGGCTTTGGCTGGGCGTTGGCGATCACTGCGATGGCGGGTGTGCGCGAAAAGCTGAAGTACTCGGATATTCCTGACGGCCTACAGGGTCTGGGGATCACCTTTATCACCGCGGGACTGATGGCGATGGCCTTCATGTCCTTCTCGGGCGTGAAACTGTAAGGAGGCGTCGATGGAAACTTTTAGCCTTGGCGTAATCCTATTTACCCTGATCGTTCTGGGCCTGGTTGCCATCATCATGGCCGCGCGTTCGCGCCTGGTGTCGACCGGGAACGTCAACATCACCATCAACGGTGAGAAAACCGTTTCGGTACCGGCAGGCGGCAAGCTGCTGCAGACTCTGGCGGCCGAGAAGCTCTTCGTCCCGTCGGCCTGTGGCGGTGGCGGAACCTGCGCGCAGTGCCGGGTGAAGGTGCATTCGGGTGGCGGGTCAATTCTGCCGACCGAAGAAAGCCACATCACCAAGCGCGAAGCTGCCTGCGGCGACCGTCTGTCGTGTCAGGTCGCTGTAAAGCAAGACATGGAGATCGAAGTCCCCGAAGAGGTCTTTGGTGTCAAGAAATGGGAATGCACGGTTCGGTCGAACGAGAACGTGGCAACCTTCATCAAGGCGCTGACGCTGGATCTTCCGGAAGGCGAGGATGTGAACTTTCGCGCAGGTGGCTACATCCAGATCGAAGCCCCAGCACACCAGCTGTCCTATACCGATTTCGATGTGGAAGAAGAGTATCGCGAAGATTGGGATCGCTTCAATCTTTGGCAATACAAATCCGTGGTAAGCGAGCCGATTGAACGCGCATATTCGATGGCCAACTATCCGGACGAAAAGGGCATGATCATGCTGAACGTCCGGGTCGCTTCGCCGCCTCCGGGGTCGGAAGGTATCCCACCGGGACAGATGTCATCTTACATCTTCAACCTGAAGCCGGGTGATAAGGTGACGATTTCGGGTCCGTTTGGTGAATTCTTTGCCCGTGAAACCGAGAAAGAGATGGTCTTCATTGGCGGTGGTGCCGGTATGGCACCTATGCGCAGCCACATCTTCGACCAGCTCAAGCGACTTGAAAACCGCAACCGCAAGATCAGCTTCTGGTATGGTGCGCGGTCGAAAAAAGAGATGTTCTTTGTCGAAGACTTCGACTCGCTGGCCGAAGAGTTCGACAATTTCGAATGGCACGTGGCCTTGTCGGACGCACAGCCCGAGGACGATTGGAAAGGCTATACCGGCTTCATCCACAATGTTCTGTTCGAAGAGTACCTCAAGAACCACCCTGCGCCTGAGGATTGCGAGTTCTACATGTGTGGTCCGCCAATCATGAACCAGTCGGTCATCAACATGCTGCTGGATCTGGGGGTAGACCGCGAAGACATCATGCTCGACGATTTCGGCGGGTGAGAAACTAAAAAACCGGCGCCAAACGCGCCGGTTTTTTTTTAAAGCCGCAAGTCGCTGGCTTCTTTGGGTAAGCAGGACTTCACGTCGTAAAGCACCGATTGCTCCTTGCCGTAGGACCGGATTTGTACCGGGTCGAGGGCTTTGAATTCCTGATGTGCCACGGCGAGAACCACGCCGTCATAGGCACCAGGTTGCGGCTCTTCGATCAAAGAAATCCCATATTCGGCCTGGGCTGCCTGACTGTCGGCATGGGGGTCGTAGACATCGACCGTGATCCCGTAATCCTCTAGTTCTTCGATGATATCGACCACACGGGTATTCCGCAGGTCAGGGCAGTTTTCCTTGAACGTCAGCCCCATGACGAGCACACGGGCACAAGCCACGTTGATGCCATCCCGCATCATCCGTTTGACCAGCTGCGAGACGATATATCCGCCCATGCTGTCATTCAAACGCCGCCCGGCCAGAATGATCTGTGGATGGTGGCCGACTGCCTCGGCCTTGTGGGTGAGGTAGTAAGGGTCAACACCGATGCAATGCCCACCGACCAGCCCGGGGCGGAAGGGTAGGAAATTCCATTTTGTGCCAGCGGCCCTCAGAACGGCCTCGGTGTCGATATCCATCCGTCCGAAGATCATCGCCAGTTCGTTAACCAGCGCGATGTTCAAGTCACGTTGCGTGTTTTCGATGACTTTCGCAGCCTCAGCCACGCGGATGCTTTCGGCTTTATGGGTCCCGGCGTTGATTATCCGTGCATAAAGCGCGTCCACCAGATCGGCCACTTCGGGCGTTGATCCCGAGGTCACCTTGCAGATGTCGGAAATCCTGTGCGTTTTGTCTCCTGGATTAATCCGCTCAGGGCTGTAACCCGCGAAGAAATCCGTGTTGAATGTCAGTCCCGAGGCCTGCTCAAGAACCGGCACGCAGTCTTCTTCGGTTGCGCCAGGGTAAACGGTGGATTCATAAATCACCAGGTCACCCGGTTTCAGCAACTCACCAACCATTTTGGACGCGCTGAGCAACGGTGAAAGATCCGGTTGCTTTCCCGCCGTGATCGGAGTTGGCACAGTCACGATATAGGTATCGCAGGCCGCCAGTTCGGCTAGATCAGTTGTGAAGGCCAACCCAGCCGCAGCAGCCAGATCATCAGACTCGACCTCTTGCGTTGCATCATACCCTGCGCGCAAGGCGGCAATCCGGGACGGGTTAATATCGTAGCCGACCACTGAGCCAATCTTGCCGAAGGCCACTGCCAGCGGTAAGCCGACATAACCCAGACCGATTACAGCAATCCGACGATTATTCGGGTTGGTTTCAAACATCAGAACACCTCGGGCAATCGCCAGAGCCAAGCCCGCCCTCGGAGAGCAGAAGATTTTTCAGATGGAAACCATTTAGTCTCGCGGTGCCTGTCACCAGAACACGTTTCATTCATCCCTCGACCTTGACGCAGTCTTTGATGCATCAGGGATACTGTCGCCGAGCCAAGGTCAAGGGGATTTTCCGAGAATCCGTTCAGCCGACGATCATCTGCTTCATGCGAAGCGCTTCGTATTCCAGCTCTTTCAAGCGGAAATGTACCACGTCACCGATAGTGATCACGCCGCACAGGTTGCCATCCCGCAAGACGGGCATGTGGCGAAAACGACCGTCGGTCATGGCTTTCAGGACGTCGTTCAGCAGATCATCTGGCGAGCAAGTCTTAACCTCACGGGTCATCAGATCCTCTACCGATTGCGGCAGGGTTTGACCCGGCGTATCCGCCATGCGCCGCACGATGTCACGTTCGGACAGAATGCCCTGCAAGCTGCCATTTTGATCGGTCACGAGGACCGCGCCAATCCGCTTTTCCTTGAGCGTATTGACGACCGAGTGGATCGTATCATTCGGGCGCACCGAAAACACCGCATCCCCTTTGCCGTCCAGCAGCTTGGCGACGGTTGTCTGTGAGTGCGACAGGTTCGACTCTGTCGATTGGCTGTACGTAGTCTTGTCAGCCTTATCACCGCGCGACGGGGATTGGTAAGAGGTTGGGGCCATGGGCAATCTCCTTATGGTTATTGCAAAGTCTTTCCCTTTCACCTTAGCGCAGCTAAACGACCTGTATAGGGTGCAATTGCGCTGATCGGCAAAATTCACCGGCCACTAACGGAACCTTAAGCTTTTGAACGATCTGTACCTTACGCCACCAATCGCTGCTTTGATTTTCTTTTTCGTGGTGGTGTGCGGTCATAATTTCCGCAAGGCCTGGAAACAGCAGCCGCCGGGGTGGCAGAAACGCGCGTGGCTGTTTGGGGTACCAGCGGCGGTTGGTCTTTTGGTGCTGGGCTTTATGCCGCTCAAGCTTTGATGTCGGTTTGACTCTGGCTGGGGTGGCTGGCATATGCCGGGCACCGATTTTCCAGGAGACCCCAATGCGTCTTGTGCCTGTGCTGGCTTTCGCCTCATTTCTATCCGGCTGCCTGTTCGATAAGGAACCAGAAGTGGTTCGCCTTTCGGGCGAGACGATGGGAACGACCTTCAATATCACCGCGATTGGTGAAGACCTGGACGAAAATGCCCTTGCCGCTTCGGTCGAAGAGACTTTGGCCGAGGTCAATGCCAAGATGTCCAACTGGGATCCGAATTCGGAGGTTTCGACTTTCTCCGCCGCAACCAGTACCGATCCGATGCCGATCTCCGCAGAATTCGCTCAGGTGATGGAAGCCGCGAATGACGTACACGATAAGACTGGCGGCACATTTGACGTTACCCTCGGTCCGCTGATCGAACTGTGGGGCTTTGGTCCGCGCACTCCAGAGGATCCTGTTCCTTCGGAGGCGGATATTCAGGCCGCTCTGGATGGTGTAGGCCAGAATCGACTGCTGACATTGGACTCTGAGGCCGGAACGTTGACCAAATCTGACGCAAGCGTCGGGATCAACCTGTCCGCCATTGCCAAAGGGTATGGAATTGATGCGGTTGCGGAAACCTTGCGTGAAGCCGGGATCGAAAACTATTTGGTCGAGATTGGCGGCGATCTGGTTACCATGGGCCAGAACGACAAGGGCGAGGCATGGCGCATCGGTATTGAAAAACCGCAAGCGGGCGCGCAATCCCCGCAGTTGATTGTCTCGGTGAGCGATTTGGGCATGGCAAGCTCGGGCGACTACAAGAATTTCTTCGAACAGGACGGTGTGCGGTATTCTCATATCATCGACCCAACGACCGGTCGCCCGATCACGCATCGGACCACCTCGGTCACAGTTTTGGCCGACAATGCGATGATGGCGGATGCGTGGGCCACAGCGATGCTGGCTCTGGGCCAGGAAAAGGGCCTGGAGTTGGCCGAAAAGCATAAACTTGCCGTGTATTTCATCTCGCGGGATGTGACAGGTGGCGAAGACGCCTATATCACGGTACACAGCACTGCGTTCAAAGACGCGCTTGGCACCAACTGACTGGTAGGAACCACGATGAGCACTTTTATTCTGGCCTTTATCTTGCTGCTGATCATTGTGGTTGGCATGTCCCTTGGGGTCATGTTGATGGGCAAGAACATAAAGGGCAGCTGCGGTGGATTGAACGCGATCTCGGGTGCAGACAAGTGCGTGGTCTGCAAAAAGGATGTAGACCCCAACAGCCCATTGCGTGACCAGTTGAAATGCAAACGCGCCAAGAAGATGCTGGATCAGATGGAGCGTCAGGCGGAAGCGTAATTTACGCTTCGCTACAGGTCGGGAATTGGCTAACAAAGGCCCTAACCAAAGGGGGGCACCGCGTTGGCCAAAGCCAAAAACATCCTGTTCATAATGTTTGACCAGCTACGCTGGGATTATCTGAGTTGTTACGGCCACCCACATCTGCACACTCCGAACATTGATCGGCTGGCCGCTCGCGGCGTGCGGTTCGATCGCGCATACATCCAATCCCCAATCTGCGGCAGTTCGCGCATGTCCACCTATACCGGGCGCTATGTGCATTCTCATGGCGCGTCCTGGAATGGTATCCCGCTGAAAGTGGGAGAGATGACGATGGGCGATCATCTACGTAAAACCGGGATGGATTGCTGGCTGGTCGGCAAAACTCATATGAAGGCGGATGCCGAAGGAATGGCACGGCTGGGGCTGGAGCCTGACAGCCTGATCGGCGCCCGCGTGGCAGAGTGCGGCTTCGACGTGTTCGAACGTGACGACGGGATGCGCCCCGAGGGGCCGGATGGGTTTTACGACCCGGATGGCGCGAAGGCGTACAACAGATACCTTTCCGACAAAGGGTATGAGAGCGACAACCCGTGGCACGATTTCGCCAATTCCGGGCTGGATGCGGATGGTAACGTTTTGTCTGGCTGGTTCCTGAAAAATTCTTCCGAGGCGGCAAATATCGCAGAAGAAGACAGCGAAACCCCATACCTAACCGGCCGCGGTATCGAGTTCATGGAGAAAAACGATGGTCCGTGGTGCTGCCATCTGAGTTTCATCAAGCCACACTGGCCCTACATCGTGCCAGAACCCTACGCCTCGATGTATGGGCCCGAGCACGTGCTGCCAGTGGTTCGATCCGATGCAGAGCGTCAGAATGCGCATCCGGTGCTGCGGGCGTTCGTGGAAACGAGAATTGGTCAGACCTTCTCACGTCAGGATGTACGGGATGCTGTGGTGCCGGCTTACATGGGCCTGATCAAACAGGCCGATGACCAAATGGGTCGCCTGTTCGACTGGATGGAGGAAACGGGCCGGATGGAGGACACTATGATCGTGCTGACCTCGGACCACGGTGATTTTCTGGGCGATCACTGGATGGGGGAGAAGACGTTCTTTCATGACGCTTCGACCAAGGTGCCGTTGATCATTTACGACCCGTCACCCGAAGCCGATGCGACCCGTGGTAAAGTCAGTGATGCGCTGGTCGAATCCATCGACCTAGCGCCGACATTTGTAGATCTCTCTGGAGGTGAGGTGGGTTCACATATCCTCGAAGGACATTCCCTGTTGCCTATCCTGTATGGGCAGCAAGAGGAGACGCCCCGCGATGTGGTGGTATGTGAATATGACTATTCCGCCTCACCGACTGCCGACGCGCTGAAAGCCTCGGTCCGCGATGCGGTCATGTTTATGGTTGCTAACAAGAAATGGAAGCTGATTCATTGCGAAGGCGGCCACCGGCCATTGTTGTTTGATCTTGAGAATGATCCGAACGAGTTGAATGATTTGGGCTGCAGCGACGAGCATGCGGACGTCATTGCCGAGATGTACGATCACCTCTTCGCCTGGACCCGCCGCCCCTCGCAACGCACGACGCGTTCGGAACAGCAACTGATCGAAATGCGGACAAAAAGCCGGGGCCGGGGTGTTGTGATCGGGGTATATGACGAGAATGATATCCCTCTGGACCTGACCGTCAAATATCGCGGACGAAAGGCTCGGCCTTTCGAGGACCTTATCGGCAAGGATAAACCACCTCGACCATAATTCTGTCCGACCGGGATCAAATAGACGGTTCACCCGCCGGTGGTCAGACGATAAAAGACAGGCCAAGAGCAGAAATCCGGAGAGCCTCAAATGACCGCCCCCAAGCCCGTTGTCCTGTGCATTCTCGATGGTTGGGGCTTATCTGAGGACGCCAAGGCCAATGCGCCCTATCTGGCCAATACGCCCACTTTCGATGCGATCATGGCCAACTGTCCGCACGCGACACTGATCACGCATGGGCCGGATGTTGGCCTGCCAAGCGGTCAGATGGGGAATTCGGAAGTCGGCCACACCAATATAGGCGCGGGTCGAGTTGTGGCTATGGATCTGGGGCAGATTGATCTGGCGATCGAGGATGGGTCGTTC
The DNA here is from genome assembly GCF_040329455.1 of Ruegeria sp. SCP11. Taxonomy (NCBI): domain Bacteria; kingdom Pseudomonadati; phylum Pseudomonadota; class Alphaproteobacteria; order Rhodobacterales; family Roseobacteraceae; genus Ruegeria; species Ruegeria sp. SCP11. Next base: position 67,500 of record NZ_JBDZYG010000003.1, on the reverse strand, counting down.
TTCAGTAACGAGGCATTGCAGGATTTCATTGCCAAGGTGAAAGCCTCCGGTGGCACTGCACATTTGATGGGATTGGTGTCAGATGGCGGGGTGCATGGGCATCTGAACCACATCGTCGCCGCGGCCCAAGCCATTACCGATGCGGGTGTGACTGTCGCGCTGCATGCGGTGACCGATGGCCGGGATGTTGCTCCGAAATCTGCCTTTACCTACATCGCCGAACTTGAGGAACGCCTGCCAGACGGGGCACGCATCGTTACGGTAAGCGGGCGCTATTTCGCGATGGACCGCGATAACCGCTGGGAACGTGTCGGCGAGGCCTATGAAGCGATGATGAAGGGTCAGGGCCGGGCGGCTGCGACAGCCCACGGCGCGATTGACCATGCCTACAATCAGTCGGAAACCGATGAGTTCATCGTGCCGACGGTCCTGAATGGATTTGGCGGGGTGAAAGATGGCGACGGATTCTTCTGTCTGAATTTCCGCGCCGACCGGGCGCGAGAAATTCTGCGCGCGATTGGCGAACCCGGCTTTACCGATTTTGACACCGGTCCGCGTCCAAAACTGGCCGCTTTGCTGGGAATGGTCGAATATTCGGACGGTCACAACGCATATATGACAACCGTGTTCCCCAAGCGAGACATCGTGAACACTCTGGGCGAATGGGTCGCAAAACAAGGTCTGCGCCAGTTCCGTCTGGCAGAGACCGAGAAATACCCGCATGTGACATTTTTCCTCAACGGCGGCAAGGAAACACCGGAGGTTGGCGAAGACCGCTTTATGCCGAAATCACCTAAAGTGGCGACCTATGACCTTCAGCCCGAGATGTCTTCGGCCGAAGTAACCAAGAAATTCGTTGAGGCGATCGAGGCCGGATACGATCTGATCGTTACCAATTATGCCAACCCGGACATGGTAGGCCACACCGGCGATCTGAAAGCCGCGATCAAGGCGTGTGAGGCCGTGGATCAGGGGATGGCTCAGGTCGTTGCCGCCCTAGAAAAGGCTGGTGGTGCTATGATCGTCACAGCTGATCACGGTAATTGCGAAATGATGGTCGACCCCGAAACCGGTGGGCCGCACACCGCGCATACAACCAACCCGGTGCCCGTGGCGCTGGTAGGCGGGCCGGAAGGCGCCACGCTGCGCAACGGACGCCTGTCCGATCTGGCACCAACCTTGTTGCAACTGATGGGCTTGGAGCAGCCGCCTGAGATGACCGGCAAGAGCCTGTTGTCATGACCCTGCGCGCGCTTCTTTTGGCAGCGCTGTTTGCGACGCCGGTCCATGCCCAGACCGATCCGTCAACGGCGGCGCTGAATGCAGCGCGCATGTTGGAAGAAGCGTCAATCGCTCTGACTGAGGCCGAAAGTGCCCGCGACCGGGTTCGTGCGCTGACCGAGACTGTTCAAGCTTATGAAGCCGGCCTGACCGCCATGCGTGACGGGCTGCGCCGTGCCGCCACGCGCGAAGCGCAGCTAATCGCCGAACTGCGCACGCGTGAAAAAGAAATCGCGCAACTGCTTGGCGTATTGCAGACCATTGAAACCACCGCTCCTCCGGTTTTGATACTTCACCCATCCGGCCCGCTGGGCTCGGCTCGCGCGGGGATGATGCTGTCCGAAGTCACGCCGGGCCTGAACGCCCGCGCGCAGGCGTTGGCCCGTGACTTGCAGGAGGTTCAGACGCTGCGGCTGCTGCAGCAAAGCGCCGCAGAGACTCTGACCGAGGGCCTGACCGGCGTTCAAACCGCCCGCACAGAGCTCAGCACCGCAATCGCCGACCGAACCGATCTACCTCAGCGATTTATAGAAGACCCGATCCGAACGGCGATACTGATCTCATCTACGGAAACGCTGGAAGGGTTTGCCAGCGGTCTGTCCGAAATCTCGGAAGGGGAGATCACCGAGACTGGCGCGGACATTTCCAACCGCAAAGGTCAGGTTCCATTGCCTGCGCAAGGCGTGCTGCTGCACCGCGCCGGCGAGACTGACGCGGCGGGCGTCAAACGCCCCGGAGTAGTGCTGGCTACCAGACCCCGCGCTATTGTGACTTCACCGACTGCCGCCACGATACGTTATCGAGGACCCCTGTTGGATTTGGGGAATCTGGTGATCCTCGAGCCTCAGCCCGGACTTTTATTTGTGTTTTCAGGCCTGCAAGAGGTTTATGGTGACGCGGGACAGGTGATCCCCGAGGGTACTCCAGTGGGTTTGATGCCCGGTGAAACACCCGAAATCGGCGCTATTTTGTCAACAAGCGGTGATGGCACTGGAACTGACCGGTCAGAAACGCTCTATATAGAGGTAAGACAGGATAACAGCCCCGTGGACCCGGAATCATGGTTCCGGACCAGCAAGGATGGATGAACACGTATGAAGAAATTTGTGATGGCCGGTCTGGCCGGAACCGTGGCAGGCATAATCGCAACCACTCAGATCGCGGGCCCTTTGCTGGCGCAGGAGGCCGAGAGCAAGGCCAGCGTCTATGAGCAACTGGATTTGTTCGGGGACATATTCGAACGAATCCGCGCGCAATATGTAGAAGAGGTTGAACCGGAAGAGCTGATTGAGGCGGCGATTGACGGCATGCTGACCTCGCTGGACCCACATTCCAGCTATCTGTCACCAGATGACGCTGAACAGATGCGGGTGCAAACCCGTGGCGAATTCGGTGGGCTGGGCATTGAAGTCACACAGGAAGATGGCTTTGTGAAAGTTGTCTCTCCGATTGACGACACCCCAGCAGATGCCGCAGGGATCGAGGCCGGAGACTTTATCACCCATGTCGACGGCGAGAGTATTCTAGGCCTGACGCTGGACAAGGCGGTTGATCTGATGCGGGGTCCAGTCGGGTCGGAGATCGTGATCACCGTTGTGCGCGAGGGTGAGCAGGAACCATTCGACGTCACTATCATCCGCGATACGATCAAGTTGACCGCGGTGCGTGCGCGTACCGAAGGTACCAGCGTCGTACTGCGTGTCACCACCTTCAACGACCAGACTTTCCCCAACCTGCAGGAGGGACTGAATGAACAGATCGAAGAGGCTGGCGGAATCGAAAAGGTCAACGGCTTTGTTCTGGACCTGCGCAACAACCCCGGCGGCCTGCTGACGCAGGCGATCAAGGTCTCGGACGCGTTTCTGAACGAAGGTGAGATCGTTTCAACTCGCGGTCGCGATCCGAGCGAAGGCGAACGTTTCAACGCCACCCCCGGCGATCTGGCCGAAGGCAAGCCGATAGTCGTTCTGATCAACGGCGGTTCTGCCTCTGCTTCCGAGATTGTGGCCGGCGCGTTGCAGGACCACCGTCGCGCTATCGTGGTGGGTACCAAAAGCTTCGGTAAAGGCTCGGTTCAAACAGTAATGCCGCTGCGCGGGGATGGGGCTATGCGCCTGACAACGTCGCGTTATTACACACCGTCGGGCCGCTCGATCCAAGCGCTTGGTGTCAGCCCTGATATCATCGTCGAACAGCCACGATCGACGCCGGAAACGGAGGAAGAAGACTCGAACCGTCCCGCCCGATCCGAAGCTGACCTGCGTGGCAGTCTGAACAATGACAGCCTCAGCGAAGACGAAATCCGTCAGATCGAGGAAGATCGCGCCCGCGCCGAAGCCACCGCTGAGCTGCGGGAAGAGGATTATCAGTTGGCCTACGCCATCGACATCCTCAAAGGTTTGTCGGCCTTCAACCCGAACGGGCCATCTCAGTAATTTAGAAAGGGCCGCCGGATAGGGCGGCCCTTTTTCGTTGGGCCAATCAGCTTTCGACTTTGTGCAGTTTTTCCTCGTCCAGTAGGATGGCAAGCAGCACGCCGACCGAGACGGACAAAGTCGCAAAGATGAAGGCCGTGTTCATTCCAGTATCAAAGGCCCCAGCAATGGCGGTTTTGACTTTTTCGGTCTCTGGCCCGGTTAGTTTCTCCATGACTTCTTGGGCGGACGCAGTGGTGAGCGTTCCGCCGTTGATAGCCCTCTGATCGGCCTCTGACATATCAACCCCGGCTGCCTTCAGGCGTTCGCCTAGGCTGCTCAGGCTGGATAAATACATGATCGCGGTGGCGCAGGCTACCGAGATGGCGCCGTAGACCAGGTGAGTCATAAAGCTCAAACCTCCCACTAGGCCGGCCCGTTCCGGTTTAACCGCGCAGACGGCGGCGGTGCCTGATGGTCCGACTGTCAGAGTGGCCCCCAGCCCCATCATCGCCATGCCCGGCAGGATCTGGAAATACCCCAAACCCGTAGGCATCACGACCACACTGGCTGCCCCGACTGTTGCGCAGAGATACCCCCAGAACAAAAGCCGCTTGGGACCAAAGTCGTTGTACAGCTTGCCAGAAATAATAGAGCCTACGGCCAACAGAACCGTCAGAGGGGTCAGCCCGAGGGCCGATTGCAAGGTCGACCAGCCCAGAACCTTTTGCATGTACTGCGGAAAATACATCAACGCGACAAAGGCTGCCGATACGTTGAACATGTTCAGCCCCAATGTGATCCGGAACTCGCGGTTTGCCATCATCTGAGGCAGTAGAAGCGGCTCTTTCACCCGTTTCTCCACTTGTGGAAACAGGACGAACAGCACCGCGCTGACAGCGAAAAGAAACAGCAATGGAGGCGAAGTCCAGCCCCAGTCTGCGCCCACGTCCAGCCCGTAGAGCAGCAGGAGAACGGCAAATGACAGTACGCCCATACCGGCAAAGTCAATGTGTTCACCTTGTTTGTGCTGGGTTTCACGCTGCATCAGCAAGAGAGCCGTCACCATCGAGATGGTCGAGAACACGACATTCGCCAGAAAGAACAGACGCCAATCCCCTAGACTGACCACTGCGCCACTGATCAAAGGGCCAATTACGTTACCGCAGGTAACACCGGCCAGTATCAACCCCATGATCATGGCCCGATGTTCGGGCCGAGAAATCTTGGTCGCGCCAAAGGCCAGCGTACATGGCCAGACACATCCCGCACCGATCCCCTGTAACGCGCGGGCGATGATCAGGAAATCCAGGCTGGGCGATACGAAGCACATGATGGATGAAAACAAAAAGATCGAAAGACCGATCAGCATCATCTTGCGGTGTCCGAACATGTCACCCAGGCGCCCTCCTGCGACCATGGTAATAGCGAAGAACAGGGCGTAGATGTTCAGAACCCATTGGGTGCTGGTGATGTCAGCGTCGAAACTGTTTTCGATGGCCGGAACAAGGATCAGCGCGCCAGTAAAGTCGATACCGATCCCGAAACCAGTTACCATCAAAGCAATGACTTTAATAATGGCGTTGCGATCCATGACCTTGCTCAGGCTGTTGCGGATCGCTCAATGATGCATGGATTCTGCTTAAAAGATAGGAATTTAACCTCTTGCTGGGTTACACGCCTTCACTCTGAGAACGCCGGAATGCCCGTTTCAACAAGTCAAGTTCAGCGCGCAGCAGCTCTAGTTCAGCCCGCAGATCATCCGCTGCGGGAGCTCCGGCGATGATGGTGAAATCTCCGAACCGCTCAGCCGTGGAAGCGTCAGCGATCACAAAGCAATGCACCCCATCGGACAAGGCTGCCATCGGTACGGGAATGCTGAGCGTCCACCCATCCTCAGCAGGCGCAATACGCACTTCCTCTAGGGTTTCGCCCAGATACCGCACCTCTACATTCGGCTCGGCTTTGACGTGCAAATGTCCTTGCCACAGGCCGTTTTCAAACCGGATGGGCGTCAGTTTCAGATGCGTCATACCATAAACTCTCACAAATCGGCGCGGTGATGGCGGCAGAAGGTCAGATCGCGCAGCGAGACAAGGTTCATCTGTGGCTCTTCAAAGATAAGGTCCAACCAGATTTTTTCTATCCGAGCCTCATTCAAAGGCAGGTGCGCCAGATCAAAGTCAATCGTACGGGGCTGAGTGGGCAGGTTCATCTTGTGGAGAACCTGCTCCGTATTGGGCCCGTGCTGGATATTCAGGCGCGCAAAAACCTCGAGTGGCTGTTCCGCCTCAATTGAGGTATCCAAACGCATAAGGTGCTGTTTGGTCAAACCTTGCGCAGCTTCAGGCGGCAGTTCCACGGATAGCGACAGAAATGTGCCTGAAAAGCCGAACACCTCAACTTTCAGCCCGAAAGGAGCCAGATCCTCATCGCGGGAGTTCTTGGCTTGCCGCATCCCGATCTCGGCCATGGGGCAGTCGTGGAACAACGTTATCTGCCTGTCCATCTGGGCCTTACGCGGGACGGAGGCCATACCCGACCGGGACAACGGCCCGCGCCACAGGTCAGGACGCCAACTCCAGTCGGTGCTCAGAGGTTTGGGAAATTGGGTCGACCCGACTCGTGGATGGGTCAGGCGGCCATTGGCTTTGTGGATCAGCATGTCCAGTTGGGAGCGCAACTTGCGAGCGTCGTCACGCTGCTGACGCAGCTGCGGCTCGGGGGCTGCGGCTGCTTCTTGCAGGGCTTTGCGCCAGCGTTCGACAACCCGGCGGTGAATATAGCGATCCAGTAGTCTGCCCATGGCCCTATCGTTCAAGAGTGAGCCCCTCTTTAGTCAAAGACGGCATCAAGGTTAAAGGTGAATTAACAGATTGTGAGATCAAAACTCCCGAATTTGTGATGACAACAAAGTATAGGCGCGGCCGCCGCGATCTGTTAGACCCCGCCATTCTTGCAATCATCCGGGTCAGTGCTTACCGTCTGACACCTGACTGCAAGGGACTACCCAAAAACCAATCAAAACGTTTTGAGGCATAACCGGGGTATGGAACCCACTCTATTCGCGTTCATCTGGAAATATTCAAAAAAACAACAGCTTGTGCTGCTGTTCTTGACGGTCCTTTCCTTTCCATTTCTGTATGCTTCGCTTGAGTTGCCCAAGCAGATCATCAACGGTGCCATCGGTGCACCCAGTGATACGGTCACGGTATTGGGGTTCACCGTAACGCAGGTGCAGTACCTGATGATCTTGTGCTTTGCCTTTTTGGCCACCGTGATTGCCAGTGGGCTGATGAAGATGCGCATCAACACGATGAAGGGCGTTTTGGCCGAGCGCATGCTGCGCCGTTTGCGGTTCACTCTGATCCACCGCACCATGCGGTTCCCGAAATCCTATTTCGCCACGACCAGCCAGGGCGAGCTGGTGTCGATGATCACCTCCGAGGCTGAACCGATGGGTGGTTTGATGGGCGATGCGATCGCTCAACCAGTGTTCCAGTTTGGCCAGATGATGACCATCGTCACCTTCTTGTTCATGCAAAGCGTGTGGTTCGGCCTTGCCAGTATCGCGCTGATCCCGCTGCAAGCCTGGCTGATCCCGAAATTGCAACGCCAGATCAACCTGCTGAACAAAGAACGCATTCAGGAAGTGCGGAATCTCAGCTCTGAAATCGGGGAAAGCGCTGCGGGTATCAGTGACCTGCGTACAAATGGCGGGTGGCGCTATCGGCTGGCGCAGTTCAGCCATCGGTTGGGGCTCTTGTTCGATATTCGGTTCAAGATCTACAACAAGAAATTCTTTATGAAGTTCCTCAACAACCTGATCACGCAGATGACCCCGTTCCTGTTTTACTCGGTCGGCGGTTATCTGGCGATTACAGGTGAGGTGACAGTGGGCGCGCTCGTCGCGGCGCTTGGGGCCTACAAGGACCTGAGCGGCCCGTGGAAGGACCTGCTGACCTATTACAATCAGGTTCAGGACATGTCCTTGCGGTGGGAGGTCGTGACCGAACGCTTTGCGCCCTCTGACATGATCCCTGAAGAATTATTCGTGGGCGAACCCGAGGTGATCCCCCATCTGACCGGCGAGGTTGAACTGCGCAACGTGACCGTGCGGGACGATGACGGGAAAACCATTCTGGAAGATATCGACCTGACCATTCCCAAGGGTGCCCGGGTGGCGATTCAGTCAACCCATGCTTCGGAGCGCAACGCCCTGGCACAAGTGCTGACCCGCGAAGTGCTGCCGGTGCAGGGCGAGGTCATCATGGCCGGTCACAACCTGCAAAACCTGCATCAATCCGTGATCGCTGCCCGGATCGGGTATGCCTATTCGCGACCCTACCTGTTCAATGGTACTGTGGGCGACAATCTGATGATGCCGTTGCGCCCGCATCCCCAACATGAAGCAGACGCGGTTAAGGCCCCCAGCCGCTGGCAGATCGAAGCCGCGCGATCCGGCAATCCGACAGATTCCCTCTCAGATGAGTGGATTGACCCCGAGCTAGCCGGGCTGGATGACGTTGAGGACATTCGGGACTGGTGGTTCCAACTGGTCGAGGCGATGGGGACTGATGAGCTGCTGCTGCGCCGGACACTGCGCACTCAGTTCGACCCGAAGCTACACCCCGATCTGGCGCGGGACGTAGTCAATCTGCGCGAAACGGTTGCAGAACGGCTAAAGGAAAACGGGCTGGACCGCCACGTCTACCGGTTTGATCCTGACCGTTTCAATCCGACCGTGCCGCTTGGGGGAAACCTGCTTTACGCTACCCCATCACGGGATATCACGCCCGAATCTTTGGCCGACGACAGGCGGTTCAAAAACATGCTGAGCTCACATGATCTGGCCGATGATGCCATGAACATGGCAAGCGACGTGGTCGAGACGCTGGATCAGGCATTCGGGCGCGGCGGAACGGACCACCCTCTGTTTCTGCGTCTGGGCATGTCAAAGGAGATGTTCCACCGCCTGCTCGATATCAAGGATCGGCGAAAAACCAAGGATGACAGTGATATCAGCGAGGCCGAACGCTCGCTGCTGCTGACGGTTCCGTTTCTGTTGACGGCCGAGCAGATCGGCCCGGATTTCCCTCAGGAATACAAGGACAAGATTCTGTCTATTCGAAAAGAGCAGTCCGAACGGCTCCAAGGGGCCTTGAACGGCATGTTCATTCCATTGTCTCCCGACAGCTATTTCCCGCGCCTCACCGTGATGGAGAATGTGCTTTATGGTCGGGTCTCCATGACAGCAGGCGCGCATGCCGAAGAGATCGAGGACTTGGTGGCGCAAGCCATGAACGAGGCAGGTCTACGTCGTCGGGCGGCGGCTACATTGTTCGATCTTCAGACCGGGTTGGGTGGAAACAACCTGCCGACGGTGTTTCAGGAGCGGGCCGCGTTTTCTCGTGCTGGGATAAAACGTCCTGACATTCTTATCCTCGACAAGGCTCTGGCCAGTCACGATTCCGAAAGCCGCCTGCGCACGCGTCTGCGTCTGCGTGAATTGCTTCCTGACTCGATCATGATCTTCATGGAAGATCACTTTGCTCATCCCGAAGCTTATGATTTGTTTGTCGAAATTAAGGATGGCCGCATCGACGGTGTCTCGCGCACGCAAACCCGCCTTGAAGACGGTGCCTCGGCTGATCTGAGCACCAAACTGGAGATCATCTCCTCGACCGAGCTGTTTTCTGGCATCGATGCGCGGAACCAGCGGCTACTGGCATTCTCGGCGCAATGGTACGAAGTGGCAAAGGGGCAGGTGATCTTTTCGCGTGGGCAAACGCCGGATGCCGCCTACTTATGCATCAAGGGACAGGCCAACCTGGATTGGCACAGTGAGGATGGAACCCGGCGCACTATTTCGGTCATCGAACCCGGTCGTCTGATCGGAGACCTTTCGATCATCACGGGCGAAGTCCGGCAATTGGACCTGACAGCTGTTTCAGATTGCACATTCTTGCGCATCGGCGCTGAGGAACTGCGCGCGGTAATAGAAAGCGATGCTTCTGTAGCGGTACAACTATTGCAGACTGTCGCGGGGTATCTGACCACTCTGGCCAACAGGATCAACACGGCGCAGAACCCATCCGATATCTTCTCGGACGCCCCCCAATCCCTCGAAGGTGAAAGCACCGGCAACAATGCGTGACCCCGCCGCCTATTCCGCCCACGAGCAATTGGTACGCGACGCCCGTGCCCGCCCCGAACTGTGGCGTCTTGTTGTTGGGCTAGTCATTATTCTCGCGTTGTACATTGCGCTGAATTCTGTGCTTTTTGCGGTGGTTGGTGGATTGGTCTCGCCGGAACAGGCCCAGGGCCTATTGCGGGGTACTTCGCCGTTTGCCACACTTGTTCTGCTGATCAGTTTCGGGTTTCTCACACTGGGTGTTGCCATCGCTGCCTGGCAGTTGCAGCGTCGGCAACTTGCTTCAATTCTGGGCCCGTACAGCCTGTGCCTGCGCCAGTTTTGGCAAGTGCTGCGCGCGCTGGTGATTCTGGCGCTGGTGATGACAGCCCTTCCACCATACGGCATGGGTGAGCCTCTGATCCAAAACCTTACTTTGTCCAAATGGCTGCTGTTGCTACCCCTGTCAGCAATTGCGGTACTGATTCAGACCAGCGCCGAAGAAGTTCTGTTTCGCGGCTATATACAACAATCACTGGCCGCCAGATTCCGATCTCCAATAATCTGGATGGGATTGCCTTCTGTTCTATTTGCGGCGGGTCATTACGCACCCGGAATCACAGGCGAAAACGCCCTTCTGGTTGCTGCGTGGTCATGTGTGTTTGGCCTTCTGGCTGCTGATCTGACAGCGCGATCGGGCACATTGGGGCCAGCTATCGCGCTGCATTTCCTAAACAATACCATCGCACTTCTGTTCATCTCGCTGCCTGAGACCCTAAGCGGCCTAGCCTTGTACCTGTTGCCTTACGACATGTCCGAGACAGGCCTGTTGCGGCAATGGCTGTTCGTGGATTTTGCTGTAATGATCGTCAGTTGGTTAACTGCGCGTCTCGCACTCAGGCGCTGATTGCATTTCCTTCCGTAGCGTCTTATTTGACGTCAAAGCCGCATAACAAGGTTCCGACATGAACTGGATCACAAACTACGTCCGCCCCCGGATCAATTCGATCTTCTCTCGCCGGGAAGTGCCTGAAAACCTATGGCACAAGTGCGACGAGTGCGGCACGATGCTGTTCCACCGCGAGCTGGCGGAGAACCAGAATGTTTGTACCCAGTGCGGACATCACATGGCGATCACCCCGCGTGAGCGGTTCAAGCACCTGTTCGACGGGGGTATTTTCACCGAAGTCGATGTCCCGGCACCAAAAGACGATCCGCTGCAATTCCGTGACCAAAAAAAATACCCTGACCGTATGAAGGCGGCGCAAAAGAAGACCGGCGAGAAAGAAGCGATGCTGGTCGCCACCGGCGAGATTGGACGCACTCCGATTGTGGCTGCAGCGCAGGACTTCTCGTTCATGGGCGGGTCGATGGGCATGTATGTCGGCAACGCCATCATCGCTGCCGCGCAAGAGGCGGTGAAGTTGAAGCGACCGCTGGTCCTTTTCTCCGCCGCAGGCGGCGCTCGGATGCAGGAAGGCATCCTCAGCCTGATGCAAATGCCGCGTACGACCGTGGCCGTCGAAATGCTGAAAGAGGCGAACCTGCCCTATATCGTCGTGCTGACTCACCCCACCACCGGTGGCGTGACCGCATCTTATGCGATGCTGGGCGACATCCATATCTCGGAACCCAATGCTCTGATCTGTTTTGCCGGTCCGCGCGTGATCGAACAGACCATTCGTGAAAAACTGCCCGAAGGGTTCCAGCGCGCCGAATATCTGCTGGATCACGGCATGCTTGACCGCGTCACAAAGCGGACTGAGATGCGGGACGAATTGATCACCATCACACGCATGCTGATGAACCAACCTCCTGCGGTCAAAGGTGATCTACCCGCGCCTGAACCCGAAGAGACCAAAGTCGAAGCAGAAACCGCAGCCGAGGACACAGGCGAGAAATGACCAGTCAGACATCTGACGTCATCCTGGACCGGATGATGGCGCTGCACCCCAAGATCATTGACCTGACCTTGGATCGCGTTTGGCGTTTGTTGGCAGCCTTGGACAACCCTCAGAACAAGTTGCCGCGCGTGATCCATATCGCCGGAACCAACGGCAAAGGCTCGACCCAGGCAATGATCCGCGCCGGGTTGGAAGGGGCAGGGCTGTCGGCTCATGCCTATACCTCGCCCCACCTTGCGCGGTTCCACGAACGTATTCGTCTGGCTGGAGAGCTGATTTCTGAGCCTGCACTGACGGACGTATTGGATGAATGCTACGCCGCTAATGATGGCGAGAACATTACCTATTTTGAGATCACCACCTGCGCAGCCTTACTGGCCTTTGCGCGGGAGCAAGCGGATTACACGCTGCTCGAGGTTGGATTGGGTGGCCGACTTGACGCCACAAACGTCATTCATGACCCCGCGGTGACGATAATCACGCCGGTCTCGATCGACCACGAACAGTTTTTGGGCAATTCGCTAGGCAAAATCGCCGCCGAAAAAGCGGGTATCATAAAACCCGGCGTGCCCTGCATTGTTGGCCCGCAACAGGACGAAGCACTGGAGGTCATCGAATACACTGCCGCGCGTCTTGGGGCTCCGCTATTGGTCCACGGTCAGCACTGGCATGTGCACGAGGAAAACGGGCGTCTGATCTACCAGGATGAAACGGGTCTGCGCGATCTGCCATTACCCAACCTTCTGGGCGCGCACCAACTCCAGAACGCTGGTGCCGCACTGGCCGTTCTGCGTCACCTGAATCTGGGCGATGACGCTTATGAGGCCGCGGTGACAAAGGCCGAATGGCCCGCACGAATGCAACGCCTGAAAACCGGACCTCTGGTAGAGGCTGCGCCACAGGCCGAACTGTGGCTGGATGGTGGCCACAACGCCGCCGCCGGCATCGCATTGGCAGAAGTTCTGGCGAAACTCCCGGAACGCCCAACCCACATGATCTGTGGAATGCTGAATACCAAGGACGTGACCGGTTATCTGGCCCCGCTGGCCAAACAGGCCCAAAGTTTGACGGCGGTTTCCATCCCCGGAGAAGCTGCCACGCTCAGCGCCGAGGACACAGCGGCCGCGGCTGCCAAAGTTGAGCTGCCCGCTTCGTCCGCGGAAAACGTCGCAGAGGCACTGAAAGCTATCGTGGCGAAAGACTCTAAGGCGCGCATTCTGATCTGCGGTTCGCTTTACCTTGCGGGCAACATCCTGCGCGAAAACGGCTAATCCTTCCGCAGGGCTCCACCGGACTAAAAACACTCCGGGGGGAAAAGCGCAAAACGCGGCAGGGGCAGAGCCCCCTATTGCCCCCAGTCCTGATCCTGCATTTCCCGCAGGCGTGAAGCGGTCCGCTCAAATTCGAACGTGCCTTCACCTTCGACATACAGCATCTCGGGTTCGGCCGCGGCGGAACAGATCAAACGTACCTTCGCTTCGTACAACGCGTCAATCAGCGTGACGAAACGTTTGGCTTCATTAAAATTATTGCGTGAAAGGCGCGGGATGTCTTCCAGCACCAAAACCTTTAGCTCTTCGGCAATCGCAAGATAATCCGCAGGCCCCAGCATCCGACCGCACAGATCATAGAACGAGGCCCGCGCGACACCATTCCGAAACGCAGGCAGTTCGACCGCACGGCCTTTGATCTGTAACACCAAAGGTTCAGCGTTGCCCCCTGAAAGATCATGCCAAACACTCCGAATGCTCTGACGCGCTTCGGGGCCGATCGGGGTGAAATAAACAGGCGCGCCTTCAAGGCGGTTCTGACGGTAATCGGTGGGTGAAACCAGTTCCCAGACTTGAAGCTGTTCCTTGATATGAGCGATGAACGGGAGGAAAAGTTGCCGGTTCAGTCCGTCTTTATACAAATCATCGGGATGCCTGTTGGATGTGGTGACAACCACCACTCCACCTTCGTGCAGAAGATCAAACAAGCGACCGACGATCATCGCATCGGTGATATCGGTGATCTGCATTTCGTCAAAGGCCAACAGCTTGACCGATTTCACAACGTCCTGCGCCACCGGGGCCAGGGCATCTTCGATCCCGTCCTGACGGGCCTTATGCATGCCCGCATGGATTTCCTGCATGAAGGCGTGAAAATGTACCCGTCGCGCTGGGATATCGGCCAATGAGTCGACGAACATATCCATCAACATAGATTTGCCGCGCCCCACGCCGCCCCACAAATACAACCCTTTGGGTGGAGGAGGAGCCTTACGGAAAAGCCCACGCTTCACCGGAGTTGCAAGGGCTTCGCGGATGCGCTCAAAATGAGGCAGAACAGCCTCTTGCGCGTCATCCCTGGTCAGGGTGCCATCGGCCACCCGCGTGTCGTAAAGCGAAATCAAACCCGTCATGATCCGAGGCATAACGTCCGGATTATCCGTTGAAAAGCAGCCTTTTTCCGCGACACATCAATTTTCCTTATCTATCACCGCAAAACTCCTGAATTGACCAACAGGCAAAACCGGATAACGTCCGGGTTCCCCATCCCTGAGGTTGCTATGCCCCAATCAGCCCGTCTTTTAAATCCGATCCTGATCGTTGGATGTGTCATCATCACGGTCAGCTTCGCCGTCCGCGCCTCGTTTGGGGTTTTCCAGATTCCTATTGCCAGTGAGTTCGGCTGGCTGCGCACTGATTTTTCGCTGGCAATTGCAATCCAGAACCTGGCTTGGGGGATTGGGCAACCTATCTTTGCCGCGATTGCCGAAAAGATAGGTGACCGCAAAGCGATCATTCTGGGCGCGCTGACCTACGCGGCTGGCATGGTGTTGTCGGCATGGTCTGTCACACCGTTCGGGCACCAGATGTATGCGTGGCTGGTTGGGTTCGGTATTGCCGGCACTGGCTTCGGCGTTGTGTTGGCTGTGGTTGGGCGTGCCTCATCCGACAAGAACAGGTCGATGTCTCTTGCCATTGTCACGGCAGCGGGCAGTTTCGGTCAGGTGATTGGCGCTCCGACTGCCGAATGGTTGCTGACTTTCCTGCCATGGCAGCAGGTCTTCATCGTGTTCGCCGTCGCAATCCTCGCCCTTGTTCTGACGCTGCCGTTCATGCGCGCACCTCAACAGGTCAGCAAGGCCGAGTTGGAAGAGAGTATGAGCCAGATCATTGGCCGTGCATTCCGCGACCCCTCCTATGCAATGGTCTTTCTGGGTTTTTTCAGCTGTGGCTATCAGTTGGCCTTCATCACTGCCCATTTCCCCGCCTTTGTGACCGAGATGTGTGGCCCAATTCAGCCCGGCGGTGTCCTGCATTCACTGGGTATCACCACTACATCGGCTTTAGGCGCAATAGCGATTTCACTGGTCGGTTTGGCGAATATCGGCGGCACGTTGTTGGCTGGTTGGGCGGGCAATCACTTCCCCAAAAAGTACCTTCTTGCTGCTATCTATACAGGTCGAACGCTCGCAGCAGCGATTTTTATCATCATGCCGATCACCCCCATGTCAGTCATCGTGTTCTCGATCGTCATGGGGTCGCTCTGGCTTGCCACGGTGCCGTTGACCTCGGGCCTTGTCGCGCATCTCTACGGGCTGCGCTACATGGGCACGCTCTACGGCTTCATCTTCCTTAGCCACCAGATCGGAGGCTTCCTTGGTGTGTGGCTGGGGGGGCGGATGTATGACGTCTATGGCGACTACACAATGGTCTGGTGGATCGGTGTGGCCGTCGGTGCGTTCAGCGCCATTGTCCACCTGCCCATTCGGGAAAACCGACCCATCGCAGTTGCGGCATGAGCTAGGCTGCCTCGTCTGGGGTCAGCAATCCTTCGGCCACCAGACGGTCTGCCCAGCCTTGCGGTCCGGTGAAGTGATGCGTTTGCCACCCTCGAGCGCGCGCCGTTTCGATATTGTCGAAGCGGTCATCTGCGAACAGCAAACTGCCAGGAGGCAGACCACAATCGGACTCAACCATCTCGTAGATCGGCGCATGCGGTTTCACAGTCTTCATCCGACCCGAGACGTAGTGCCGGTCGAACTCGTTCAGGAACGGATAGACTGTCGTGGCATAGTCAAAATTCTGCACCCCGAAATTGGTCAGAGCAAAGACCGGTACGCCTTTGGCTCTTAAAGCTCGTTGCAGACGCACGGAATGAGGAATTTCCGGTGCGGCCAGTTCGATCCAGTTGTCGTGCCACATCCGGATCTCGTCGCGCCACTTGGGGTGTTTTTCCGCCCAGTTGTAGATGGTGTCAGTAAAGTGATGCCCCTGATCCACCAGATCGTTCATGCCGTGCAAATCGACCTCGGCGAACATGGCGCGACGGCGATCTTCCCCGATGACCTTGTCGTAGTAGCGCTCTGGCTGCCATTCGATCAGAACATTTCCAATATCGAAAATCACGGCTTCAATCGGCATAAGGAATCCCTGTGAAATCAATTTTGGTTGCGCCCGACTGAACCAATCCCGGCTCAGATTTACAAGGCAGAACCGCAGCGCAAAGCGCTGCCGGGCCCAACGGGAGAAAGCGCATCTTTGATGCGTCTCAGACCGGCGGGAGTGTTACCCGCGCAAGGCGGCGCGCAATTCGCGTTCCAGCGCATCCAGAAATCGGGACCGGTCCGCCTTTCCAAATGGCTTGCCACCGCCGCCAGCGCCAAGAGGGTTGGCCGCGCGCAAGTCGGCCATCAGATCGCGCATCGCCAGTTGCTGGCCGATGTTGGCGACTGTGAACGCTTCACCATTGGGGCGCAAAACCCGCGCCCCAGCCTCAACACATTTCGCTGCCAGTGGAATATCCGAAGTCACGACGACATCCCCAGACCCACAACGCTCGGCGATCCACTTGTCCGCCTCATCCGCGCCTTCCGCCACGATGACGACCTGCACCAGGGGGTTTGCCGAAGGCCGCAACCCTCCATTTGACACCAGCGCCATAGGCACCTTGTGCCGTGTGGCCACTCGTTCGGCTTCGGCTTTCACCGGGCAAGCATCACCATCGACATAGAGCGTGGTCACGCTTTCTTAGCCTCTTTCTTCGCAGGTTCCGCGGGCTTCTTACGCACCTTGAACTCCTCGGGGATCGGCATGCGGTTGAAAGCATCCAGACCCGCGATCTTGTAGGCCTCGGCCAGTGTAGGGTAGTTGAAGGTGTTCTGCACGAAGTAATCCACAGTACCTTTAAGGTTCAAAACCGCCTGAGCGATGTGGATCAGTTCTGTCGCGCCTTCACCGACGATCTGTACGCCCAGCACCCGGCGGGTTTTCAGCGAGAACAGCATTTTCAGCATGCCATGCTCCAACCCCATGATGTGCCCGCGTGAGGTTTCGCGGAACCGCGCCACTCCGACCTCATAGGGGATGCCGCGTTCCTGCAATTCTTCCTCGGACATGCCGCATGTGGAAATCTCGGGCACCGAGTAGATGCCATAGGGGTACCATGGGCTTTCCGGCAGGGTCGGTGTTTCCAAAGCATGGCAGGCTGCCACGCGGCCCTGCTGCAGTGACGTTGAAGCCAGTGAAGGATGCCCAATCACATCGCCCGTTGCATAGATATGCGGCACCGAGGTTTGATAGGTCTTGCGATCTACCTTGATACGATTGCGATGATCCGTTTCCAGTCCGACCGCGTCCAGGTTCAGCGCCGAGGTAGCGCCCATACGTCCGGCCGCGAATAGCAGCATCTCGGCGCGGACATGGCGACCATTGTCGAGCGTAACCTCAACATGTTCGCCTGCGTCCTCGATCTTCTCGACCGCAGACCCGAGCCGCAGGTCGACGCCATTTTCACGGATTTGATGTGTGAAATCGTGGATCAACCGTTTGTCGATGAAGTCGAGGAAGGTTTCGCGAGGTTCGATCAGCGTCACCCGCACATCAAGGGCCGAGAACATAGTGGCATATTCAACGCCGATCACGCCGGCACCGATCACAACCAGAGAGCGCGGGATTTCTGCCATCTCCAGAAAGTCATCACCATCGACCACTGTCTTGCCGTTGAAGGGCACATAATCAGGGCGATAGGTTTTGGTTCCAGTGGCAATCAGGAACTTGGCCGCCGTCAGGCGCGTGGTTTCTCCGGCATCGGTGGCGACCTCTACCTCATGCGGGCCGACAAATTTCGCCAGACCGTTGAGCGTTTCCACGTGGTTGCGGTTGAACTGATGTTCCAGAACGTCGACCTCGTGATCGAGCGTCATGTGCAGGCGCGCCTTGAGGTCTTCGGCTCGGATCTGGTCTTTGACCCGGTAAGAGCGGCCATAAAAACTGCGTTCGCGCCAACCGGACAAGTTCAGTACCGTTTCGCGCAAAGTCTTCGACGGGATGGTACCGGTGTGAACGGAGACGCCCCCGAACCTGTCTTTCCGATCGATCACGAGCACACGCCGTTTCAGCTTGCCCGCCTGGATTGCAGCCGAACGCCCGGACGGGCCCGACCCGATAATGATCAGGTCGTAATCGTATTTGCTCATGCCTCAGTCTCCGTACAGCGCTTCGGCGTGGAAGGTGATGTGGTCTTCCATAAAGGTCGAAACAAAGAAATACGAATGGTCATAGCCGGGTTGCAGACGATATGTTGCCTGTTGACGACGTTCGGCAATTGCCTGGGCTAAAGCTTCGGGGCGCAGCAGGTCGATGAACTGATCGTTGGTCCCGGTGTCGATCAGGATCGGGCCGTCGAAACCAACCTCTTTCATCATCAGCGAGGCGTCATGTTTGGTCCAGGCGGCCTCGTCATCGCCCAGATAGGCGCTTAGCTGTTTACGCCCCCAATCTGCACTCGTTGGGTTCGAGATCGGCGCAAAGGCCGAGACCGAGCGATAGCGGCCCGGCAGGTTCATCGCCAGCGTCAGCGCGCCGTGACCGCCCATCGAATGGCCGGTGATCGCCTGACGGTTCATGTCAATGGCGAAATTTTCGGCCAAAAAAGCAGGCAGTTCTTCGGCCACGTAGTCCCACATGTTGAAATGTGGCGCCCAAGGGGGCTGAGTTGCATTTACATAGAACCCAGCACCCTGTCCTAGATCGTAGTCTTCGTGATCGGCCACGCCTTCACCACGGGGTGAAGTGTCGGGAAAAACAACTGCAATCCCTTGCTCTGCCGCCCAAGCCTGTGCACCGGCCTTGGTCATGGCGTTTTCGTGGGTACAGGTCAGGCCGGACAAATACCACAGGATCGGAATCGGGCCGTCCTTCGCCTCGGCGGGCAGGAACAGGCCAAAGGTCATGTCGCATTGGCAGGCTGAGGAAGCATGGCGATACACGCCCTGCACGCCACCGAAACAGGCGTTTTCCGAGAGGGTTTCCATCTGGCAGAGTCCTTCACTTTGGGTCGCGTTATGGCTAACGATCCAAGGGGGCGGCGTAAAGGCCACGCGACTTCAGCGCATGTAATTTTTGGACGTAGCTGTCAGAGTGTCGCAACCCACGCGATAACGACCGGTACGGTTAGGATGCTGGCCGCTGTCGATAACAGTATCGCCGCCGAGGCGCGATGCGGGGCCACTCCGTAATGTGCAGCCAACATATAGACATTGCCCGCGACCGGCAGGGCCGCAGCAGCAATGGCGACCGAGGCCGGAAAATCCTCAACTGGGATCAGCCAGATCAGGGCAATGGCCACACAAACCGGGTGGATGACCAGCTTGCAAAAACTCAGCCATGCGGCAATCTGCACCCGTTCGGCGGATTTCGAAGCCAGTGACGCTCCAATCGCAAACAACGCTCCCGGTGTGGCCGCGCCGCCTAGAATAGTCAGAAAATCGTTAAGGACTGTCGGAACTGGAACCTGCAGTGCCGACCATAACATCCCAGCCGAGATCGACACGATCATCGGGTTTTTAACCAAACCCAACCCGATCAGACGCAGGGTCGCCGGGGTCAACCGCCCATCGCGCCCGCCATTAATCAAGATTACGATCAGCGAGGAAAACACCACGAGATCGACCGTTAGAACCAGCATCACAGGACCGATCGCGGCCTCAGAAAAAAGCAACGCCAGCATCGGCAGGCCCAGAAAGCCGACATTGCCGATGGCGGCGCACTGGGCCTCGACCGCGGCGGTGGGGATGTCGAGCTTGCGTATCCAAGCCACCAAGGTCGCTACCAGATATACGGCCATGGTGCCCAGCAGATAACCCAGAACCAGGCGACCATTGAAAATCTCGGCGAAGGGTAGGGTGGCCGCAAACCGAAACAGCATCGCTGACAGCGCAAAATAGAACACGAATTTGGTCAGATAAGCTGTGGCGTCTTCGGTAAAAAATCGGCTGCGCCCGGCCCAGTATCCCAGGCCGATGATCGCGAAGAAGGGCAGTGTGCGCAGAAAGATATCGACCATGGCCAGAGTGTTAGCATGGTTTGACCGAGCGGCAAGTCAATCCCGGCCAGAAGGGTTGCCTGAGGCTCTGTCGGAAAAATGAACGTAATTTACATTGCGAAACGCAACGGAATTATGCGAATCGTTGTATCTGAACTGATCGGTTTATAGTTTGACAGGATCAGCCAACCACGGAGAGCCCATGACCCAGACCGCCGCCATCCATCGCACAGGCCGCAAATTCGATCAGGTTTTGCAAGGTGCCCGAGAGGTGTTCATGGCGGACGGGTTCGAAGGCGCAAGCGTAGATGATATCGCACGGGCGGCAGGTGTCTCCAAGGCGACATTGTACAGCTATTTCCCCGACAAGCGGCTTTTGTTCATGGAAGTCGCACATACTGAATGTTCCCGCATGGCGCAGGACATCGTCTCCATGGTCGACGATACCAAGCCCGCACGAGAGGTTCTGACGATTGCAGCCACGCAGCTTTGTCGTTTCTTCGTTTCAGAGTTTGCGCAGCAGGTATTTCGGATTTGTGTGGCCGAACGCGACAGGTTCCCAGAATTGGGCCAAGCTTTTTATGAAGCAGGACCACAAAACGGAACGCGGCAAATGGTTGAATACCTGCAAAAGGCCGTGGACAAGGGTGAACTGGCTATAGAAGACTTGCAGATTGCTGCCGAACAATTCACCGAGCTGTGCAAAGTACGCAACTGGTCGAGGGGCCTTTTGGGAATTCAGACCAGCTTCAGCCAATCCGAAATTGATGAGATCGCGTTGCAGGCGGTCGACATGTTCATGGCCCGATACGGGGTCTGACCGGGCACGCGTGACTATGATTTGGGCAATTGCACAGGCATTTGACCACAGCACAGTCGACCGCCAAGTTGTCGTTTGACAGGTTGACCGATCTGGAAAACCATCAGGCGATACAGCTAGGGGCCTGTGACTATTGACCAGTGTGAACACCAGCTTTTCCCGGCGCCTGAGCGAACTGATCGTTCAGATTTATCCCGACCGTGACCACGCGGCACTGGCTGCTCAGATCACCGACGCCTTTTGGCCTCCCGACACGCATCGGCGCAAACAAGGGCGCAAGCCGGGCAACAAGCTTTGGTCGGAAAAAGACAGTGTTCTGATCACCTACGGCAACTCGATTGAGGACCAAGCCCACAAACCGCTGGATTTGTTGCATGATTTCCTGATCCGACATCTGAACGGCGTTGTGAATGGTGTACACATCCTGCCGTTTTTCCCGTTCACCTCTGACGATGGTTTCGCTGTTTCGGACTACTACACCGTCAGCGCTCAATTGGGAGATTGGCCTGATATCACTCGGATCGCTGGTGATTTTCACCTGATGTCCGATCTGGTGCTGAACCATGTTTCAAGCCAGGGTGCGTGGTTCACCAACTATCTGCAGGGGAAATCTCCGCACGACCGATTTTTTTTCGAAGCCGCGCCCGAGGATGACTTGTCTGACGTCGTGCGTCCGCGCACCACGCCTTTACTGCGACAGGTCGAAACCAATAAGGGAGAGAAATACGTCTGGTGCACTTTCAGCCACGATCAGGTGGATTTGGACTTCTCAAACCCCGATGTGTTGATTGAGATGCTGCGAATTATCCGCCTGCATATCGACAAAGGGGTACGCATCCTGCGGCTGGATGCGGTGGCTTTTGTCTGGAAAGAGATCGGCACCAATTGCATTCACCTGCCGCAAACTCATGCCATCGTGCAACTGCTGCGATTGCTGTGCGACTACGCCACGGAAACGCTGGTGTTGTTGACCGAAACCAACGTGCCGCGCACCGAGAACCTTAGCTATTTCGGCAACCGGAACGAGGCGCACGCGGTCTACAATTTCCCACTGCCACCGCTGATCCTGCATGCGATGCAGTCTGGTACGGCGCGGTATTTGCGTGAATGGCAAGCCGCTATGCCACCGGCACAGTTGGGCTGCGCCTATCTGAACTTTACCGCAAGTCATGACGGCATAGGGATGCGACCTGCCGAAGGCGTTCTGCCCACTGAGGAGAAAGAGCGCATGATAGACACCGTGCGCCGGATCGGCGGACTGGTCTCGATGCGGGCACTGCCGGATGGTCGCGAGGAGCCTTATGAGCTGAACTGCGGGTACTTTGAGGCGATGCGCGCCACGTTTTCCGGTGAAGACCAGTACCATTTGGCACGGTTCATTTGTTCTCAGACGATCGTCATGTCGTTGGAGGGGATACCGGCCTTCTATATCCACTCCCTGCTGGCCACACCAAATGATCACGAGGCTGTGGAACGGCGCGGCATGAACCGGGCGATCAACCGGCACCGCTGGCACTACCCCGATCTTCTGGCGCGACTGGCCGATCCGGGATCTAATCAGGCGCTGGTATTGTCGGAACTGTCACGCCGCCTGCGCCTGCGGGCGCAACAACCCGCATTCCACCCGAATGCCACGCAGTTCACACTCCGGTTGGAAGACCGTGTATTCGGCATCTGGCGGCAGAGTTTGGACCGCAGCCAGTCGATCTTTGCACTGCACAACGTCTCGGCTGAGCAGGTACATGTCAGCCCTGCCGAAATCAATATGATTGCCGAAGAGGTCTGGACCGATGCCCTGACCGGAGAAATTTTGGCCACCAACGGCCCCGATATCGTGCTGGCGCCGTATCAGTGCCGCTGGATCACGAACCGGGTGTGAACTCCGTTAGATCTTCGGACACCGCCGTCTTCAAGCGCAACAGGAATTCAGGATCCGCCGAGTGAACACGGTTCCACGTCGGGATGAACGGCGTTTCATGCGGATTGTCGAGAAAAACCTGACCGGCGCGGATGATGTTTTCGGCGAACAGCTCGATGGATTTCTCCTCCTTGTGTCGATCCAGTTCCAGCCCATTCATCTTGGCATCCGTATAGTAGCCCTCCAGCAGGTCCAGAGCCGACCTATAATAGGTGGCCTTGAGGGTGCGGAACGTGTTGGGCGTGAACACCGTGCCATCGGCGGCCAGCTTGCGAAAGATCGCCTTGCAGATATCCGTGGACATGCGGGAAAGGCCGCGATTGGCGTCTTCGGGCGACAAATCCTGGTGTTTGTGGTCGTAATTGTCAGCGATTTCCACTTGGCAAACGGATTTCGGCGCTAAGTTGCGCCAAGCCTCGGACAAAACGCCTATCTCCAACCCCCAATCCGAGGGGATGCGCAGGTCGGGCAGGGTTGGGGTGCGTATCGCGAACTCTCCTGACAGCGGGTAGCGGAAGCTGCGCAGGTAATCGAGGTAATCGCGATCTCCGATCACCTTCTTCAACGCAATCAGCAGCGGGCTGACCAGCAGGCGGGTGACGCGACCATTCAGCTTGCCTTCGCCTATGCGGGGATAAAAGCCTTTGGCCATTTGGAATGGAAAGGTCGGGTTGACGACCGGATAGACCAGCCGGTCCAGCATTTGGCGGTCGTACGTCACGATATCGCAATCGTGGATCGCCATGACCGAACTGTCTGCGCAAGCCAGTAGGTACCCGATGCAGGACCAGACATTCTTGCCCTTGCCAGGTTCCTGGGGGGCCAGCCCCAGCCCTTGCAGATGCGATTGCAGATCGGTCAGGCGCGGGCTGTCATTCCAAATCACTGCATGGTTTTGCGGCAGATTGGCAAAGAACGACCGAGCATGGCGGTATTGCTGCTCATCCGCCTGATCCAGGCCGATGATAATGCGGTGCAGATACGGCACCTGCGCCAGTTCTTTCAAGATGCCTGTCAGCGCAGGGCCTTCCAGTTCGGAATAGAGGCAAGGCAGGATAAGAGTGATTTTTCGCGTCTCAGCAAAGACCGAAATCTCATGCGCCATTTGTCCGGCGTGTCTGCAGCGCAGGTTGTGCAGGGTGGTGATGTTTCCGTTCTGATGAAAATCTGCCATGTCTTACACCTTTAATTGTCAGAGGTCCGCTGTCAGGGCCAAGATGGCTTCCGACCAACCGCGCGGTCCGGCCTGCGTTGTTCTGAGAATCCGCGCCTCGATTTCGCGCGGGAAAGTGGGGATGGAGGGGCTGTGCGGATTGGCAACGATGACACCCTGATCGGCGGCCCGGATCATCTCGCTGTCATTGGGGGCGTCGCCTAGAGCAATCGTGCGTGTGGGCTTTAATCGCTCAATGACCTCGGCCATAGCGTCAGCTTTGGTTTTCCCGAAAGACAGTGTCAGAAACCGGCCGCCCTGCCGGGCTGAAACACCGATCTGGGTCGCCTTTTCAAGAAATGCCTGCAATTCCAGGTCGGAGCCGGTCCACAGTCCTGGCTCACTGAACTTACGCTGCCGCGCAAGCACCGCTTGGGCCGGGCTAAGGCCTGTTTTCTGCGCTACTTCCAGATCGGTCATATCTCCAAAGCCGACAAAACCTTTGGGTAGCAACGCCAAAGCACCGCGCAGGCGCTGATAGCTGTCTCCAATTTTGTCAGGTGCTCCGGGCCATAAAACTCCGGCACCGTTCTCGACGATGGCGGGCATGTCCGTCAGGCTCATTTGTTGTTGCAAGGGCCGAATTTCTGCCGCCGTCTTACTGCTGGCCAGAACCAGACCAGCACCCAACTCGGCCAATCGGTCGATCCCGGGTCTGGCTTTATCCCAGCTATAGTCGCAGTGGTCCAATAGCGTCCCATCCAGATCGGAAAACACCAATAAGGGCAGGGTGGGTGTGGCGGCGTCGTTCATTGTACCGAAAGTAAAGGTCTGCCGATGCGGGTTGTAAATCCGTAGTGACGAAATTTCGATCAAACGGAAAGCCTGCGCCTAATTATTAGGCACAGGTGCTGATCTCACTCGATGAAGGTCTTCGCCAGCCGGTCGCTGATCGGTTGCGATAGGTAACTGATGACCGCACGCTCGCCCGTATTGACGAACAGATCGGCGGGCATACCGGGCACCAGCTCCAGAGCGGCCACGTCGTGCGGCTGTTCGGCATCCAGTTTGACCCGCGCCTTGTAGTAGACTTCGCCCGTGCGTTCATCTTCCAGCGCATCGGCCGAGATGTCGAAGATCTGACCGCTGGCCTCGGGCACATCCGCCTGCGCAAAGGCCGACAGACGAATGCGGGTAGTCTGACCGATCCGCAGTTTGTCGATATCTCCGGTCTGAATCCGTGCCTCGACGATCAGTGCCTGATCCAACGGAACGATATCCATGATCGGCTCACCGGGTCGGATGACACCGCCTGTAGTCGACACGCCAAGGTTCACCACGCGTCCGCTGGTCGGGGCCATTACCTGGGTACGCTTCAACCGCGCCAGAGTGCCCACGAATTGCGGGCGCACCAAATCAAGCTGGGCCTCAACCACAGCCAGTTCGCCGGCGATCACCTCGTCCCGCAGTTTTCGTTGGCTGAGAAGGGACAGCTCCAACTCCTGCACCTGATCTTCAGCCTGCGCGATCTGGGTTCGCAGCGAGGCGTCGACACCGCTCAGTCGCTCCAACTCGATCTGCCGCGCGCTGACCCGCGTGACGGCAACCAACCCTTTGTCGAGCAGCGTTCCCAGATTGGACAACTCTATTTGCGTGATCTCGATCTGATTTTGGGTCGCCTGCCGCTGCTCGTTCAACCCGCCGATCTGGTTACGCAACCCGATGATCCGTTGCGCGTTGATTTGTGCTTCGGTGCGGCGCGCGCGCGCCTCGGCAGCAAACAACTGTTTCTGCGTTAGATATGGTGACACCCAGTGCAGGCGGTTCATCCCCTCGCGGAACCCGGCCAGAGCTGTCGCTTCATCAAACTGCTCTTGCCCGCTCATCTGTGCCAGCAAGCGAGCACGGCGAACTGACAACTCTCCAAGTTGACTGCCCTGAACGCTGAGGTCGACGTCGATTTCGGTGCTGTCAAGTTGCACCAGTGGCTGACCGGCCTCAACAAACTGGCCATCGGTCACAAGGATCGAGTGGATGATGCCGCCATCCAGATGCTCAACCGTCTTACGCTGACCTTCGACCACGAAGGAGGCGGGTGCAACCACGGCGCCGTCCAGTTTCGAGGCAAAGGCCCAGTACGCGCTGCCACCAACGAAAACCGCCAAAGTGAAAAGACCGAATAGGACATAGCGTGCGATTCCGGGTGACGTATCCGAAATCTCTTTCAACTGACTTTCGTGAAACCCTACCGCTTTGCGGGTTGGAGAGTATCTGACCAGATCCGTCATTGGGCTGCTCCTGCAATCTGAGTTTCGTTTTCCCGGCGCGGGGCCGGTTCGGTTGGCTTGTCCAGTACGTTGCGGTGATTGACCTTCAGCACATCCTGTTTTTTACCAAACTGGGTCTGGCTGCCGTTGCGCAGCACCATGACCTTGTTGGCGGCCTGAAGTGTGGCCGGGCGATGGGTCATCACGATGGAGATCCCACCGCGTTCCTGCACTGCCAGCAAAGCATCGCGCAGAGCCTGCTCACCCTCGGCATCCAGATCCGAGTTCGGCTCGTCCAGAACCAACACGAAAGGATCGCCATAAAGAGCGCGGGCAAGAGCCAGACGCTGACGCTGCCCGCCGGACAGGAAAAACCCGCGACCAATGTGCGTTTCGTACCCTTCAGGCAGACTGCTGATCAGTTCGTGCACCCCAGCCTCACGCGCGGCACGCAGCACCTCGGCATCGTCGATGACGGTTGAGAACCGCCCGATGTTTTCGCGGATCGTGCCGTCGAACAGTTCGACATCCTGTGGCAAATAGCCGATCTGCTTGCCCAGATCCTCGGGGTTCCATTTCGACATCGGGCTGCCGTCCAGCAACACTTCGCCCCGTTGTGGGTGCCAGATTCCAGCCAACATCTTACCAAGAGTGGTCTTTCCCGACCCGCTTTGGCCGATGATGGCCAGAACGTCCCCGGCCACCAGATTGAAGTCAATCGCGCGGACGGTGGCGCTCAGGGCACGGGGCGGCCCGGCCTGCGCGATGCGAACATCCAAGGCCTTAAATGCGCGCGGCAGGTTCAGGTTCATGGGGGCCTCAGCGAAGTCCTCAGTCAGTTGTTTGATCTTGCTGTACGAGCCACGCGCGGCCAGAAAGCTGCGCCACTGGCCAATTAATTGGTCAATCGGCGCAAGTGCGCGGGCCAGAACAATGGTGGCAGCAATCATAACGCCGGCAGTGGATTCTCCGACCACAGCCAGAGCCGCGCCCAGCCCAAGAACCGCGGATTGAAGGCCTATCCGAATAGTCTTAGACATGACCGAAAAACTTGCGACCCGATCTGCGGCGCGCGTTTTATGTTGATGCGCATCAGCTTGCAGCGCGGTCCAGCGGCGTACCAGATCAGATTTCATACCCAGCGCGTGGGCAAGCTCGGCATTCCTGTCGCTGGTCTTGAACAGCGCATCAGACCGACCACGTGCCTCGGCGGCCTGTTGCATCGGGGAGCGGGCCCGGGCGTTGTTGACCAGCGCCATGAAGGTCAGTGTCAACGCCCCAACCAACCCCAACAGCCCCAGATAGGGGTGAAGAACATAAAGCACCATCAGATAAATCGGAATCCACGGCGCGTCGAAAAAGGCGGTTAGGGTGGTGCCCGAGATGAACTCGCGGAAACCGTTCACGTCCTCAACCAGGTTTTCCTCGGCCTTGCCTTCGCCTTGTACCCGGCGACGCATGGCTGCACCAAGGACTGGTGCGCCGACGCTCATTTCAAAACGGGCCGCAAGACGGCCCAGAATGCGCATCCTCACTAGGTCAAGGCAGGCGACAACGATGAAAACGCCGCCCAGCAGCAGGGTCAACGCAATCAGAGTATCGATATTCTGGCTGGTCAGCACCCGGTCATAGACCTGCAGCATGTACAGCGGCCCGGCCAGCATCAACAGATTCAGAAACAGGCTGAAGACCGCGACAGCAACAAAGCCTTTGTGCAGCGATCCCCAGGCGGATTTGACGGGATTGGAGTTCTGGAACATCGAATAGCCCTTTCCGGTTTGGCAAACGAGGCAGCCCAAAGGCCGCCCCGCTAGGGTTCGCTTATGCGACAAAGTCGTCTTCAGTCAGGTCGCCGCTGTTGACACCGAGCAGACGGACCGAGCCTTCGTCGCCGAACGAAATTAAGGCGTCATCACCGTCCTGTGTGACATTCAGTGCCACAGCGGAGTCGGGGCCAAGATCACCGAACTGAAGCTGGTCCAGTCCAACCTCAAAGTCTTCGATCACGTCGTCGCCGAAATTCGCGCCGAAGGTGAAGGTGTCATTCCCCGCACCGCCGATCAGGATGTCATTGCCACCCTCTCCGTTCAGCACGTCGTCACCGGCCTGACCGTTCAGGACATTTGCGCCTGAGTTGCCCGAAAGCACATCGTTTCCGCCATTCGGGCTGCCCGCGTTGTTCGAGCCGTTGATGTTCTCGAACCCGAACACCTGATCAAGTAATGCACCATCCGGCGCGTTGACCTGCGCAACACCATTGCCCTCTTCGTCGAGATCCAGAACAACCCCCGGTCCAGCGGTGAACAACGCAGTGTCCGTACCTTCGCCGCCAATGATGATGTCGGCCCCACCGAACGAGTGGATGGCATCGTTCCCGGCGCCGCCGTCGAGGATGTTGAACTCATTGTTGCCCAGGATCAGGTCGTCACCGCTGGAGCCCACCACGTTCTCGAAATCATCGACTTCGATTGCGATCTGGCCGTCCACGATGATGGCTCTGTCCTGCGAACCTTCGTCGCCATTGCCTGCCGGGTTCGGGGCAGGGGTGCTCAGATCCAGATCAATGGTGACGCCGTCAAAACCCGACAGGTCGATGGTGTCCGCGTCGTCAGAACCGACGACCCGTGCGATCGACTGCAGAATGTCGGTTTCGATCTGGTTCTCGATCACGTCTTGACCGATGACACCGGTGCCGCCAACAGCATCTACGTCCAGCGTGGCACCTGCATCTACCAGCGTGTCCAACACGACCGGGCCGTTGATGCCCGCAGGTGCATTGTGCAGGTGGATGGCCGATACAACACCCGGGATCGGGGTGAGAAGGTCAGCCTCGTTCAGGCCCACAACGCTCAGCTCGCTGGAATATGTGACCTCACGCGTGCTCAGGTTCCGAGTGATAACGACTGTCGCCTCACCGGTTGCTTCGCTGTCCGAGATTGGTCCCGGCTCCTGCGCCGCGTCCAGACTTCCGCTGAGGGTAATGGTGCGGATGCCGTTCTGAGTTACATCACTATCGACGAGCAATTGTCCGCGGATTTCTCCGGCTGGGAAGTCCGAGGTGTGGATGTTGTAGTACAGGTTGCCCTGAACCGCCTCTTCAACAAACCATCTGGGGTCCGGGATATCCGAGCCGAACTGATCTGGATCCACGACAGCAACGTCAACAATCGAGACATTGAAACCCGTGTCGCGTGTTGCGGTTCCGTTGCCATTGGCATCCAGCGAGACTTCGACCCCGACATCCAGATCCGAGAAATCGGCTGTGTCGAAGCCTTTGCCACCTTCAATGAAGTCATTGCCCAGACCACCGGTCAGAACATTGTCGCCATCGCCTGCGATCAGCACGTCATCTCCTGCGCCGCCAACGAGTTCGCCATTGGTGGTACCCAGATCGACAAATATGTCATCACCATCGCTCAGCAACACGTTGCCGTTGATCACACCTTCGTCGTCGTTGACGATGGTGACGCCAGCCGCGTCCGAGGCGTCAATCGCATTGACCGTGCCGCGGATTTCACCTTCGTTCAGGATTGCGCCGACAAGGTTCAGACCGCCGTCGACACGAATGCCCGCTGCCGTGTCCGAGTCCTCGGATCCTGCGATCAGGCCTTCATTGACAACAACTCCGGCGAAAGAGGCATCATCCTGGCCGGTGAACAGACGCAGGCCGTCACCGACTTGGTTGCCTTCGAGGGCGTCACCGCGACCTTGCAGCGTGCCTTCGTTCAGGATTGCCGCTGAAACTACATCCCCCGAGATGTCACCGGTTTGTAGAGAAACGGCCGAGCCGTTGTTTCCTTCGCCTGCATCCACCAGACCGGTGTTTGTGAAGGTGTAGTTGTCGGCGGTGCCATCGGTATAGACGGTGCCGTTGCGCTGGTCGCCAGTACCCGAAATTTCACCTTCGTTAACGACTTCCAAACCAACGCCGTCGATATTCAGTGCGCGACTGTCCGAACTGACAATCCCACGGTTCACAAACGAACCGCCCGAGTGATCACCGGTGCCGAAGTACACCCCGTTCTGACCACCTTCGAACACGCCGGTTTCTTCGTTGACCAGCTGGCCCTGGAAGTTGACATTGTTCACCGCACGGAACGCACCGACAGTACCGTTTGCGCCTTCCGAGGAGATTGTACCGCTGTTGGTGATGGTGCCTGTGAAAGGGGCGGAACCAAAACCGCCGCCTTCGAGGCGCGCGCCTTCCAGACGGATACCGTCACCTGCGGTTCCCAGAGCCGCACCCGCGTTGCCGCGACCTGCGATGGTACCGGCATTTTCGATCTGGACATCGCCGTTGCCGTTCTCGGCCAGCGACAGCGAAATACCCGCGCCGTTATTGTGCTCGCCTGCGTCGATGGTGCCGGTTGCCAGGTTGCTGATCGAGAAATCGGATGCGGTGTCGTCGGTATAGACTGTCCCGTTGCGTTGATTGCCGGTGCCCAGAATGTCACCGCCGTTGATAAGGTCAACACCGGAGCCATCAATATTCACCGCACGGCTGCCCGACTGAATGGTGCCAAAGTTCAGCACGTCCAGATCATGTTCGCCGTTGCCGATATACAGACCAATGCGCGGACCTTCGATCACACCGGTCGAGGTGTTTAGGATCTCTCCTTTGGTATTCGCGCCATCTGCGATGCGGATGCCGGCGGCAGTGCCCTGATTGCTCTCGGTCGAGATCAGGCCGCTGTTGATGATTTCGGTCTCAAGGATGATACCTTCCGCGCCATCATCAATGCGGATGCCGTCACCTGCCAGCGACGTGTTCGAGGCTGCCTGACCACGCCCCTGAATGGTGCCGCCAAAACCATTGAACAGATCGGTTTCGACACGGTCGCCAATCTCGTCACCGATCTGAAGCGAGATACCGGCTCCCTGATTGCCTTCTCCAGCATCGATTGTTCCACCCGCGAAGTTCGAAATCGAAACATCCTCGGCCGTGCTGTTGGTGTAGATCGTGCCGTTGCGCTGATCGCTCGTACCGATGATGTCGCCGAAGTTGCGGACATCGATGCCTTGACCCTGAATATCAACCGCGCGGCTGTCCGAGCTGATCACGCCACCGCGGAAATTGTCCAAAGAACCCGAACTGTCGGAGCCAGCAAATTGAACGCCGTTAAACTCACCCGCGATCTCGCCGAAGTTGCGGATGGCGGCGCTGCCAGTGACCTGAACGCCGGTGGCCAATGCATCGGGGCCGTTATTGGCCTCGATCCGGCCCGTGCGGAAGTTGAAGACATCAACATCCTGACCCTGCGCAAGAACTGCAGCGACTGCGTTGTTGGTGACGATTTCGCCAAAGTTCAGCAGGCGAGAGAAATCGTTCGCCAGAACAAAGGCCGGAGTATCATCGACCACGATGCTCTGGAAAAAGTTGTTGATAAGGGTTTGGCCGTCGCGGCTTGTCTCTTGCGCCAGTGTTGATGTGGTCAAAAGACGTGCGCGTAGGCTTTCCATAAATTGTGACAGCATGGGGGACTCCATCATGGGTTTTTGTTATGCGGCGCGCCACTGGTCTGGGCGTTCCACATAGCAAAGGGGTAGCCACCACCGCCGATCCGCTAAAATTCATCCTTCGAATTGGGGGTATAACCAACGCAAATAGTCACGGTTTGCGTGATACCTGACATAGTTACGCGATTTAAAATCAATGACTTATGAATTCTCACGCTGTGATCCAAGCCTATTCGTTTGCGCGGATTGACGGTTTCGTCAGTGAAAGTGAACGTGTTTTCATGCAGCAGCGGGGGTGTTGGGCTAAATCAGCGGTATTCCCAAGACCCGAAAAAGACGCATCTATAACCATTATGAATTTCAGAGATCTGGAATATGTGCTCGCCATCGCCAAACATGGCCAGTTCAGCCAAGCTGCGGTGGCGTGCAATGTATCGCAGCCTGCATTGTCCAATCAGGTCAAAAAACTGGAACAAGAGCTGGGGGCCGAGCTGTTCCTGCGGCTGCCCAATGAGGTGCGTCCGACGCTTTGCGGTGCCCGGATAATTGGGATCGCGGAGCGCATTCTCAATGATGCCCAGAACATCCGGGATACCGCGACCCAGTTCCGCGACCCCGAGGCGGTGCCGTTCAATGTGGGTATGACGCCGACCCTTGCACCCTATCTGACGCGTTATTTCTCGGAGCTGTTCAGCACGTTATTCCCGTCCATGCGGGTCACGATGGTAGAGGATCTGCCGCAGAACATGCTCAGTATGGTTGAAGATCACACACTGGATCTGGCACTGGTCGCGAAAGCTAACACCAGCGCGACGCTGGATTTCACCTCGATCTGGTCAGAGCCTCTGTTTCTGGCGGTCCGCGAAGGACACCCGCTGTGCACGTTGCCCTCAATCGCACCTGAAGATGTGCCTGCGCATGACTTCATCCGGTTGCCCCACAGCTTTGGCTACGACCTTGAGAATCGTCTGCCGAAGGCCGATCCTGCGCATCGGATTGGTAAACGCTTCGACCTGAGCGCGCTGCGCTTTGAAACAATCTGTCGCCATATCTGCCATTCGGATGATTGCACTATCGTGTCGGCTCTGGCGGCCGAGCAATTCAAGCGCGACAACTGGTCTTTGTGTTTTGTGCCTTTTGAGGCACCCGGCCATCTACGCGATCTGGGCGCGGCAACGCGGTCCAACTGTCCCCGACGGCCGCTATTGGACCGCATCGGCGCCTATATCAATGAAAAACCGCCCGTAGGTGTGACGCCAACATTTGTTGCGTAACACCATAGCGGGTGCGCTCGACCCGGTTGACGATTCTAGGCGGGGCGCTGCACTCCGCCATTTCCCCTTGCCGATATACTGTAAAACACCGAACGTATCAGTGTATCCGGCCCATTTTCAGTGACTTGTGCAGGTTCGCGTAAGTCAGTTGACAATGGATTTTGTATTTTGGATACATTGGGCAGAGATATCGCGATGACACGAGTCGTCAAAGGAAGCTCTGGCCAAAAAGAGCACTGCGAATGTCTGACTAAATACATTTCTGGGAGACCCACATGAAACTGAAACTAATGGCCGCAACTACTGCGATTGCCTTGTCGGCTGCCGCGGCACAGGCAAATACGTTGGTATATTGTTCTGAAGGTTCGCCTGAGGGCTTCGATCCGGCTCTGTTCACCGCCGGAACCACATTTGATGCGTCCTCGCACCCGATCTACAACCGCCTGCTTGAGTTTGAAACGGGCACGACCAACGTGATCCCCGGTCTGGCCGAAAGCGTCGAGGCCAGCGACGACGGTCTGGAATATACATTCAAACTGCGTCAGGGTGTGAAATTTCATTCCAACGACGAATTCACCCCGACCCGCGACTTCAACGCAGATGACGTGATCTTCTCGTTCATGCGCCAGAAGGACGAAGGCCACCCATACAACCAAGTGTCGGGCGGTACCTGGGAATACTTCAAGGGCATGGGCATGCCGGAACTGGTCGAGTCGATCGAGAAGATCGACGACTACACGGTGAAGTTCACTCTGACCAAGCCTGAAGCTCCGTTTGTTGCCAACATGGCGATGGATTTCGCGTCGATTATGTCCGCCGAATACGCGGATGCGATGATGGAAGCGGGCACTCCTGAGAAACTGAACACCGCGCCCATCGGCACCGGTCCGTTCTCGTTCGTGGCCTATCAGAAGGATGCGGTGATCCGCTATGCTCAGAATGCCGACTACTGGAAAGATCCGGCGGCTGTTGAAAACCTGATCTTCGCCATTACCCCGGATGCTTCGGTTCGCTACCAAAAGCTGAAGGCAGGCGAATGCCACATCATGCCCTATCCGAACCCCGCCGACATTCAGGCGATGAAGGATGACGCGGACATCAACATGATGGAGCAAGAGGGCCTGAACGTCGGCTATCTGGCTTACAACACCACCATGGAGCCGTTCGACAACCCGAACGTCCGCAAGGCGCTGAACATGGCGATCGACAAGAACGCCATCATCGACGTGGTGTTCCAAGGTTCGGGCCAGGTTGCCAAGAACCCGATCCCGCCGACCATGTGGGGCTATAACGACGCCATCACCGACGACGCCTATGATCCCGAAGCGGCCAAGGCGATGCTGGAAGCCGAAGGCGTGTCCGATCTGTCGATGAAAATCTGGGCAATGCCGGTGCAGCGTCCCTATAACCCGAACGCTCGCCGTATGGCCGAACTGATCCAGGCCGATTTCGACAAGATCGGTGTAGGCGTCGAGATCGTGTCCTACGAATGGGGCGAGTACCTGTCGCGCTCGAAAGAACTGAACCGGGATGGTGCCGTTCTGCTGGGCTGGACCGGGGACAACGGCGACCCAGACAACTTCCTGGCCGTTCTGCTGGGCTGTGACGGCCGCGAAGCGTCGAACCGCGCACAATGGTGCCACCAGCCGTTCGAAGACCTGATCCTGAAGGCCAAGCAGACCACCGATCAGGCCGAGCGCGCCAAACTGTACGAAGAGGCTCAGGTCGTCTTCAAAGAGCAGGCACCCTGGGCGACTATCGCACACTCGGTTGTCTTCATGCCGATGCGCAACGAAGTGCAAGGCTACAAGGTGCACCCGCTGGGCGGCCATATCTTCTATGGCGTAAGCGTCGAGTAAATCACCACTCACTGACCGGAGCCGCCATCGGCGGCTCCGGTTTTCTTTTTGGGAGGTCGGCGTCAATGCCGGATTTGTCCGAATACCGTCAACTGGCAAAGGACATGTCAGTGGATGCCGTGGCGCTTGTGCCCGGTCCGAATTTCACCCGCGCTTTGGGAAAACCCTTCATGAGCCACGAACGGCCCTTTGTGGTCGTGATCCCGGCCGAAGGGGCGCCAGCCGCGGTAGTCCCCAATCTCGAGCTTGGGTCATGGGAACTGGTCGGGTTCGAAGGCGCTGTCTTCGACTGGTTCGATCAGACCGGCTATGACGACGCATTTGCGGCGCTGGCCGATCATATGCCGCTGACGTCACTGGCCGTCGAAGGGCAGGTAATGCGGGTCTTTGTGTCCAAGGCTTTCACCAACGCGCTGCCAAACCTGCGCATCGTGGATGCCGAGCGTGAAATTTCCGGCCTGCGGATTTGCAAAACCGAAGCCGATATCGCAGCAATGCAAGCGGCGATTGATATCTCGGAACGTGCGTTGGCCCGCGTGATCGCGGATGTGCGCGTTGGTCAGACCGAGGTTCAGATCGAGCAAGCCCTTATTCAAGCCCTGTTTGCTGAAGGCGCCGCCTCGCTGGCTTTTGCGCCGATCGTTACAGCGGGGGATAACTCGGCGCGGCCCCATGGCAAGGCGCGTGCGGATTACCGGATCAAACCGGGCGACGCGCTGTTGTTTGATTTCGGCGCCCGCAAACACGGGTTTGCCGCCGATATAACCCGCACCTTCTTTGTGGCCGAGGTCTCGGACGAGGGCAGGGACGTCTACGACACCGTTCTGCGTGCCAACCTCGCCGGGTTCGAGGCCTGCCGCCCCGGCGTCACCGCCCACGATATCGACGACGCGGTGATCAGCGTGCTCGAAGCCTCGCCCTATGCCGACCGCATTCGTACCAAGACGGGTCACGGTTTGGGTCGCGACGTTCACGAAGCACCGTACATTATGCGTGGAAATGACCAGAAAATCCTGCCTGGCATGGTCTGGACCAATGAACCGGGTCTTTATGAACTGGACAATTTCGGCGTACGCATAGAAGATGACGTGCTTGTTACCGAGGATGGCTGTCGGTCTCTGACCAGCTTTCCCAAAGATCTCACAATCATAGGTCGCTGATGTTTGGCTACTTACTCACACGCCTTGGCATGTTCGTTCCGACATTTCTGGGCGTGACGCTGATTTCCTTCATGTTCATCCGGGTTCTGCCTGGTGACCCAATCATCGTCATGGCTGGCGAACGCGGCATGACCGAAGAACGCTATCAGGAAATGGTCGAGAAGCTGGGCTTCGACAAACCGGTCCTGCAGCAATACTGGGACTACCTCGTCGGTGTCCTGCACGGTGATCTGGGCGAAAGCTTTGTCACCAAGAAACCGGTCTGGGATGAATTCTTTGCCCTGTTCCCCGCGACGCTGGAATTGTCGATTTGCGCGATGATCTTTGCGGTGGCGCTTGGGTTGCCTGCAGGTGTGATTGCCGCTGTGAACCGGGGCAAGTTCTTTGACCGGGCGCTGATGTCCTCGGCATTGGTCGGGTATTCGATGCCGATTTTCTGGTGGGCGCTGC
Source organism: Ruegeria sp. SCP11 (assembly GCF_040329455.1). Taxonomy (NCBI): domain Bacteria; kingdom Pseudomonadati; phylum Pseudomonadota; class Alphaproteobacteria; order Rhodobacterales; family Roseobacteraceae; genus Ruegeria; species Ruegeria sp. SCP11. Next base: position 31,097 of record NZ_JBDZYG010000003.1, on the reverse strand, counting down.
TGCTGATCATCGTATTTTCGGGCAATCTGGGCTGGACGCCGGTCTCGGGCCGGATCGATCTGCTGTACTATTTCCCAAGTGTCACAGGCTTCATGCTGATCGACAGCCTGCTGTCGGGGCAGGCGGGGGCGTTCGGATCGGCCGTGCGCCACCTGATTCTGCCCACCATCGTTCTGGGCACCATCCCGTTGGCGGTGATCGCGCGTCAGACACGCTCGGCAATGCTCGAAGTGTTGGGCGAGGATTACATCCGCACCGCCCGCGCCAAGGGTCTTGCGCCCGCGCGGATCAACGGGCTGCACGCGCTGCGCAACGCTCTGATCCCGGTGATTACGGTAATTGGTCTGTCGGTTGGCACCTTGCTGGCGGGCGCGATCCTGACCGAGACAATCTTTAGCTGGCCGGGCATCGGCAAGTGGATGGTCGACAGCATCTTCCGCCGCGACTACCCGGTGGTGCAGGGCGGCCTGCTGATGATCGCCGTGATCGTGATGCTGGTGAACCTACTGGTCGATGTCCTTTACGGCATCATCAACCCCAAAATCCGGAGGCGGTAATGGCTGAACTGTCTGCAAACGCACCCAAAACCGAAGACCGCCCCAGCGCCCTGCGCGAGTTTTGGTATTACTTCAGCGAAAACCGCGGCGCGGTGTTCGGTCTGTGGGTCTTCTCAGCTTTTGTCTTCTGTGCAGCCTTCGCGCCACTGCTGGCCCCTTACGACCCGACCGAGCAGTTCCGAGACCACATCCTTCAGCCCCCAGCGTGGCAAGAGGGTGGAAGCTGGGCCTTCCCACTGGGCACCGACCCGCTGGGTCGGGACATGCTGTCGCGGTTGATCATGGGATCACGCTATTCCTTCTTTGTCGGCATCGTCGTGGTGTGTGTGGCGGTGACGGGCGGTGTGATCATCGGGCTGTTGTCCGGGTTCGCTCCGAAATGGGTCGACACTCTGATCATGCGGGTGATGGATATAATCCTATCCTTCCCCTCGCTGCTGCTGGCGCTTGTTCTGGTCGCGATCCTTGGCCCGTCACTGACCAATGCGATGATCGCCATCGCCATCGTTTTCCAGCCGCATTACGTACGCCTGACCCGCGCCTCAGTGCTGGCGGAACGGCAGAAGGACTACGTTACTTCGGCGCGCGTGGCCGGCGCAAGCAAAGCACGCCTGATGTTCAAGACCGTTTTGCCCAACTGTCTGGCGCCAATCATCGTGCAGGCGGCGCTGTCATTCTCTACCGCGATTCTGGACGCTGCGGCCCTTGGATTTCTGGGCATGGGCGCGCAGCCGCCCACACCCGAATGGGGCACCATGCTGGCCGAAGCGCGCGAGTTCATCCTCCGCGCCTGGTGGGTGGTGACGTTCCCCGGCCTTGCCATCCTGATCACGGTGCTCGCCATCAATCTGATGGGCGACGGCCTGCGCGATGCGCTGGACCCAAAACTGAAGCGGAGCTGACGACATGAGCCTGTTGGACATCCGAAACCTTACTGTCGAATTCGCCACCGCTTCTGGGCAATTCCGCGCTGTGGACGGCGTTGATCTATCCGTCGATAAGGGCGAGTTGATGGCCATTGTGGGTGAAAGCGGCTCGGGCAAATCAGTGTCGATGCTGGCGCTGATGGGCTTGCTGCCCTGGACTGCCACGATCACCGCCGACCAACTGAGTTTCGAAGGCATCGACCTGACCAAAATCTCGGCCCGCGACCGGCGCAAGATCATCGGCAAAGACATCGCCATGATCTTTCAGGAACCAATGTCGTCGCTGAATCCCTGTTTCACAGTCGGCTTTCAGATCAAGGAAGCCTTGCGCATTCATCTGGGCCTGAACCGTAAAGACCGCCACCAACGCGCGATTGAACTGTTCGATCAGGTCGGCATCCCTGCGCCCGAAAGCCGCCTGAATACTTTCCCGCACCAGATGTCAGGGGGGATGAATCAGCGGGTCATGATCGCAATGGCTATCGCCTGCAATCCCAAACTTCTTATCGCAGATGAGCCGACAACGGCGCTGGATGTCACCATTCAGGCGCAGATTCTGGATCTGTTGATCCGGCTGCGTGATGAACAGGGCATGGGTTTGGTGCTGATCACCCATGACATGGGTGTTGTCGCCGAAACCGCCGAGCGCGTGCAGGTGCAATATGCTGGTCAAAAGGTAGAGGAACAGCCGGTCAAAGATTTGTTCCGCACACCACGGCATCCCTACACTTCAGCTTTGCTGAGCGCACTGCCAGAGCGGGCAACGTCCAAAATGTTGCCCACCATTCCGGGCGTGGTACCTGGTCAATTCGACCGGCCCAAAGGATGCCTGTTCAGCCCTAGATGCAAATATGCTGATGATATTTGCCGATCATTGCCTCCAACTCCGCATAGCGCGGAGTTTGGCAAGGCCCGCTGCCACCATGTTGAAAGAATAACCGCCGGAGAACTGGCATGACCGCCCCCATCGTTCAGGCCAGCGCGTTGGCCAGGTTCTACACCGTCAAAGGCGGGTTGTTGTCGAAACCGGCCACGGTCAAAGCTTTGTCCGGCGTGGATTTCGACCTTCGACCCGGCAAGACGCTGGCCATTGTCGGTGAATCCGGTTGCGGAAAGTCGACGCTGGCGCGTGTGGTGACGATGATTGAAGAGCCTACTTCGGGCAGTCTGACCATCGACGGGGTCGAGATCACTCCGTCAAAATGGGCCCAGATGCGTGAGACTGTTCAGATCGTGTTTCAGGACCCTTACGGCTCGCTCAATCCGCGCCAGCGGATCGGGCAAATCCTGCAGGAGCCGCTGATCATCAACCGCCCCGATATGTCCGCCTCCGACCGCGAAGCGCGCGCGCGTGAGATGATCGACCTTGTGGGCCTGCGTCCTGAGCATTACGACCGCTATCCGCATATGTTCTCGGGCGGTCAGCGCCAGCGGATCGCCATTGCCCGCGCACTGATGCTGAACCCAAAGGTTCTGGTGCTGGACGAACCGGTTTCGGCGCTAGACGTCTCAATCCAATCGCAAATCCTGAATCTGCTGGTCGAGTTGCAAGAGCGTCTGAACCTCGCTTACCTCTTCATTTCGCACGACCTGTCCGTGGTGAAACACTTCGCCGACGACGTGATTGTCATGTATCTGGGCCGTGCCGTTGAGAAAGCACCCAAAGAGCAGCTATTCGCCGCGCCCCGGCATCCCTATTCCAAGGCACTGCTCTCTACGACCCCGCGCGCCGACCCCGAGGCCCGAAAAGATCGTATCAAACTGGAAGGTGAGTTGCCGTCGCCGATGAATATCCCGAAGGGGTGTGCCTTTGCGCAACGGTGCTGGTTGGCGACTGAGGAATGCCGCGCTGCGCCTCCGGAACTGAGTGGAACAACCCACCAGGTCGCCTGCCTGCATCCGCTGGACTAGGCGTCTATTCGTCTCTACGCGTTGTGATGATCATCTCCAACAACTGCTCCTTCGTGCGACCTATATGCCGGGTCAGTAGGGCGCAGGCGTCCTCGACTTGACCCGCGCGGGCCAGTGTCAGCAGTTCTCGATGGTCTTTCTTGGCCGGTTCGCGCTGTTTCATGACGCTTAGATGCATCCGCACATAGCGGTCGGATTGCACGTTGACGCGTTGCAGGATTTCATTGCTCAGTCCACGTTCGGCAGCGGCATAGAGCGCCATGTGATATTCGTTGTTCAGGCTGCCCCACCGGCCCACGTCATAAGCGTCATAGGACTTTTCCATCTCGTCCAAAAGCCGTTCACACTCAGCAAACTCGGCATTGGTCATCCGCGGGATCGAGCGCTGGAACAGGTCCACCTCCAGCAGGATACGCAGGTCGAAAATCTCTGCGATCTCGGACAGGGAATGTGAGGTGACCGAGGCGCCCCGGTTATTGGTTAGTTGCACCAGCCCTTCGGCATCCAGCCGTTTCAGAGCTTCGCGGATCGGCATGCGCGATACATCATAGTCCTCTGCCAGCGCTTCTTGGCGAATGGTTTCTCCCTCGGCCATTTCGCCACTCAGAATCCGCTCGCGCAGATCATTGGTAATGACATCTGGCAGACTTTGTCGGGGGATCGCGCGGGTTCTGGGCATTCGGTCGGTCTCGGGCAAAGATAACTTGTATCCAAAATACAAAATGACAGATCGATTTCCAAGCCCTTTGCCAGATCCGATCACAGTCCCGTGTCGAATAATGCCCCGAACATTCGAGATATAAGAGTAATCGTCTTTTTAGCGTTTGACGCATCGCTCACGGCCAAACAATGCAATGGACCGAAGCTTGAATATGCAGCACATTGCCGTCATTTCCGCACGTTCACTGAGACAGGCCATGAAGCCATATTCCTACCCGGTCGTAGCCATCGAGCGCCTACTATGTTCTCGCAGTTCCACGATGCAAGGTATCGCGCCGCTATGGCCACTGCGAAGGACAAGCTGAGAGCGCAGTTTGGTGTGTTGGCCGAGCAAGATGTACCTTTTATCATCAACAATGCCATAGATTTGGGTTACGTCCCGAAACTGCGGAAATTTGACGATTTTTTACACGCCATCACAGCGACGGCTCAGAAACATGGACGGGATCATGAACACATCCGACATTCGTCACGAAGGGATGCGCATCGGAGGGGAGGTCGTTTTCACGAACGCAACAATACCCGTGCACTACCCGTATACAAACGAAGTGATTGGAACTGTTCCTGCTGGCACTGCCGAACACGCGCGCAAAGCTTTTAATTTCGCTGCAAATTACACCCCCACATTGACCCGGTACGAGCGCAGCCAAATCCTGCAACGTACAGGCGAGTTGATCGGTGAGAAGCGAGCGCAACTGGCAAAATGGCTGACGCTGGAGCTGGGCATTTGCCACCAGCATGCGATCTACGAAACCAAACGCGCGCAGGATGTCTACCAATTTGCTGCTGCTGAGGCACTGAAGGATGACGGTGAGATTTTCTCGTGCGACCTGACCCATAATGGCAAAGAGCGCAAGATTTTCACCAAACGCGAACCTGTCAAAGCCATCAGCGCGATTACGCCCTTCAACCACCCTTTGAACATGGTCAGCCACAAGATCGCACCGTCAATTGCGACCAACAATTGCATGGTGTGCAAACCGACCGAGCTGACCCCAATGACTGCGTTGACGCTGGCTGATATCCTGTATGAGGCGGGTTTGCCGCACGAGATGTTTCAGGTTGTCACCGGCTGGCCTCGGGACATTGGGGATGAGATGATCACCAATGAAAACATAGACATCATCACGTTCACCGGCGGTGTTCCGGTGGGCAAGATGATCGCGGATAGAGCCGGCTACAAACGGCAGGCGCTGGAACTGGGAGGCAATGATCCTCTAATCATCCTGAACGATCTGAGCGATACCGATCTGGAAAGGGCCGCAACTATCGCCGTGGCCGGAGCAACCGGCAATTCAGGCCAGCGCTGCACCGCGATCAAACGCATTCTGGTGCAGGAGAGTGTGGCAGGCAAATTCGTACCTCTGGTGTTGGAAAAGGCCAAAGCTTTAAAGTTCGGAGACCCGCAAGATCCCGAAACCCAACTGGGCTGCGTCATCCACGCTGAGGCTGCCGAGTTGTTTGAAAAACGCGTTTACATGGCCGAGAACGAGGGAGCGGAAATCCTCTACCACCCAGGTCGTCAGGGTGCGCTGCTACCTCCGATTGTGGTCGACAAGGTGCCACATGACAGCGAGTTGGTTATGGAGGAGACCTTTGGCCCCATCGTACCAATTGTGCGTGTGCCAGATGACGACGCGAAAGTCATAGAGATCTCGAACGCCACCAAATTCGGCCTGTCCTCGGGCGTGTGTACGAATGACCTGAACCGCGCCATTGCCTATATCAACGGCCTGAACGTCGGCACCTGCAATATCTGGGAGCAGCCAGGCTACAGGATTGAGATGTCGCCCTTCGGTGGTATTAAGGACAGCGGCAATGGCGTCAAAGAAGGCGTCATCGAGGCAATGAAGTTCTTCACCAACGTCAAAACCTATTCCTTGCCTTGGCCGGGATAACAGCACCAAAAACCCCGGACGTAATCGACCGGGGTTTCCATTTTAAGGTCTGAGCATCACCCCTGTACGACATGTTGCCGCTGCACGCCCAGACCCTCGATGCCCAGTTCCATCTTGTCCCCGGGTTTCAGGTAGGTCTGCGGATTCTGTCCCATACCGACGCCCGGAGGCGTTCCGGTTGAAATCACGTCCCCCGGCTGCAGCGACATGAACTGCGATAGGTGAGAGATAACCGTGGCGGCGCTAAAGTGCATCGTGTTGGTCGACCCGTTCTGATAGCGGTGCCCGTTCACCTCAAGATACATCGGCAGGTTCTGCGGATCATCAATCTCATCCCGTGTTACTAGCCACGGACCGATCGGACCGAACGTGTCGGCCGATTTGCCTTTGACCCACTGGCCAGATCGATGCAGCTGAAAGTCGCGCTCCGACAGATCATTTATCACGCAGTACCCTGCGACATGATCCAGCGCCTCCGCTTCGGATACGTATTTGGTGTGCTTTCCTATCACGACACCAAGCTCGACCTCCCAGTCGGTCTTGACCGAGCCACGTGGGATTTCGACGGTGTCATTCGGACCTGTGATTGCCGACGTCGCCTTGAAAAAGACCACGGGCTCAGCAGGTAAATCCAAACCACTTTCGGCAGCGTGGTCAGCATAATTCAGGCCGATGCAAACGAATTTACCAACGTTCGCGACGCAGGCGCCGATGCGCGGATCACCCGCGACGACTGGCAGTTTACCCAAATCAAGACCGCGCAACTGCGACAGTCCTTCATCGCTCAGCGCTGCACCCGAGATATCTGCGACGACACCCGATAGATCACGAATATTCCCGTCGTCATCCAGCACGCCGGGTCTTTCCGCACCAGCCGGTCCATAGCGTAACAGCTTCATTTCTTGTTTCCTTCTGACTCAGGTGGTCCAGCCGCCATCGATAGCGAAAGGCTGACCCGTGGTAAATTTGCTTGCGTCGCTTGCAAGATAAAGTGCCAGTTCAGCGACTTCCTCGGCCGTTCCAACCCGACCCACCTGCTGCCGCGCAATGAAATCGATCATGGCGTTTTCACAATCAACTGTTGCGCGCAGCCGGTCATGCAGGCTGGGGCTGTCGACAATGCCGGGACAAATCGCATTGCAATGGATACTCCGATATCGAAGTTGTTACCATTCAGTACGGTCAAGGTGATCACCTGAAACCCACTTAGGTTACCAAGGCGATTTTGACTGCAAATCCAGATCTGAACGGAATTTTCGGTACAAATGAAGTTCTGCCATCGGCGTAGTGAACGGTGTGCAGGAACTGGGCACAGAAGGTCTGGTCATCATTGGCTATGACAGCGGCAAAGCACAGAAAGATAAGATCAAAAGCGGGTTGATGGCGGGGCGATAACGCAAAACCCGGTTGGATTTGGCTGCGAGCCGGTCGAGGCCGACGTGGCTGCCTTGAACGGTGAACCGGTCCGCTTGCTTGAGGCGGATGGGTCTCCGTTTGGAGGGCGGGCAACCGCTCCCAAAACCGTTGGAACAAATCCACCGGGCTGGACATATTCTCGTTTCGTATTTGTTGAACAAGTGTGTTAGGGTCCGGAATGTATTTTCTGACTTTAATTAAAGGTAGTTGATCCATTGCCCGACAAATCCAACAGCGCATTCAAGCTGCGTCCACTGGAAAAGGCGGATCTGGAGGTCATCACCCCCTGGTTTCAGGACATTGAGGATCTCGCTCGATTTGACCGCACATTACGCGTTCCGTTCAACCTGGCGCAAACCGAAGAGGCCTGGAGCGGCGCTCTTAACCCATCTGGAAGCGATAACAGATGCTGGTTCGTTGTCGAATCCGGCGATGGCCAAGTCTTGGGGGTGGTCGGCCTCGAAGCTATTTCTCCGATTAACCGGGATGCGATCATTGCCATGTTTGTTGAAAAATCGGCGCGCCGATTGGGTCTGGCAATCAGGGCGACGGCATTGATTGCGGATTTAGCGTTTCGTCAGCTTGGCCTGAACCGTCTTACCTCGTACTATCGGCAGGATAACCATATCAGCCGCGACCTTGTCGAAAGACTGGGTTGTCAGATCGAAGGCACGATGCGGGAAGCTTGGTATGCGGACGGGGCATTTCACGACATGATTGTCGTCGGTCTGCTCAAACAGGACTGGGCGAAGCGGCGACAGAATTTGGCGAAAGAATTGAGCCCGGAAACAATAGTAACATTCGGGTCAGGCGGGTGCCCAATCTGGTCATGGCCACCGCAGGTTGATAAATGTAAGTGACGATAAGTGACATACTGGGTGTATATTTGCACTCAGACAGCAACGGCTCTTTTTTGCTATATAGTGACCATAGGGTTCGAAAACGGCCCTTGAGACGAGTTATGAATGTGAACACCACGAGTCCAAATCCTTCCATTACGCAGAAGCTGGGTGCTGTCTTATTCGCCGATGTCGTCGGCTATTCGCGTCTTATGAGCGAAAATGAGCTGGACACGTATAATGCCCTGAAATCACTAATCTCTCAGCTTGAGCAAACCTGCGCACGTTTCCAGGGCCGTGTGGTTGAAGTGCGCGGCGACGGTATTCTGGCCTTGTTTGAAACGGCCACAAGCGCGGTGGAATTCGGTGTAGAGCTGCACCGTATCGCCAGTCAGCACAATCAGAATCGCGCGGAAGACCAACGAATCAATTTCCGTGCCGGTGTTCATCTGGGTGAAATTCTCATTGATGATCGCGGAATTCATGGCGACAACGTCAATATTGCGGCCCGACTGCAGGAAATTGCAGAACCTGAAAGGGTTTACGTCAGTTCCGCAGTTTACGATCAGGTCTGCAACCGCCTGCGCTATGGTTATGAATTCCTAGGGCCTAAACACCTGAAGAACATCCTCTCGCCCGTCTCGACCTATTGTGTGCGCAGCGAAGTCGCCGGCGCAACGATGGCCGGGACAATGCGGCCGGAGATACTTGGCGACGTTCTGGAACGCCCTGATACACCATCGGTCGCAGTTCTTCCCTTTAACAGTCAGAGCGGGGATGAGTCGGACAGTTGGATTGCCGAGGGGCTGACCGACGACATCATCATGAACCTGTCCAAGTTCCGCAATTTGTTTGTCATTGCGCGAAATTCGTCCTTCTTCTTCAAAACACAGTCGATGCCGCCAAAAGAGGCCGCGCAAAAGTTGAATGTGCGCTACGTCGCCCGGGGCAGTGTCCGGCGCTCTGCCAGCCGTATTCGAATAACAGCTGAATTGATTGATGCCACCACCGAACGAACGATTTGGGGCGAAAGGTTCGATCGCAAGATCGACGATATTTTCGATATTCTGGACGAAGTGACTGAGTGCATTGTTGCTGCCACCGCGGTGATGATCGAGTCACATGAAAAGCAGCGTATGATTCAGGCGGTTCCGTCCGACCTCGAGGCTTATGGATCAGTTCTTCAGGGCCAATACCACATTTTCAAATACACCCGGAACGACAATCGGAAAGCACAAAACTTCTACCAGTCCGCATTGGACCGAGACGAAGGCTATGCGCGTGCAGCAGCGGCCTTGTCGCGGACGCTGAATATTGATTGGCGCTATTCTTGGTCCAAAGACCCCTCGAGTGCGCTGGATCAGGCCCTGACCCTTGCACAACGCGCGATCGAGCTTGACCCCACGGATGCACGTGGATTTGGGGAATTGGGCTATGTGCATCTATATCGCAAAGAGCATGACGCGGCGCTACAATCTTATCAACGCGCTTTGGCCTTAAACCCAAATGACGCGGACATGCACTCTGATTTTGCCGACGCTCTGGCACATTCCGGAGACAACGAAACGGCGATTACGCATCTCCAACAGGCCATGCGGCTGAACCCTTATTTTCCCGACCAATACCTGTGGCACTTGGGCGGCGCATATTTTAACCTTCGGCGTTACGAAGATGTTATTGAAACTGTCAACAAAATGAACAACCCCACCGAGGGGCAACGGATGCTAGCGGCAAGCTACGCGCAGCTTGGGCAAACCGATATGGCCCGACAGATCGCAGAAAAACATCGTATCGCCCACCCCAACTTTTCCTTGGCCCGGTGGGAGACGGTTCAACCTGATAGACTGGAAGAAGACACTCAGCATTTTGTCGAAGGTTTGAAAAAAGCTGGGTTCTGAGCTGTCGAAAAAACTGGCGCGTAACTGACGCGCCTGTTTTCTTGTATTATTTTCTTGTATTAATGGCTTGGCTTAATCGCCGCCGCGTGCTTTTGCTCCACTGACCTTCGCACCGCTCACCTTAGCGCCGCTGACTTTCGCACCTGAGACTTTGGCGCCGCTCACCTTGGCACCCGAAACTTTCGCACCGCTGATCGCCGGGCTGTCGAAGCCGAAATAGATATCCAGCAGAACCTGTTCGAACATACCTGTGGTTACGTCCATACGCATAGTCTGGTCGGCTTTGTCGTAGTTCCAGTACATGATGTCGTCTGCCATCTGGTAATCAGCTGCCGCTACACCACTTTTGGTCGGGTTGTTGGGCGCGCGGGACGCCAGATCTCCTGGCTTGTTACTGGTTCCAGCAGCTAGACCAGTTGCACTTGTGCCCGTGCCATGCACAAGGAAAATCGCGGGCTCCGGCAGATCGTAATACGTTCCCTCGTAGGCAAAACCATATATCTTGGCGAACACGGGGTCATCATTACCAGATTTTTTAAATTGTTCGTCTAAATGTTTGTTGTTGCCTTTTTTACGCTTGCCTTTGTCTTCGTACTTTAAGTCTTCAATAACTCTTCCGAAAATCAACACTTCTGAAAAACTGAGCAACGTCTCGGTCATACCAATTCTCCCAATTCGTGGGATCTGACGAAGTCCGAAACCTCATCTCCCCCCTTAATACAGCCACGACAATTCACGGGCCAACAAAGTTCCACATTAAACACCCCCTGATTGCATGCCACAAAACCGCTTCAAAATAAAGGATTTTGGTGTCAGTCTGGCACTTGCGTGCGGACCGAATGAGAATGACTGTCTTCTTCCGGATCAGGCAGGCGTGGACCGGCGGTCGTAAGCCCGATGTCGCGCATGCGGAAATTGCCTTCGATGATTTGTTGAAACGCACCGCCGGTTATTTCCTGATCCACGGCCAGCAGGGCCTTTTCGACTCCGAAATAGCTGAGCATATCCGCGTCCAGCCGATCCCAAGAATCGGCCAGGTAGGTGCCCAGATAATCGCGTGCCTCAAGCAATGCGATGCGGAACCCTTCCGGGTTTTTGGCATATCGCTTGTCGAAAATCTCCTGCATCACCTCACTGTAGTTAGGTGAGTCTTCTAACTGGTCCGATAAGTCTTCGTCATCGGCCGAGATCAGCCCATGCACCAATAGGCGTTCGTGATAGATGTCGATAAAAATATCGAACATCGCGCCGGTCAAGGGTTCGGATAGCGCGTGTTCACTGGACCACCCCGCGGCAAATTCCGAAAGCGACCGGTTGTTCGTGGCCATTCGGATCTGCGCGTTGTCCGACAACTCAGCGAACCGGCTGAGGCGGTTGAAGGAATAGAGGTTGCCCCGAGTATTCTCAAGCAGCTTGTCCACGACAGAACCGAAATGCAAGGACGCTAACAGGGCCACCAGATCGGCCGCGGACTCATGAAAGCCATAGTATTCACCACCCGCCTCCTCGTCCGAGGGCATGCCGATTACGCTGTAAATTATGGCGTGGCCGATCTCATGTGCGACCACGTCGAAATTCAGGCTGTAGGGGCGATATTCGTCCCCATGTTCATGGGTGCCGCCGGTTTCCAAAAAGCCCCAGCCGATATGTGCGTTGTCGAGGCTGGGCAGCAGCGAAAGTTCCAACCGGTCGAAATCGCGCGCGAAATGCCAAGGGATCGGGCGGTCAAAATACCCCTGCCAGACATCCATTGTGAAATGGGCTGATCCAAACAAATGAGCAGCCTCAAAAGCGGGATCGGATGGATCGATATGGATGAAGTTGCCAAATTCATCCGGCATGGCGGGAGGTTGAATATAGCCGTCCCACGGAGGCAGGTACATTCCAGGACCATTTGGACCTGGTACGATTGCACCATACGGGGTGGTTTTTCCCACCGGGTTGACGGTGTACATGCGCGGCCCCGACGGCCCTGGACCGATGCTGCCTTGTGGTGCGGAAACCTCGACCAATTCCAGTTCGGCGCCCGGCTCCAAAAATGGGGACTGCGGGAATAACAGAAACCGCGTTCCGGGCACTTCCTCTTCGATCTGTTCGGGGTAGTTCACTCAACGCCCTCCCGTGTCATGCCCAGTCAAATCCAGAGACCGCTACTCGGCGGCCCCCGCATCGGTCTCCGTATGGCAATACCAATATTCAGCTTCTATTAATTCATAAAATGCATCGCGCCCGACCAGACCAATCGCCTCTGCATAGGAGTCAAGGTCATCGGGCACCTCCTGGTCAAGACGGGATTCAAAATACCACATCAGCACGCGCAGACGATCCGACCCGGAGTCGCCTACCGGGATAGCGCACTGCGCCTTGCTGATCGCCCGATCCCGTAAATCGATATACTGATCCGAGCGGCGCAATTCAGACAACAATTGCGCATCCAATAGACCAGCCCGCGAGGCGACAGCGGCTTCAATACGAGCTCCATCGGCCAGCATGTTTTCATAGCTATCTGGGTTCAGATCATTCGCTTCGATCCACTCCATCAGATCAGATCGGCGTGACAGCCCCAAATTGGCCCTGTGGTCTTCCATTTGCTTGATCAAATCGGAGCGCTCGGGGCTTCGGTCCTGTCGAACTGCATCCTCGCCAGACAACAGAGCCAGCACCGCACGTTCCCTCATGCGCGCAAAGAGTTCAGGGTCCAACCGCAATTCGTCCAAGACAGAACTATCGACCACTGGCTGACCCGCATCCACACGCTTCCGCAGGGCTTTCCACATCAACGTGCGCTCAGTTCGCACCGGGTCCAGAGGGGGCGCGGGGGCATTGCCCAGATGCTCGGACATGCGCACGAGCATGGCGCGAGCATCCTGGGCCTTGGCGTCGATGCGACCTGAAGGCAGCCATTCGGTGAACGCCGGCACTCCAGGAAGTTCGTTCACAGCGTCGAGAATGTCGGCCCAAACCCGTTGGCGGTAGTTCATCGCTTTTGCATGGCGCAGCATCTCTACAGCGGAGGCCGGCGGTAAAATCCCGTCGCTCTGGGCCTGTGATATTGTTGCACTGATCGACACCATCGGTTCGCTCAACGGCTGAAAACCCAGTTCGGCCGGGCTGTGCAGAACCGCCACCTCATCATCATCCTGCAGAACGCCGCTGTGGTAGTCCTCAAAGATACGACCAACGCCAATCATTCCAAAATCGGCGAGTTCGGCCGCGCGCAATGCCCCCATGCTGGCACTACCAAAGATCGGAATACCTTGCTCTATCGCCCACAGGATTTCCTTGTGCCAGACCGACGGCACTCCTTCGAAAAACCCATCAATGATGCCGATCGCATCCGGTTTTTCCTGCACGGCACGATACACGTCGCCCTGTCGGACGGGCGGCAGAATTTTGGCATCCAGGCAGTCGGACACAGCTTTAGGTGACAGTGTCGGGCCCACAAAAACCACAGCGGTCATGTCAGATCCTCTGAAACGCGCAACGCTCTGGAGCCGGGGACGTAGTCCGGATCGTCATGCGGCGCCTCAAGTCCCGGTATAACCGCGCGAACAACCGCGATGTCGTATTCCTCGTGCGACAGATCTACCGTAACCACCTGCGAAATACCCGCACTGGCGAGCTTATGTAACAGAAGCTCCAGATCTTCGTCGAAAGAACCGGTCACGTGGGACGGGCATTCGGCAAATTTACTGCTGGCCTCCGTACCCTCAATCAAGCTGCGCACATAGCGGGCCCGATCGGCTTTGGCATGATCCGTGAATTCCTCGGGGTCCAGGTCATCCCGCGCGCCCGATATATAGGTCAGTCGCGTTTGCGCAGCCTCGGTCAAGGCTCGGAGCAAGGCAATCGCCCGATCCGGATGGCAGCCGTCACCTATGCCGATATGACCGGGTTGCCCACCACCTTCGCAGATCACGCAGCGGAAACTTGCAACGCCTATATCCGAGGTTGTATCCCACAACCCAAGCTCCAGACCAGCCGACGCAATCATCTCGATGGCCTGACGGCAACGTGGATCATCAACACTGTCTGGATCAAGGCGCGGTGAAGACCGTTGGTGATCCCACAACGTAGTCGCATCTCTTTCTATCAATTCGCAGATGGCGTGACAGCTGGCTTCGGCCAAGTTGTTTCCGGAAGCCAGCCCGTTGGTCGATCGGGGAAAGGCCTTCTGTCCACCAACCGGAGCCGCGGTATAGTCTGTGTCGACCATTTCAAGCGGAACCCAGCACGGGACATCGGCACCCAAATCACGCCCCAGAACCCAAAGCATGTTTGCATGGGGGTCAAAGCGCCCACCGGCCACGCGCGGAAGCGTAGCGACATCAATCACATTCGCTTCCTGTGAAAGCTCGGCATATCTGGCGAGACGTTGGGGTAGCTGCACCCGTTCGGCGTGCCAAGCTTCAATGGCCTCCATCACGCCGGACGCTTCGGCTGCGCGCAGTGACAGGCCTTTTCCCAGCGACACCGCAACCGACCGAGAGTTTGGCCGTGCAACCATCACCGTTGGCAATCCGATCCGGTCCAGCCCCGTCAGGTTTGCAATCCGGGTGATCCCCATTTCCTTCAGAAACGGTTTGACGATCTCAAGCGTTTGCTCGGGATCGCGCAGACGATGCGTGTCCAGCACATATTGCTTCTGCGAAACATTGGGCATGTTACGGGCCTTGCTGAAATACTTGACCGCAACGTGAAAATAACTGCGCCGGGCCAGTCTGTTACGGGGCAGGATGATGGATCACACCCGCTCGGTCAACCACCAGAGCCGCCATTCGGCTGAAGGTAAGTGCGATGCGGCCCGGTACTGTACGCCCGCCCCCCCCATATGAGGTCAGGATTGGAGGGTCCTGTCGCAAAGTTATTTGAAGGTCGCAGAGTTTAAGCGGCAAACCGTTCGACTGGAGAGTGCGAGCAATGAACCTGGTGGCGGAGACATTGTTCCTGCGCTTGGTATTTCATGAAATCAAGCGATTGTCCGGTATTGCCAATTGCTTGATGGAGGGAAGCCTGCTCGTGCTTCACCTCCTCATATGTCTCATCCACATGCCGAGATCGACCTGCGGTGCGCCTTCGAAATCGGGCTGCTTAAGGCATGACTCCAGCGTATCCCGCCTCGACGCCTGTCCCAATAAACGGTCGAGACGAATTTGCTCAATGCCGGGGCGGAATACATTGCGGAGTGTGGAACTTGATCCGAAATGCTGTGGGTCGAGCATGTCCAAAAATAATCGGTAGCAGGTTTTCCAATCCGCTGCTGAACATCGAACCAGCCTACCCAGCCCGTCCTGGGCTGGTTAACATGTCCGTCACACATCGTTTTCTCACGCGCAATCTCTAAGCCGTTCCTCAGTATGTAACACGACCCGTTACCAACTTATGAATGCCGGTTTTTTGATATGAGCTGTAGTAGTCAGGAATTGAGAAACGAAGGTTCACAGCCCAGAGCGAACATTGATTATTGGTGTTTGATCCTGAAAGCCCACCTTCGCAATGTGCGGTGCATAGGCGTGAGCGTTGTCGTTGGGAAGGATGCGCTGAGACGCCCTTTACTTAAGAAATGAGTATGCGGACTATTGACTGGCGTCAGCCGATTACCGGATCCTCGATTTCGCGCCAGTCCACTTCTGTTCCCGTTCTCTATTTCATCATATTTTTGAATAGCGGATATTTGGGAAGGTTGTTTTTTGGGGGGCTTGAAGGACCATGGTGTCCTATAGCAGCCCAGCCGAGAGTGCGATGGTTCAGGCCTTTCCCAGTTTTTGGTCAAACCGCCCTTCTTAAGCCTGATACAGTCGGTGGGATGCGGAGGGTCATTCGTAAGCGCTGGCCGTCCGCAGTTTGCATTGTCGTAACCTCGCGAGGTCTCGGAGGAACAACGCGGTGCCCAAGGAATAGATCAGCAAGACCGTCATCAAGACAAGTATCGCGAAGAACGGCAATTCCCCCAGATCAATTCTAGCTACGGCCTGTTGAAGATCGCGATCGCGGTGAAAATATCGCAACCAAAGAACGGGGGCGCTGATCGAATGGCCATCTGTAGCGTGCCCATCATGCCAACGAGAACCGGGTCAAGCCCTGAAGCATCGACGATTGGCGCAAAAATCGGTGTGAGGATGACCAACAAGTCAAGCGAGTCCACGAGCAAACAGCCCACGAAGAAACAACGGGCGATGATCAGAATGTACTGGTCGGACGCACTTTCTAGATCGAGCGGTTCCAGCAGGCTCTGGGGAATCTGTTCAAACGAGATGTGCCATGTAAACGCCTGCCCGGCCCCGACAAGAATGAAGGCGACTGCCGTAGTTAAGCCGGTGCTGAGCGCCGTGTCCAAAGCATCGCTAACTTTCAATTACCGGTAAATCACTGTTTCGACGATCAGTGCATAGAGTGCCGAAAACGATGCTGCCAACAATCAAAACTGGAAATCCTAACGGCAGGAAAGCCCTGCGGAAAGCTGCCCTTCACTAGGCGTCGGATTTCTTTAGGACAAGCGCGATCTGGTCACCCTGCAGCGCACTGTAGAAGTAACAATAAAGCAATAACATGACCGGCAGAACAACACCTGGATGGATCCCTGCTATGACCAACTCCCCCACGCTTGTATTGGCGAGCGTGCCGTAAAGGATCATCCCGATGCTTGGAGGAATAAGGAAGGCGATGTCACTGGCATTGATGATCAGTGCCATGACTAAACTGTCCTTGTAGCCTGCCTTCAACAACTTTGGGCGCATGATCTGACTAATCGAGACTAGCGTCGCCTGAGTTGAACCCGAGACCGTGCCAAACAGTTTGCAACTGATACAGGCCGTCATTGGCAGGCCGGCCCGGCGTTGCCCACAAAAGCTTCGATCAGACCAAGCAGGTTGTTGGCAGTATGTTCGCGCGCCATGATGTCGGCCGCGAAGATGAAACTTGGCACAGCGATGGTCGCGTTGGACGAAATGCCTGTCACTATTTGCTGGATGATGACCCCGGTATCGCTCTGCGAGAAGTGTACGAGACCGATCAGTGTCGCAAATGCCAGGGGAACAACCATGGGATAGCTGAGACGCAGCACCACCCCCATTGTTACCGCCAATGCAAAGGTGATGACGTAGATATCCAACTCGCCGGCCGCGACATCCCCAAGAAATTCAAGAAAACCTGACATCTAAAGCTCTAATTTCCACTGTGTCGCTGCCGTCGACCTCGTAAGAGTGCCAGGCGCCGACATGGGTGACGTTCATGATGAAGGCGATCAATTATTGCAGGCTGGCCATGAAAAGGCCGATCGGGATCACGGAGTAGATTACGTAGACCGGAAATTGCAGCGCCGGGCTCAGGCGGTTAAGTTCTTAGATCTCCAAAACGTGGAAAACGGAATTATCCGCCTGATATGCCAGCAGCGGCCTGGTGGTGAACGAGATCAGCGTAAGGACAACTTTTTTCGACCGGCGGCTCAGCGTATCGTAAAGCGCCGTCATGCGGATTTTCCGTCTCCCTCGGCGCGCCAATGGGCGTGCCCGAAACGAAAGACGCGACGCCTGAACAGGACGCCGCACCTTTCAGCTATGTCGGCTTTTGTGCGAAGCGTTTTCAATAAAGTCATAGAAAGTTTTCGTGCAGCGTTGCGCTTTGGGTATCAAAGACGGAGCGCTCTTCTTCGGTTAGGGCGATAACCAGCAGATCGGGACGTTCGGCCTTAATCTTGTCCGTGTTCTCCGGGTTGATCTTGATCTGGTAATCATGCGCCGCCTGTTCGGTTTCGGTGATGGCTGTCTACACCATTTTCTTCTAATCGGCGGGCAACCCGTTGTATCATTCGCCGTTGATTGAAACGGTGCCAAAATACGGCAGTTAACCGAGAAGATCAGGTAGTCCTGAACTTCATGCCGCTTGGCGTTGTAGATAAAATAGACCGGGGTCACCATGCCATCGACGGTCTTCAACTGAAGCGGGCCATTGACCTCGCCCCAAGATAGCGTCGTCGGGTTGGCATCAAAAGCCTAGAAGGTTTCGACCGGAATGGTTGAGGTGAAGGTACGGATTTTCTGACTTTCGAAATCTGCAGGGCTGCAGATCGCCTTTTTGGCGCCCCAGGCCATTTCGCCCTCCGAAATCATGGTCAGCAGCTTAAGGTGCACTTTCTCGAACTTGGCGCTCAAGTCTTCATAGATGGTCGGGCTGGTCGTCAGAACCTTGCGGATTACGTCGATGTTGCCGCCCGACACATAAGGAAGATCGAGAACCTGCGCCTCGGGTACATAAGAGCCAAGGTTCCCTGTGCCGACAGACACGAAATGGACGGTGCCTTTCGAGGTCCATTCAACGATGTCGTTTTCGGTGCCCAACTGCCCATAGTGATAGAGGCGCACCTTGGTGTCGCCGCCGGATTGTTTCTTGATGCTTTCAGCAAACGCCTGAGAGAAGATATCCTGAACGTCGCTTTTGTCCTCCTTCGAGGCGAATTTCTAGGTGTCCGCGAAAGCGGCGGTCTACAGACTGGCGGCAAGCACCGCCGAAGTGAACAGCTTGCTACAGGTAGATATCGTTCTGTTGGTCCTTTCCTGCCCGCTCATGCGAGTCCTTCCGAGATGATGACAAGAGGTCGCGTTTCCTTGGCGTTCCCTTGTTCGGTAGTTCTCTTGCACAGGGCCCCGTAGCCGGCCGCACCAGATGGTGTGGTCGCAATGCCAAGTGCCGTCACAGCTTCAGCGGCTGCCACGCCTTCTTCTTCGGAAAGCGTTTCGTAATTTACGTCGCAGCGTTCGAGCACAGCCCAGGCCACAATCGAGGGTTCCTTGCAGTCAAGGCGACCCATGTTTGAGTCTGGCCCATCACTGCGGGTGGGTTGCCCGGCCAGGTTGCTTGTCTTCAAGCAGGCGGCTGCACTGGGCTCGACGACGATCAGTTCTGGTTGTTCTGCCCAATTCAGGCGGATCATGTGGGACATCGCGGCGGCAAGCCCACCGACACCGGCCTGTAGATAGACATGTGTTGGCCAGACGCCGGAGACTTCGAACTGCTGACGCATCTCCTCGGCGATCACGCAGTACCCCTCCATCACCAATTTCGGGATCTCGGTATAGCCGGCCCAGGTTCCGTCCGCCAAAAGTGTCGCACCCGTTGTTTCAGCGTCGGCGATGGCCGCTGAGACGCTTTCGTCATAGACGTCGCCCGAGCGCAACACTTCCGCACCAAGTGCCCTAAGCCGATCGCCAAACCCCTCGGGCACGGTTTTCGCAAGGTGAATCCGTGCCCCGGCTCCCATCATCCGCGCCCCGGCTGCAACGCCCATGCCGTGATTTCCAGCACTGGCGCAGACGAAGGTATGAGTTGCCGCAAAATCCTGAAAATCGGCATCTCTCATGCGCACGAGGGAAAGAGTTTCACCTGTTTCTTTCTGCCACGCTTCTTCAAGTATCCGCGCAACGGCGTATGGCGCACCCAACGCTTTGAAGGCGCCTAGCCCCATACGTTGCGTTTCATTCTTGGCGTAAACGCCCAGACCACCGGGACCTTTGAATTCGATCAGCGGTGAAACAGTATAGTTTTCCTGTGCCTTAAAAAACTCCAGGGCGCGGGCAAAATCCGGTGCAAAGCTGAGGTCGTCGGTAAATGTCATGTGTTTTTCATCCGCTTTCATTGTGAGTAGAGATTTTGCATGAATTGCCTGTTTTAAATTTTCGAAATTGGAAATACTCCTGATAAACAATTTCACCATTGTGCTCAAAGTCGCGGAGATTTTTCATGAGCGCCGAACTTGATGATGCAGACACGACAATTCTCAGAACGCTTCAGAAGGATTGTCGAATCGGGCTTGAACAACTGGCGCAGGAGTGCAGCCTTTCAGTTCCGTCCGTGCAGCGGCGGCTCAAACGGCTGCGGGATTCCGGCATGATCCTAAAAGAGGTCGCTGTCCTCGATCCGTCGCGCTTCGACTGCAAGATGACATTCATTGTTCTTGTGGAGCTTGACCGGGAGTCGCTGCAGCAACTCGACCTTTTTCGCAAGCGTGCCAGAAACGAACCGCAGGTTCAGCAATGCTATTACGTGACTGGTGATGCTGACTTCATTCTCGTCTGCGTTGCCCGGGACATGCAGGATTTCGAGGATTTGACCCATCGATTGTTCTTCGACAACTCTAATGTCCGCAGATTCCGCACATCTGTTGCGATGGATCGTACAAAAATCGGCCTGGACCTGCCGATCTGAACACTTTGCAATTGCACTGGCACTGAGTGCAGCGCGTTGAGTCGACCGTTCCCCAGCGGATCATAGAACTTGTATGCAAACCCATCTGGAAACGCCGCTTTGGTGCAAGTTTTTCTGTCTGGTGCGCGTAAACTTGATGCAATTTGTGCATTGCTACTGTGTAGAACCAATGGAACTCACACGCGGATGACGAAATGAGTAACTTTGAGACACGTCTGATCGAGCTTCGGCAGGATCTGCATAGGAACCCTGAACTGGGATTCCAAGAGACACGAACCAAGGCAATAGTTGCCGACCGAATGCGAGCGCTTGGGATCGAGGTTCACGAAGGCGCAGGCGTTGTCGGTGTGCTCCAATCCGGAGGCGGCAATAAGGCCATCGGGCTACGTGCTGATATGGATGCCTTACCGATCACCGAAACCTCCGTGCATGACTATGTCTCGACAGCACCGGGTGTAATGCACGCATGCGGTCATGATGGCCACACGGCAATGTTGCTTGGTGCAGCGGAACGTCTGTCGCAAGATCCTGCCTTCGACGGCACGGTCGTCTTTCTGTTCCAGCCGAACGAAGAGCATGGCCTTGGCGCGCGTGCTATGATCGACGAAGGTGTGCTAGAGCAATTTCCGGTCGAGGAAGTATATGCAATCCACAATCTGCCCGGAGCGCCCACCGGTCAGGTTTCGACGCGTACCGGTATCATCTGCAACAGCGAAACGCTGTTTGAGATTGATGTACAAGGGCAGGGTGGCCATGCCTCCATGCCGCAAACCGGCGTCGATGCCATAACCGTTGGTGCTGAGATCGTGCTTGCGTTGCAGACCGTGGTGGCGCGAAAGCTCGCGCCCGCATCCGGCGCAGTCATTTCCGTTACCGAGTTCCTGACCGATGGCCAGAGAAACGTCCTGCCTGGAAACGCCACTCTCAAGGGCGATTTTCGCGCCAGATCGCCCGAGGACCGCATCGCCATCGAGCGTTTCATGCGCCAGATCAGCGAAGGGGTGGCGGCAGCGCACGGCATCAAGGCGTCGGTGACCTTCGATACCCAATTCGTAGAGACCATCAACTCCGAAGCACCGGTCGAGGCGGTATACCGTGCCGCTGAATCCGCCGGTTGCGACCTGATCCGGGATCGCGACCCAATGAGCTTTTCTGAAGACTTCGCACAGTTTTCGGCCGCCGTGCCGGGCTGTTTTCTGTTGCTGGGCAATGGCGAGACCGGACCAAATGCCCAACCGCTCCATGCCTCTGACTATAATTTCAATGATGCCTTGCTACCCATAGGTACAGAATTCTGGGTCAAACTGGTCCAAGACCGACTGCCCCTTCAAAAGGATCACCATTCATGAACGCCCCAAGACGCGGCTTCGACAATGAGGAATACGCTAATCGTACGGCGGCAGCACAAGCCAAAATGGCAGAAGCCGGTATGGTTGGCATTTTGCTGACCACTGAACCGGACGTGCGCTATTTCACCGGGTTTCATACGCTGTTCTGGCAAAGCCCAACTCGCCCGTGGTTCCTGTTCATACCCGCAGCAGGTAAACCTATTGCGATCATCCCCGAGATCGGGGCCGATCTTATGCGCCGCACCTGGATCACTGATATCCGCACCTGGAGCGCCCCTGCGCCTCAAGATGATGGCGTCGGGCTTTTGACCGATCTGCTGTCCACCTATACCGGACGGGGCGAGACAATCGGCCTGATGAAGGGACACGAAACCCACCTGCGGATGCCGCTGGGCGACTATGAACGGCTGATAGCTGGACTCAAGGGACTCGCGATTGCAGACGCCACAGATATCGTTCGCAGCTTGCGCATAGTGAAATCTGCGGCCGAGCTCGAAAAGCTGTCGCACATCTGCGCCATCGGTTCGCGAACATTCGCACGGGTGCCTGAAATCGCCCTCGAAGGTCAACCTCTCGAAGACGTATTTAGGGCGTTTCGCCGTGAAGGTCTGGCGCAAGGCGCAGATGACGTTCCCTACCTTGTCGGGGGTGCAGACAACGGTGGATATCACGACGTCATCTCGCCCCCGTCGCGTCGCCCACTGGCGCGTGGTGATATCCTGATGCTCGACTCTGGCGCCAACTGGGATGGATATTTCTGCGACTTTGACCGGAACTGGGCTATTGGCAGCGCGGATGATGCCTCACGCCGCGCCTATGACGTGCTTTGGCGCGCGACCGAGGCCGGAATTGCCGCCGCCCGCCCGGGCGCGACTTGCCGCGATTTATTTCATGCGATGCAGAAAGTGATCGCTGAGCTGGACGATCAAGGCGGTGACGTTGGCAGGTTGGGTCACGGGCTTGGCATGCAACTGACCGAGTGGCCCTCGCACACCACCTGGGATTCGACTGAGCTTACAGAGAACATGGTGCTGACCCTTGAACCTTCGCTTGGCTACGGCGACGGCCGGATTATGGTTCACGAAGAGAACATAGTAGTGCGCGCAGGTGGCGCGGAACTTCTAACCGAGCGTGCCACGCCCGAGCTTCCAATCATCTGAGGACCAATATGAAGCTTGATTTCCAAACAGACGACGGCATCGGCACACGAGCAAATCTTGGTGTGATTGTCCTTGAGACGGACGAAACGCTGGAGCAAGAGTTTTCCCGTATCATGGACCTCGCAGGGGTTGCGCTTTACCACAGCAGGATCCCAATGGTGCCCGAAATCCGGCCCGACACCTTGTCTCGAATGGAGCAGGACCTGCCGGCATCAGCGCGGCTATTGCCGCCTTCGCTCAGTTTTGACGCCATCGGATTTGGCTGCACGTCAGCTTCAACGGTGATTGGATCTGAGAATGTTGCCCGCGCCATTGAAGCCGCATGCCCTGGCGCTTGCGTCACTAATCCGCTGGCGGCAATAATCGCCGCTGCTCGGCATCTGGAGGCAAAGCGATTGGCCTTCGTAACGCCCTACATCCCAGAGGTATCTGCCGGGATGCGTTCAAAGCTCGAGGAGGCAGGGCTCCAAATCGCGGGCTTCGGCTCGTTTGAAGAAGGCAATGATCGTGTGGTTGCGCGGATCACAGAAGCGTCAATCCTTGAAGCCATCGAGAAGGTCGCCGCGCAATCACCATGTGATGCCGTTGTTGTCTCCTGCACAAACCTGCGATGCCTCGATGTGATCGCCCAGGCGGAGCAGAAAGTCGGGATTCCGGTGATTTCAAGCAACCAAGCCCTAGCCTGGCACATGCTTCGGTTGGCGGGCATTGAGGACACCAACCCCAAGTTTGGACGTCTTTTTGAATGATGTGAAGGCTAGGGCGCTTCGATGTCGGGGCTCTCTAAAATGCAAGCTGCTTAGTCCCAGTCGTAATTCTTTTGAGAAGAACAAAGAAAATGCCAGCTTTAGCCAATGGTCATTTTGAAGACACCGACCGAGCAACGCAATACGCAGTTTTCGCGATGCCAGAATATATGTCGAGCATGGGATTGGGTGCAAAGATTTGACCATCCAAGTTTTATCAGTCTTGTAATTGGGTTGCCAAACTATTGAAAATCTTGAACCCAAGCATTGGTCGGCAAGCATAGCAAGACTCGTGATTTCATGCTTTCGCGGTGCCGACACCGCGGGCATCAAGGCCACCAACAATAAAGCTAAGATGCTGTGGTTGCCCGATCTAAATCGAAATGGTGAGGTGGAAATACTCGAACAATATCGTCGAGCAGGGCTTCCGTTTCACCATGATCGGTCTATCGTGGGATGCATGCAAGTTGGTATTTGTACCGTCTTGGTTGTGGCGCAACTGGCCTTCACGGCCCCGTTCGTCGAGGAACTGGTCCCTCGGATCAATTCCCATTTGGACCTTCAAGTTTTGAAGGAAAGCCAGAAGCAAGAGAAAAAATCTTGCTCTTCTCAAAAGTTGCAAAAAATCTCTCTTCGTATGGGTTTGTGCATTTTTCAGGCTAAATAGCTTGCAAGGATGGTGCATTACGGTAGAGGATCATCGAGAGTAAGCCTGAAGGGAGGCGGTTAATTTGTTGTATTCATACAAAAAATTTTCGGAAGTTCGAAAATGAAAATCACCACACTCGCTCTAAGCATTCTGAGTTTGCAACTATTGCCCTTCGAAGCCTTTGCTGAAGAACCCACTAAGGAGCTTTCATTTGTGCAGGGCTCATACGTTGCTCTGGAACTTGCCGCGGCAAACGCAAGCGGAACATCAGAGTTTCCAATTTTGTCCGGCGGGACTGAAACCAGTAATTTCGATGCAGGATCCGGACGAGGCCTCAACGCAGCTATTGGCTACAACGTGTTGAGGGGGAGATACTTTTACGGTGCAGAATTTCGGTATTCGAACCTAATTGACTTGTCGGAACGAAGCTCTTCGGGAAGTGAGAACAGGGAAGTTCTAGATGTTGCCGATATTCGTGGTCGGTTTGGCCTTATTCAAGGTAATTTTCTGTACTATGGCGCGTTAGGATGGTCGTGGTCCAGATTCCGGGTCCACCCCAGCAGGAAATTTGAAAACAGAGAAAGCCAAACTACGATAGATGGCTTTAACATTGGTGTGGGGCTGGAGTACAATTTCTCAGAACGTTGGTTTATAGGCGGTGAGTATTCATACCGAGATTTAAGTGGTAAGTTTGAAGAGGCGAATGATGAAACAAGCATTGACCTGGGCTTGCTTTCTGCCCGAGTAGGGTTTCGATTTTAGTTTTCACGGATCGAGCTATTGTCGCAATCTTTGAGTTAAGCTTGAATTTGGTGCGAGTTCGGACACTCGTTCGTAGGATTTGTTGCGAAATTTCGCGTTGACCGAATAAAAGTTGTCGCACCCTTAGGTTCAGAGTGTGTTTTTGTTTCACATCCGGAATATGGCAGAGGCAGCGATGGCGGAGAGTAATACCTTCGGATACCTGTCATAGCGGGCTGCCACGCTCTTGTCATTGACCTGCCAACCCGCATCTCTCAGCAATGTCGCGATCCGACGCAACCCGTGTCGCCCATACTGACGAGCCCGTTCGATCATGTGTGCGGCTAATCTGCCTTTATTAGCACAGCCCCTCGAAAACTTTCGTTGTGTGGATTGATGCAGTTTCAAAAATACGACGGGCACGACCTTCCGGGATCTCGGGCTGACAGCGAACCTGATTGATACGGGGCACGGCAAGGCCCGGGACTCAGAATTTTTCCTTTGCCGCCTCCGCCATGCCTTGCCAACAAGCACTTCAACCTGCCGTAACTTCATGGCAATTCACTATGGCTTGTTTCCCTTCGTAATTCATCCGTTTCCAAAAAAATATCGGGGGATCAATTAAGTGGGAAACAGTAGTGACGTTTTTTTAATATGTATTGGAAAATCACCGACGCGTTGTTTTCCCTTAATTAATTGCCTGATTGAGTGGCAGAAACTGTTTATGAGATGCTAAAGTATCCATGTTGAGTTTCTATAGTGATAAATTCGAGAAATATATCTATTTCAGCGTAACCGATTAAAAATAGGTGTTCGACTTCTAATTTGCCCATCTTCGAACGAATAGCCAAAATTGGATATATCGCGGAAATATGCTTGTCTTACCACTTCATGACCAAAATCGTTGTAATATAATCGATAGTCGTCCCTTCTTGATCTTTTTCGATTTCGTATGATTTTACGCTTCAAGCCCAGTTTTTGAATTACGAATTTTAGATCGGCCTCGAATCGCTCGAAACGGCCTATGAAATCTGCGCAAATTTCTCCGTCCTGATCGCAAACATACTCCCACTGAGGGCGAAAATACCTAATTTTGAGCATTTGCTCATGATTATCGTAAAACGCAGAAAGAAAACTTTCGAAATCTCTGTGAGAAGCAACTTCCAAAATTTCCGGCCGTCTTTGCGATACATAGTGATAAGCTGAAACAAGGCGATCCCAAGGATTTCTTACAAACGCAAAAGAAAAGTAGTCATTCACTTCATTCCCTACGATCTTTTTCATTTTACTAATAGTTGATGCGCCATCTCCTCGTTTATCAATACTTGTTTTTTTGTGCGAAATAACCCAATCATTTTTAAGCATCGTTGTAACTGTCGAGCCGCCTGTTTTAGGGATATGCGCGAAGATCACTTTGTGCTTGGGATAAATTGGCATGGGTCACCGAATTTTTGCAGCGTGCTCACAGCCATTCCATTGATATCATAATTAAATTAAGCTGAAAAGTGGGAACATGGAAGTTCGTTGCTACAGAGCATGAAGAAACTTTTGTGGAGATTAGCAATTTGAATGGTCAGCTCCACCTGGGTCATGTTTTCAAATGCCCAAGCCAGAAGCGGATAGAAGTGTTGTCGATGAAGACTAAGCCGTTTGGCCAAAAGGGGTTCATTCGGTGAGTTGAGCGTTATTACAACTGGATACTGTAAAACAACAAGCTTGAAATGGCGCTTTGTGGCTGGCGAGCCTCTGAGAACGGATTCAGGCCGCCCTGACCAATAGCGGGGTGGTTGTACAAGCATTGCAAATGATAGGTAGCGCCGCGTTCAACGTTTAACATTGGGCGGCGAGGTATTGTGTAGGAATCAGCGGTAGGGCTTTGGCCTTCTTTATGGAGATTTGACGCCCAACATCCCATCTTCTCCAACGCCGCAGGTTTGCCCATGAAAACCGAGACCACACTGGAAGAAAACTCAGATTGTCTTGGCTTCGATATGGTCATGGTCGGCAATTGGCTCAAGCCGTGTGTCTTGTTCGCCGAACGCGGAATCGCTGCTGATAGCATTCGAAAGCCCTTTAACACACGCGATATCCTGCCAGCCATCTCATGCGGAAATTGGGCAAGAGGCGCGTCGGTGTAGGTCGCTCTGTATATCACCTGCGCAAACTGGCTAAACAATGCTTCAATAGGCTGATGCGTGCTCGTCCCGTCGACACCCGCTACGACAAAACCGTCGAAAGCTTCCTCAGCTTCGCCGAGTTCACGCTGATCTGCCTTCCAATCCGCTATTTGGCAACATGGCTTAAGGAAAAGTTCGCAGGGTGCAAATATCGAAACCTGCAAGCTCACAATTCCAAACCGGAATCCGTGACAAAAACACTTTGAGAACGCGTGCTAGACATTGCAGAAATGACAGTGAAATTGAGGGCACAAAGAGGACTCTCTGAGTATAGAATTTAGGAAAAAGTTTTCCCAGGTTAAAGTATCCTTGGGCCAAATGTGAGCAGCCTTATCCGACTGGTCCAATGCGTCTAAACCAATAGCGTAAATGAATCGACGTCAGGCCCACCATGCAAGACGCTTTGCACCGGGGCTGATTTATGAATTTGAGTCAGGTGGCAAGTACCGCCTTCATTATTGGCCAGCGCGACATCGCAGCGCTCTGGCCCTCGGGCGGGACGGGACTTCGGAGCGACGCCAAGAACGCCGCGAGGCCATCCAGACCGTCCATTGAGGCGACTAGCCCAGCAGCGACACGTTCGGTGGTCTCAAGGATGTTTACTTTAACAGGGGTATTCGCTTACATTGCCTGCCCGGTCACCGGCTGGTCAAAACGCAGCTCCGATCCTTGAGCTTCAAGCACTGCGCGATGCGCTGCCGTCATCTGATGACGCACGGATACCGGATTAGGAATGGTGAGGCTTTGGCCGTCTTTCTGGCATCTGTTCAGGAATTGGAGAAGACTTGGATATGACAGTAAGGGTGGGATGATAGTGCTCCAGAGTTTTTCTCCCCCGTTTTAATGCTGAGGCGGTTGAAAGTTGACAAAGGTCAATTCCATCGCGCCAAACGAGGTTAAAGAAAGCGGTGTGGTAAACCTTGCTGTGACGGCAGGAGGTCTGTTTGTCCCACCCCCAAAACTCTATTCTGCAACATCCCGCTGCGTTGGCGCGCGCGATGCGCGTTGTCCCGCTAGCGCCACTGTCCCTTTCGTTGGCCTTGTTCGCGCTCAGAAAAACGACAAACAATCCCGGTGTGTTCGATCGTTTTGGTTCTCATGACCGAGCCGAATTTTTGCTGGATCCGGTCGATCTACCAATTGTTCTGCGCCTCAATCCCAATGGCGGTCAGCCGCAGATACGGCTGCGCCGGGATCGCAGTGCTGGTGCGGCGAGTATTTCCGACTGGCTGGCGGCGCTGCTAGGTCTGATTCATGGCGCATTCGATGGTGATGCGTTGTTTTTCCCTCTCGATTTGGCGATTGAGGGGGATACAGGGGCTGCCTTGGCCCTGCGCAATGCAATCGCTGACACAGAACTTGATTTGGCGCAGGAAACCGCATCGCTATCAGGACCCTTCGCAAAGCCGATTCAACATGTAATTGCTCTGATGAAGCGGCGGACGGGCTTGTGCCTTTCACGGCCAGAGAATGCGGCTGCATGGTAGAGGAAATTGTATGCCCGGCGGGAACGCCTACCGCTTTGAGCGCTGCTGTACGAAAGGGCGCGCACATTGTTTATTGCGGCTTCAACGACGGCTCCAACACGCGGAGTTTTCCGGGCCCGAATTTCGATCAGGCCAAAACGCGTGCCGGGGAGGAATTTGCTCATGCGAATGATGCCAGACGATTGGTTGCGATCAACGCCGAGACCCGGATTGAGACCCAGAGGCTTGTATTTTGCAAGGGTGAGCGTGATGGCGAGGACCGTTGTTTGCTCTCGTCTTGGGCCACGGGGCTGTTGCCGAATAGGAACGGGACCTGTTCGACTGCTAGCTATGTAGAATACAGCGAAGAACAGGGCGTTTTGATTGAACTCCAGGATGGCTATCTGATCCGCCACCTCAAAGAGGCCGAACTTGCACCCTGTCCCACGCTTTGCAATGGGTGTTTCTCGGTCGCAAACAATACTGCGCGGAGTGGTCGGGCCGCAGTTGAGTCATGATCTCGGGTAGGGTCGCCCCGTACCGGATCCTGTTTCCCGCTTCGTTTCTGTGCGCGTTGTTCACAGTAGCTCTTTGGCCGCTTGGTGATTGGTACCTAGGTTTTGGCCCGGCATTCGAACCGGAAATTGTATGGCATGTTCACGAGTTGTTATTTGGCTTTACCGGTGCGGCGATCGGAGGATATCTGCTGACGGCACTACCAGCCTGGACAAACAGGCCGCCGCTGCAGGGTGGCGCGCTGATAACTTTATTGGCTTTGTGGGCCGTCGCACGCATTGGTATGGCGTTGGCAGATTTCGTGCCTCCCGGATTGCTTGTCATTGTCAATGCCGGGTATTTCGTTCTGCTAGCTGGCATCATCGGTCTTCAGCTGATCTCGTCTGGCAACTATCAAAAGCTGGTCTATCTGGGTGCGGTTGTGGGGCTTGGAGTTGCTGAGTTTCTCTTTTTAAGCGCAACACTGGCGGGGGCACCGTCAATGAGCCTGGATTTGGTTGATATCCTGCTGATTGGTTTAGCTATGCTGATGATCAGCATTGGAATACGTGCAATTCCGGCCTTCACCAGCAACTGGCTTGCCCTCGATGGCTTCGACGCGACGCTGGTTCCAAACACTTGGCAGCGGACCACCCCGCAAGCGCTCCTGGGTCTGGTTCTAGTTGCCAGACTGGTTGGGTGGCTCGACTTGGCTAATATCGCAATGATTTTTGCTGCTATGGCGGTGTTATGGACCATGCGCAGGTGGAGAACGCTTGCTATAATCCGTAACCCGTTGCTTGTGGCGTTGCATCTTGCTTTTTTCTGGGTGCCCTTTGGCCTGATTGCCATGGGCGTTACGGGATTAGCTCCGTCGCTCTATCCGATGGCGGATGCCCTGCATGCCATCACAATCGGCGGAATGGCCGGAATGATCATGGCGATTGCAGGACGGGCAGCCGCGCATACCACCGAAGGCGACTTGAAGGCCAATTGGGGGTTTATACTTGGTGTCTTGATGATCTGGATTTCGACCTGCGCCCGCATTGCGGCACCAGTTTTTTCTGGTCATCCCCTCGTTGTCTGCGCCGCTGTGCTGTGGTGTCTGGGTTGGACTGCTTTCCTGATCGGTTTTGTGCCTGCTCTCAGCGGACCACTGCGGCGCCCAGTTTTGAGCGGCCGCAGGCGTCAAGCGCTGGTGAGTAAGTCACACATTAAAAGGGCAGAGGGATGAAAATTGCATTCGTCTCTTCTCATAAAAGTGGTGAAATTGCCGGGTTGCATTCTGAAGTGGCTAATGAGCTGAAAAACAACGGGTTTGAGCTGCGGGAAAGGTTCTGTGGTTTTGTAGCAAACTTTGATGGTTATTTGTCCGATCCATCGGAACTCTGATAGAGGCGTACCAAACACGAGCAGGGGCAGTTCGTGAAGATTCATTCGAAGGTGCGCATTTCCCGAAGGACGTGATCTTACACGCAGTGTTTTCTATCTGCGCTGCTCCGTGTCGTAGTGAGATCTGGAGGAAAGCCAGGCCGAACGCGGCGTGGAGCCGTTGGATCGTCAAATATGAGCCATTGAGTGCCGACAAGGCACGTTGTCAGAAACGAAATTGTGGCGGTTTCCGGCGTGTGTATGAAGCTTGTGTTCGCGTGAAAGGAAGGTGGGTTTGTCTGAGCCGCGCCGTTTTCAAATAGCCATTTGCCTCCGAGTACTGCATTGAGATTACAGAGCAATA
Source organism: Ruegeria sp. SCP11 (assembly GCF_040329455.1). Lineage (NCBI taxonomy): Bacteria > Pseudomonadati > Pseudomonadota > Alphaproteobacteria > Rhodobacterales > Roseobacteraceae > Ruegeria > Ruegeria sp. SCP11. The sequence goes on along the minus strand of NZ_JBDZYG010000003.1, from coordinate 214 downwards.
GCTCCATCTGGTCAGGTGTTTCACTCTCGGCGCAAAAAGCTCTGTATCCACTAATAAAACTCACACTCGTTTTTCCGCTACTTGTTCTTCACGCTGTCTCTTTACCATGGCTCGTTTTGTGACAAGTGATGCGGTGATGACGCCCACTGTCACAATGGCGATCATGATCGTGGAAAGCGCGTTGATTTCGGGGCTGACGCCCAGACGCACGGCC